>JAFOPS010000049.1 GCA_017394205.1 Clostridia bacterium | reverse complement strand
TTTTGGCCGTTTTCTGTGTGAAAATGGTCAAAAACACCACGACCCGCCGCGTTTTTTCGCAAAAAATGCGGCGAACTCCGGCCCGCAGGCCGGTGCCAAATTGGCGAAAAAGCCCAGCGCAGCGGGTTTTTCGACAGTCTACAAGGCCGCGGCGTCTGCCGCGGCCTTTTTTGCGTTATTCGGGCGCCTTGAGCGATTCCACCATGTCGATCTTCCGCAGGCGGCGCTCCATCACCAGATCCACCAGCAGGGTGAATAGCATGGTCATGGCGGCGGAGATCAGATAGCTCAGCGGCTTGATCGTCCGCCCGAACATCACGGCGTCGACCTCGGCGGTCTGCACCACGAACCGGTGGAGGAAGATCCCGCCGATCAGCCCCGCCGCCGTGCCGATCAGGCTGAGCAGCAGCGCCTCGCGGAACACATAGGCCGAGACCTCTCGCGGGAAAAAGCCCAGCACCTTGATGGTGGCAAGCTCCTTTTCCCGCTCGCAGATGTTGATGTTGGTGAGGTTGTACAGCACCACGAAGGCCAGCGCCGCCGCCGAAATGATGAGCACCATCACGATATAGTCGATGCGGGAAAGCATGTCGGTAAAGGTGTCGATCACGGTGGTGGTAAAGGTGACTCCCAGCGCGTTGGAGGAGGTGAGAAGCTCCGAGGCGATGGCGTCCCGGGCGGCCTGATCGGGGTCGACGGTCTTGGCCAGGACGGTGGTGAAGCTGCCGTCCGTGCCAAAGGCCTCCCGCCAGAGATCCCGGGGAAGATACAGATATCCGTAGACGTAGTTTTCGCAGATCCCCGCCACGGGGATCCGGGCCTCGCTGCCGTCCTGAATTTTCAGAAGGAGCGTGCCGCCGGGGCGGACGCCCAGCAGAGCGGCGGCTTTTTCCGTGAGGACGGCGCCCTCCCGGGAGAAGGGCACGGTCTCGCCGGTCTTCCTGTCCCGGAAGACCACGAAATCGGTGAGGCGGCTGTCGTCGGAGGGGACGACGATATGCAGGTCGGTTTCCCGCCCGTCGCAGGAGCCTGTCCCCGTTTCTGCGTGGACGGCAAGATAGTCGGTCACGCGGGTCGGGTCGGTGAGAACGGCGCGGACACGACGATCGGCGCGGTCATCTCCGTCGTGGCGGAGGGTCAGCGTCATGTGATAATTCTGCAGCTCCCCGAACTGGACGGCCACGATATCCCGGATGGAATCCCGCAGGCCGAAGCCCGTCAGAAGCAGAGCCGTGCAGCCCGCAACGCCGATCACCGTCATGAAAAAGCGCTTTTTATAGCGGAACAGGTTGCGGGCCGTCACCTTGTGGGTAAAACGCATCCGGGTCCACAGCGGGCGGATGTGCTCCAGGAAGATCCGCTTGCCGGCGGGTGGCGCCTTGGGACGCATGAGCTGTGCCGCACAGTCCCGCAGAGAGGTTCGCAGCGCCCCCAGCGTGGCCAGCAAGACCGCCGCGAGGATCAGCCCCGCCGACAGCAGGATGTAGCGGCCGTGGGGCGCGGGATGCAGCTTCGGCATCTGATACATCATCCGGTAGGCGTTGCACAGCACCCGGGGAAACAGCGGCAGACCCACGCTCAGGCCGAAAACGCTGCCCAGCAGGCAGGCGGAGGCTGCGTAAAGCAGGTATTTTGCCGCGATGGCGCCGTTTCCGTAGCCGAGGGCCTTCAGCGTGCCGATGCTCCCCCGGTCCTCGTCGATCATGCGGGTCATGGTGGTGGAGGCCACCAGCGCCGCCACCAGGAAGAAAAACACAGGGAAGACCTTGGCGATGGAGGCCACCTTTTCGGTGTCGCTTTCGTAAAAAATATACCCTTCGTTGCTTTCGCCCCGGGTCAGAACGTACCATTCGGGCGATTCGATGCTGTCGATCCGGTCCTGGGCCTCCACCAGCTTCTGCTCGGCGTCGGAGATCCGGATGGAAAACGCCTCTTCTCCCTTCCGGTAATCAGCCCAGCCGTCGTCCAGCTCCTTCCGGCCGCTTTCCAGCTCGGCCCGGGCGTTTTCCAGCTCCCGCAGGCCGCTGCGATAGTCCGCGCGGCCCTGGCTCAGGCGCTGCTGCCCGTCCTCATAGGCGACCTGCCCTTCGTCCAGACGGCGGGCGGCCTCGTCCAGCTCCGCCTTTGCGCTTTCCAGCTCGGCCCGGGCGCCTTCCAGCTGTTCGCCGGTCTCCGCAAGCAGGGCTTCGCCTTCGGCAAGCTGTGCGCTTCCCTCTTCCCACCGGGCGCGGGCGTCGTCCAGCTTTTCGGCGTTTTCATCGTATTCCGCCTGCCCGGCGGCCAGCTGCGTCTCAGCGTCTCTCAGCTTGGCGTAGCCCTGATCCAGCTCCCGCTGGCCCCGGATGAGTTCCTGCTTCTGGGAAGCGAGCACTGCCCGCGCTACGGTGATGCGGAGCATGCCCAGGGCATAGGCGGCGTCGTCGATGGCGCCGCTGGCGTGATCCAGCTCCAGCTGTGCTTCCTCCGCGTCCAGCTGACGCTCGGCCTCTGCCAGCTGCTTTTTGCCGTCGTCCAGCTGGGCTTCGGCATCCCGGAGCTGGCGATAACCGGTGCGGATCTCCTCGCGGGCGCTTTCCAGCTGCTGCGCAGCCTCGGCAAGGGCGTCCTCGCCCGAGGCGATCTCGGCGGCGGCCGCTTCAAGACGGGCCCGGTTGTCCTCCAGCTCGGCCAGTCCCGCCTGATAAGCGGCAAGCCCGTCTTCATACTCCCGTTTTCCGGCCTCGTATTCTTCCAGACCGGCCGCATAGTCCCGCCGCCCGTCTTCCAGCTCCCGCAGCGCTTCCGGGAGCTCCCGCTCGGCCTTTTGCAGCTCCTCCCGCGCCTGCGACAGGGCGGTTTTTCCGTCTTCGTATTCCTTCAGGCCCTGTTGATAATCCCGCTCGCCGTCCTCCAGCGTCTTGCAGGCGTCCTCCAGCTCTTTCAGCCCCTCGGCCTTTTTGTCCGCAAGCTCGGCCCGGGCGTCCTGCAGAGCGCTTTGGGCGTCGCTGCGGATGCGGTCGGCGCGGACGTGGCTTTGGGTCTCGGAGAGGGCTTCGATCGCTTCCTTCACGGGGGCCACCGCGCTGTCGTATTCCTCGGAATAGGCCTCGGCTTCGGCGGCGCCCGCTGCGGCGACGTAGAGATCGGTGTAATAATCCAGGTCGAAGCAGGCGTCGCTGACGTAAACGATGCATCCGATGGAGCCGTTGCCCACCGAGGTACTGCCCCGCTGCACCATGGAAATATAATAGCCAGAGGTCACCACGCCCACCACCGTGTAATCGGCGACGCGGAAGACCGTTTCCCCCTCCTCCGGCGGCAGCAGAGACAGGGTGCAGCCCACGTCCAGCAGATCGGCCAGCAGGTCAAACTCCTGCTCCACCACGCATTCGTCCGGGCTTTGCGGCCAGCGGCCGCGCACCAGGAGCGGACGGTTGAGCGCATTCTCGTCTGTCCAGTCCGCCACACCGTGGAGCCGCCCCACCAGCGTGTCGCCGCTTTGCAGAAGGAGCTGACGGTCGGCAAAGCGGGCGGGCATGACGGCGCTTACGCCCGCCACGCCTGCCACGGCCCGGACGTCGTCCTCCTCCAGACCCAGGCTGCTCACGATCCGCAGATCGTAAAGATTGGTGTCCCGGTAATAATCGCCCGCGGTGCGGCGCATGTCGGGGGTGGTGGCCAGAAGTCCGGCCAAAAAGCCCGTGCCCAGCGCCACAATGGCAAAAATGGCGAGGAACCGGCTGAAGGTCCCCCGCACCGCCCGGGCGCACTCCTTGAAAAACGTCCGCTTTACCATTCGATCTGCTCCACGGGGACGGGAGAGGGATTGCGCTCGTTGCTGACGATCTTCCCGCTTTTGACACGGATGACCCGGTCGGCCATGGCGGTGAGCGCCGTGTTGTGGGTGATGACGATCACCGTCTTGCCGGTAGAGCGGCAGGTGTCCTGCAGCAGCTTAAGAATGCTCTTTCCGGTGACGTAATCCAGCGCGCCGGTGGGCTCGTCGCACAGCAGCAGCTTGGGATTTTTGGCCAGCGCCCGTGCGATGGCCACCCGCTGCTGCTCGCCGCCCGAAAGCTGGGCGGGGAAATTATCGGCTCGCTGCCCCAGACCCACCTGCTCCAGCACACGGCGGGGCGGAAGCGGGTCGCGGCAGATCTCGGAGGCCAGCTCCACGTTTTCCAGCGCCGTCAGGTTCTGCACCAGATTGTAAAACTGAAAGACGAAGCCCACGTCGTAGCGGCGGTATTCGGTGAGGCGGCGGCTGTCGTAGGCCGAGATCTCCTCGCCGTCCAGCCGGATGACGCCGGAGGTGCAGCCGTCCATGCCGCCCAGCATGTTGAGAATGGTGGTCTTGCCGGCGCCCGAGGAGCCCACGATCACGCAGAACTCGCCCTTTTCCACCGTAAAGCTGACGCCGTTTGCGGCGTAGATCTCCTGCTCTCCCACCACATAGCGCTTGGTCACGTTGTCAAATTCGATAAAGCTCACAATATCATCCTTCTGCCAGATTTGATCAGGATCATCATAGCACAGCGGCGAAAAAAAGTCTTTGAAAGATTTGTTAAATGAAAAGCGCCGCCGGTGCGTCCCGGCGGCGCGGAGGGGCTTGCTCAGATGGCTTCCAGCAGCTTGCGCACGTTTTCCTCGGTGGTGGCCCAGCTTGTGCAGAAGCGCACGTAGCGGTGGTGCGCGTCGGCGGGGCCGTAGTCGTCGAAGGAAAAGTCCTTGGACAGACGCTCGATCTGCTCATAGGAGAGGATGGGGAACTGCTGATTGGTGGGGCTGTCGCACATAAAGGAATAGCCCTTTGCGGCGAAGCCCTCCCGCAGGGTGCGGGCCAGATCCATGGCGTGCTTCCCCAGCTTGAAATACAGGCCGTCGGTAAAGAGCACGTCGAACTGGATGCCCAGCAGCCGCCCCTTTGCCAGCAGGCCGCCCCGCTGCTTGATCAGCGAGCGGATGTCTGGGATGAGAGCGGGATCGGGAATGACCAGCGCCTCGCCGAACAGCGCCCCCACCTTGGTGCCGCCGATATAGAAGATATCGCACAGGCGGGCCACATCGGGCAGGGTGATATCGGTGCCCTCGGCGGCCAGTCCGTAGCCCAGACGCGCCCCGTCCAGATACAGGGGCAGCCGGAGCCTGCGGCAGGTTTCGCTGAGGGCGGTGAGCTCGGCCAGGGTATACAGGGTGCCGGTCTCGGTGGGATGGGAGATATAGACCATCCCGGGCTTGACGATATGCTCCCAGGAGGCGTCGGCCTTCCACGCCTCAAAGGCGTTTTCCACCATTTCCGCGGTGAGCTTGCCGTCCTGCCCGGGCAGGGCGATCACCTTGTGGCCCGTCCCCTCGATGGCGCCCGATTCGTGGCAGTTGATGTGGCCGGTGTCGGCGGAAAGCACGCCCTCCCAGGGGCGCAGGAGAGAATAGATCACAGTGGTGTTGGTCTGAGTGCCGCCCACCAGAAAATGCACGGCGGCGCCGGGGCAGGCGCAGGCGGCCCGGATCTTTTCCGCGGCGGCCTCGCAATAGGGGTCCACCTCGTAGCCGATGGTCTGGTCCATGTTGGTCTCTATGAGCTTCTGCAGGATGGCGGGATGGGCGCCCTCCAGATAATCGCAGTCAAAACGGATCATGGGATCGCTCCTTTTCCAAATGATGGTTCTGGCATGATTGTAGCCCAAACCCGGCGGAAAAGCAAGAGGAAAAGCGGCTTTACAGCAAAAGCGCGATTTGCTATAATAAAACAGGAACTGTGAACGAAAGGAAGAGCGCCGTGGACCGGAAAAACAGGATCTTTATCGCCTCCGTCGCCTCCGACTGCCGTGCGGCGGCGGAGAAATGGGGACTGGGCGTCGAGAGCGACCGGTTCTGCACCGCTGCCGAGATGGACGAGCCGGACGCCCTTGCAAGGGAAGAAGTCTTTTTGGCAGGCGTTTTCCGGCGGATCGTCCACGGGCCCTTCAACGAGCTTTCCACCGCCGCCATCGAGCCCCGGGTCACCGAGATCACCCGGGCGCGCTTTGCCCAGGCGCTGGTCATGGCCGAAAAGCTGGCGGCGGAAAAGCTGGTGCTGCACACGGGCTATATCCCCCGGATCTATTATCCGGAGTGGTATATCGGCCGTTCGGCGGACTTTTGGCGGGATTTTTTGAAAGAGCATCCGTCGGGGCCGCCCATCGTGCTGGAAAACGTGCTGGAAAACGATCCCCGCGTCCCGCTGGAGATCGTCCGGCAGGTGGACCATCCCCGTCTGCGGCTGTGCCTTGACGTGGGACATGCCAACGCGCAGGAGGGGGGCGCTTCGCCCATGGAGTGGGTGCGGCGCACGGCGCCCTGGCTCGGTCACGTCCATCTGCACAACAATGACGGCACGTGGGATACCCACAGCCCGCTTTTTTCGGGGACGATCCCGATGAGAGAAATTTTGCCCCTGCTGGAGGAGCTGGCGCCCGACGCCACGTGGACGCTGGAAACGCTGGAGGCCGAGGCCTCCTGCCTCTTTTTGGCCCGGCAGGGATGGATCGGGGGATCAGAATGAAACACGATCAGGAAGAAGCCATGCTGGCGGCGGTGCTCGCCGCCGTCCGCCCCGCAGACCGGGCGGCGATGGAAGCGGCGTCGGCCCGGATGGACAGTCTGGCCAAGCCGCCCCGCAGCCTGGGCAAGCTGGAAACGCTGGCCGTCCGGCTGGCAGGCATGACGGGACAGGTGCATAATCAGGTGAAAAAACGGCGCATTCTGGTGTTTTGCGCCGACAACGGCGTTTGCGAGGAGGGCGTTTCCTCCGCGCCTCAGAGCGTCACGCTGGCTCAGACGATCAATCTTACCCGCGGGCTGACGGGGGCCTCCTGTCTGGCAAAGCATTTCGGCGACGAGCTGCGGGTGATCGATGTGGGCGTGATGTGCGACGTGCCATGCCCGGAAGTGATCAACAAAAAGGTGGCCTGCGGCACGCAGAACTTCCTTCGCGCTCCCGCCATGACCCGGCAGCAGGCGCTGGAGGCGCTGAAGGCCGGCGTGGAGCAGGCCTGCATCGCCAAGGCCGAGGGCGTGGAAATTCTGGGCGTGGGAGAGATGGGCATCGGCAACACCACCACCTCCTCCGCCGTGCTGGCGGCGCTGACCGGGCTGGACGCGGAGGCGGTCACCGGCCGGGGCGGCGGCCTCACCGACGGCGCCTTTGACCGGAAAAAGCAGGTGATCGCCGCAGGGCTGGCGCTTCACCGGCCCGACCCCGCCGACCCCATCGACGTGCTGGCCAAGGTGGGCGGCTTCGATCTGTGCGCCATGTGCGGCGCGTTTTTGGGGGCTGCGGCCGAGCGCCTGCCCGTGGTCATCGACGGATTCATTTCCGTGGTGGCGGCTTTGTGCGCCGCACGGCTTTGCCCCGACGCCCGGGATTATATGATCGCCTCTCACGTGTCCTTTGAACGGGGTTATCTCCCCGCCGTCAAAGAGCTGGGGTTGGAGCCGTTTTTGCAGCTGGATATGCGGCTGGGCGAGGGAAGCGGCTGTCCGCTGGCCTTTTTGACCGTGGAGGCGGCCTGCGCCGTGATGAACGAGATGGCCACCTTTGAGCAGGCAGCCATTGACGACGGCTATCTTGCCGACATCCGCCGGGGCGACGCCTTTACCGTGAAGGAGCAGGAAAAAGCATGAAAATTTTTCTTTCCGGCGGCGCGAAAAACGGAAAATCCACCCTGGCGCAGCGCCTGAGCAAGGGGCTGGCGGGAGACGGACCGCTGTATTACGCCGCTACCATGATCCCTCACGACGAGGAGGACGAAGCCCGCATCGCCCGCCACTTGCGGGAGCGGGAGGGCTGGGGCTTTGAAACGGTGGAATGTCCGCTGGAGCCCCATCGGGCCATGGAAAAAAGACCCCGGGGAACGGTGCTGTTCGACAGCGTGACGGCTCTTCTGGCAAACGAGATGTTTTCCGCCCGGGGCATCGACCCTGCCGCGCCCGAGCGGGCTAAGCAGTCGCTTCTGCGGCTGGCGGATTGGGCGGAGCACGTCGTGTTCGTCAGCGACTTTATTTACAGCGACGCCGGGCAGTACGACGAATGGACCAACGCCTATCGCCGGGGCCTGGCGGATATCGACCGGACGCTGTGCGCCGCCTGCGATACGGCGGCCGAGGTGTGCGCCGGAAACGTGATCCTGCACAAGGGGGTGCTGCCCGAATGAAACAAGCCTGGTATGCCTTTTGGATGTGCTTCGGGATGTTTTGCGGCATCCCCTGTCCGGTGAAGATCTGGGACGAGGAGGCCCGGCCCCGGATGATCTCCTGCCTGCCGCTGGTGGGCGGCGTCATCGGGGGGCTGTGGGCGCTGGCGCTTTGGCTGTGCCGGCTGCTGACCCTGCCCGCGGGAGTAACGGCGGCGATTTTGTGCGCCGCGCCCTGGCTGCTTTCGGGCTGCATCCATCTGGACGGCTATCTGGATTGCTGCGACGCCATTTTTTCCAGGAGGGATCCGGAAAGGCGGCGGGAGATCCTCAAGGATCCCCATACGGGCTCCTTTGCTGTGATCGGCATGGCGCTTTTGGCCATGGCGGGCTGCGGCCTGTGGCGTTCGGCGGGCATCTGCGCGTATCTGCCGCTTATCCTGCTGCCCGTGGTCACCCGGGCCTGCGCCGCAATCGCCGTTTCCCGGATGAAGCCCATGCAGACCAGCCAGTACGCCGGCGGATTTCAAAAGAGCAAAACACCGCCGGCGCTGCCTGTCGTCTGCCTGGCGCTGGGCGTGATTTTGCCCGCCGCGCTGCTGGGGCTGAAAGGACTGGCTCCTCTGGCGGGCGCCTGCGGCTATTGGATCGCGGTTTGGTACGGAGCAAGACAGCTGGGCGGCGTTTCGGGCGACGTTTCGGGGTTTGCCCTGACGCTGGGAGAGCTGGCGGGCGTGGCGGCGCTGACGCTGCTGTAAGGAGTGACTTATGGATCTGATCATCGGCGGGGCCTTTCAGGGCAAGACCGCTTACGCAAAAGAGCATTACGGCTTTTCCGACGGGGAAATTTTCACCTGCACCGCTGAGATGGGAGCCGACTTTTCCCGTCCCTGCGTCCGCCGGCTGGAGCAATACGCCTTGTTCTGCCTGCGGCGGGGGTTCGTCCCCGAACAGGAGATCCTGACGCGGCGGGAGGAGTGGAAGCAGGCGGTGCTGATCTGCGACGATATCTCCTGCGGCGTGGTGCCCATGGAGGCCGAGACCCGGGCGTGGCGGGAGGCGACGGGACGGATGCTGGCGGTCCTCAGCCGCGAGGCCGACACCGTCACCCGCCTGTTCTGCGGTCTGCCCCAGCGGTTGAAATAAGGAGGCGCTTATGCAGACGATCTGGCTCATCCGCCACGGCAAGACACTGGCCAACACCGAAATGCTTTATTGCGGCCGCTCCGACCTTCCGCTGACGCCGGAGGGCGAAGCCGAGCTGCGGGCGCTGAAGCGCAAGGGCGGCTATCCGGACCCCGAGGGGCTGCGCCGCCTGACCTCCGGCATGCGCCGGACCGAAAAAACGGCGGAGCTCCTGTTCGGCGGGAGCTGGGAGCGGGAGCCTGCCTTCCGGGAGATGGATTTCGGCGATTTTGAGCTGCAAAGCTACGAGATGCTGAAGGATCAGCCCGCCTATCAGGCGTGGCTGGAGGGCGACAACGAACAGAATCCCTGTCCCGGCGGCGAGAGCGGCGCGGAGATGAAACGCCGCGTGCTGGAGGCATGGGAAAGGCTGGCTTCCGAAGGGCGCGATGCCGTGGTAGTCACCCACGGCGGGCCCATCGCCGCCGTGATGCAGACGCTTTTTCCCCAGCGGTTTGCCAGCCGCTACGAGGCGCAGCCCGCCCCGGGGCACGGCTGGGCGATCACGCTGGAAAACGGCGCGGCGGCGGACGCCGTGCCTGTGCCGCCGCCCGCGGAGATCGAGGAGGAACGGTTCCTCTCACGCCGCTGGGCCGTGATCGCCGGCCTGCTGCTGGCCGGCGCGGTCCTGGCACTGATGGGCCTGATGATCTGCTCGGCCAACGGGCTTCCGGCGGGCGTCGTCGTCTTTGCGGTTGTGACGGGGGCGCTGTTCGTCGCGTCTCAGGCGGTGCGGCTGATCAAGCTGCGCTGCCCCTATTGCGGGAAGACCGTGGCGCCTCTGCGGGGCTTCGGCAGCGGAAAATGCTGCTGCTTCCGCTGCGGAAAGGCTTACCGCTACGACGGCGGAAAGCGAAACGGAGGGAATGGATGACGCCGGAAAAACTGCTGGCGGAGCTGCGTTATGAAACCGAAACCGAGCAGGCGGTTTTGAAAAAGCTGAATCAAAGCGCCTCCTCCGTTCGGGAAATCGCCGGAACGGCCTATTCCGGAGAAAATTTTGATTATTTCCTGTGCAGGAGAATGCCGCTGACCCGGCTGGCTGTCGTGACACAGCTTTTGTTGGAAAAATATCACGATTATAAAAAGCTGGGCGCCTCCGACAGCGTGATTTTCGACACCTTTCGGGACGTGTCTTTGCGGGCGGGGCTTTATCGCCAAAGAACGGGAAAGCCGGGCTTGAGCAAGGAGGACGTGATCTGGTTCCGCCATATCATGAACGGGGAAATATTCAAGCTCGGGGCGCTGCAGTTTCAGCCGTTTCAGATGATCTATCTGGACGAGGAAACGCTGGGCGAGCCCTATATGACCTTTTCCCGGGAGCAGAAAGCGGCGCTCCCGCCGGGCGCGCCGGTGCTGAATTGCCATATCCAGCAGGGCGCCGATCTGCGGGATGAGGCGGTGGAAGGATCGCTTCGGGCCGCCGAAGCCTTTTTCCGGGAACACGGTTCCCGCGTTTCTTATCGGGCGTTCCTGTGTTACAGCTGGATGCTGTATCCGCCCATGACGGCGCGGCTGTCCCGCGATTCCAATATCCGGCGATTTGCGGAGCGGTTTCGGATCATCGGCGCCTGCCCGGACCGGGATCAGGCGATGGAAACGCTTTTTCCCGGAAAAAACAAATCTCACAGACAGACGTCGCTGCAAAGGATGGCGGCAGAGCATCCGGAATATTTCGGGTATGCCTGCGGGGTGATCCCGCTGTGACAGAAGGAAACGGGCGCGCCCCGGGCGCGCTTGTTTTTTTTGCCTTTTTATGATAGGATCAAGAAAACTGGCACGGGTATTCTATCGAAAAAGACAACGATTCGGGAGGTCAGAATGGAAACTGTCACACTCAAGCTGCAAACGGGGGACAAGCGGCCCCTTTACGAGCAGATCTACCGCTATTTTATCGGCGAGATGGAAGCGGGACGCCTGAAGGAGGGGGAAAAGCTCCCCTCCAAGCGGGCGCTGCGGGCGGCGCTGGGGGTGAGCCAGAGCACGGTGGAGACCGCCTACGGCATGCTCACGGCCGAGGGCTATCTGCGGGCCGTGCCAAAGAGCGGCTATTACGTCAGCGCCGCGCTGGCCCGGGCGATGCCTGCGGGGGAGCTGCGGCAGACGGACGAAGGGGAAGACCGCCCCCCGCGGCCGCCGCGGTTCGATTTTTCCACCGGGGCGGTGGACACCTCGCTCTTTCCTTATGCCTCCTGGGCGCGGATCAGCCGGGAGGTCATCTCCCGGGATCCCCAGCTTTTGCAGCGGGGCGAGGCGGGAGGCGACCGCTCGTTCCGGGAAACGCTCACGGTTTTTCTGCGGGAATACCGGGGCGTTCGATGCGAGGCCGACCAGATCGTGGTGGGCGCGGGGATCGAATATCTGCTGAGCGTGGTGGTGCGGCTGCTGCCCGCAGACGCGGTCTATGCCGTGGAGAACCCGGGCTACGGCGCGCTCCACCGGGTGCTCCGCAGCCATGATCGCTCGATCCGCCCCATTCCGCTGGACGGAGAGGGAATGGAGGAGGACGCCCTGCGGCACAGCGGCGCCGACGTGGCCTGCGTCACCCCGTCCCATCAGTTTCCCATGGGCGTCACCATGCCGGCAGGGCGGCGGAGCCGCCTGCTGCGCTGGGCGGAGGAGCAGGAGGGCCGCTATCTCATCGAGGACGATTACGACAGCGAGTTCCGCTATGCCAGCCGTCCCATCCCCGCCATGCAGAGCATGGACAGCGAGGGAAAGGTGATCTATGTGGGCACCTTTTCCCGTTCGGTGGCGCCGGGGATCCGCGTGGCCTATCTGGTGCTGCCCCGCCCGCTGCTGGGACGCTACCGCCAGGTTTTCGGCTACGGCGCATCCACCGTTTCCCGCTTCGAGCAGCAGACCCTGCGGCTTTTCATCCAGCGGGGGCTTTACAGCCGTCACCTGCGCCGCAGCGTCAATCTTTACCGGAAAAAGCAGGAGCTTCTGCTTTCGGGACTGCGGGCGCTGCCCGGCGCGGAGACCCGGGGCACGGAGGCGGGACTGCACTTTCTGCTCACGCTGCCCGGAAGGGACGAAGCGTGGCTGACGGCCCGCGCGGCCCGGGCGGATATCCCGCTGCGGGGACTGAGCGCTTATTGCCTGGGCGCGCCGCCGATCGCGGGGACGGTGGTGGTGGGCTTTGCCGGCCTGCGGATCGAAGAGATCCCCGACGCGGCCCGGACGCTTGTGCAGGCGTTTGCGGAGTAAAGAAAAAAGCGCCCCCGGCGGGGGGCGCTTTTCCGTTAAAGAATCACGCGGCGGGCACCTCGGCGGGCGCTGCCAGCAGCTCCCGGGCCAGCTCGATGGCGGTCTGGAGCGGGTCGTCCCGGAGATAGGAGCCCTGTCCCTGCTGCTGCAAAAGCAGATTGACCAGCTGAATGGTGGGGATCCCGGCGCCGGGGGCGGGGTCGGTCAGATAATAGCGCGCCCGCAGATCCTTCAGCGCGGCCAGCGTTTCGTCGCCCACCTGATAGGGCTTTTCGGGCAGCCGGGGCAGGCAGCCCAGCGCCACCAGCGCCCGGTTGAGGAGCTCGCCGTTGTCCGAGCAGCTGTAAGGCGCCAGCGCCACGTCGGCGGGCACGGTGATGGTTTCCTCCGAAGGGACGTATACCCGCTGGGAGGGCACGTCGGGGGCAAGACCGACGCCCTCATAATCGCCCTGCCGCAGCGACATCAGCTTCATGGTGGTCAGCACCACGGTGGACCCGTCGGGCAGCGGAATATGATACTGTCCCCGGGCCTTGCCGTGGGTATGGGAGCCGATAGAGGTGGCGTAGCCGGTGTCGCACAGCGAGGCGGTGATGATCTCGGCGGCCGAGGCGCTGCCCTCGTCGGTGAGGATATAGATGTGGCGGAAGGCCCGGCCCGCGCCGTCGCTCAGCTGATAGCGCACGTCAAGCTCGTCGGTTTTGGGGTCGCGGGTGGCGGTGCTGAAAAAGACCACCCGTTCCGGCAAAAGGTCGGTGATGATGGAAAACGCCAGCTCCAGGTCGCCGCCGGGGTTGCCCCGCAGATCCAGGATCAGGCACTTCTGCTCCGTATCGCCCATGGTGTTGAGATCCCGCAGAAAGAGCAGGTAGCTGCCGTCGTTCATGACGGCGCTCCAGTGCATGTAAAAGATGTTTTCCTCCAGCGGCGTGCCGTAATAGCACAGGGTGGTCAGCTCGCTCCGGGTGAGGGTGAAGCGCTTTTCATCCTGTCCCCGCAGCACGGTGACGGCGACCTGCGTGCCGGCGTCGCCCCGCAGGAGCTGAGATACGGACGTCACGGTATAGCCCTTCACCGAAACGCCGTCTACGGCGGTGATGACGTCGCCCCGAAGGACCCCCGCCCCGGCGGCGCCGCCCCGGGGATGGAGCTCGCTCACCAGCGCGCCCAGCGGGTGCGGCTGCAGCGTCATCCCCACGCCCACGTAGGACGAGGTGGTATAGAAGGTCTGCTCGTAAGAGCCGGCGGGGACGTACATGGTGTGAGAATCGTAAGCCGAGAGCATCTCGGCCATCAGCCGGGCATAGAGCTCGGGATCGGCTGTGAGCCGGGCGATCACCTCCTCCTTCGAGGGGGAGCCGGGCAAAACACGGCCCAGGGGGTCGTCCAGGGACGAGCTGTCCAGCCCGAATTCCCGAATGAGCGCGGCGGTGGCGCACAGCGCCTCATACTGTTCCTCGGGGGTGAAGGCCTCGGCATAAACGGGGAGGACCGCCGCCGCCAGCAGACAGACCGCCAGCAGCAGGGCAAAAATGCGTTTTTTCATGATGACTCCTTTCCGGACCAAGAGAAGCAAAACGCCGCAGGCACAGCCTGCGGCGTTGGACGGATCACATGTGATCGGGTGCGGAAACGCCAAAGGCGGAAAGCCCGTTTTCAATGACGGCGGCGGTGCAGTTGCACAAAAGGATGCGCGCGTCCCGCAAGCCGGGCTCGGCCTCTTTGATGCGGCACTCGGTGTAGAACTTGTGGAAAGCGGTGGCTACCTGGGTGCAATAGCGGTTGAGGCGGGAGGGATCCCGCTGGGCGGCCGCCAGACGGATCTCCTCCGGCAGGCGGGAAAGCTCACGGATCAGCTCCAGCTCGGAGGGCTGGGTGAGCAGGGAAAGGTCGGCGGCGGAAACGTCGACGGCGATGCCGTTCTGCTCCAGCGCCTTCAGGATGCTCTTGATGCGGGCGTGGGCATACTGGACGTAATACACGGGGTTGTCGCTGTCCTGCCGGACGGCCAGACCCAGATCAAACTCGATGGGCGAGGCCGCGGCGCGGGAATTGAAGAAGAAGCGGGCGGCGTCGATGCTCACCTCGTCCAGCAGATCCCGCAGGGCGATGGCGTTGCCGGTGCGTTTGCTCATGCGGACGGGCTGGCCGTCCCGCACAAGCTGCACCAGCTGCATGAGCACGATCTCCAGCCGGTGGCTCCCGTCGAGGCCCAGCGCGTCCAGCGCGCACTTGAGCCGCGCCACGTGTCCGTGGTGGTCGGCGCCCCAGATGTTGATGACCCGGTCGAAGCCGCGGACCTCGAATTTGTTGCGGTGATAGGCGATGTCGGCGGCAAAATAGGTATAAAAGCCGTTGGCCCGGCGCAGAACGTCGTCCTTCAGGCCCAGGTTGTCGATCTCCTCGTCGGTCTTGCCCTCGGCGCGGTACATCTCCCGCAGCAGGCCGGAGGTATTGAGCCACAGCGCGCCGTCCTTTTCATAAGTATGGCCCCGCTGAGTGAGCTTGTCCACCGTGTCGGCCACAAAGCCGCTCTCATGGAGAGAGCTCTCATAAAACCAGGTGTCGTAATGGATGTTGTACCGCTCCAGATCGGCCTGCATGGCGGGGATGTTGCGGGCCAGGCCGAAGCGGGCCAGCTCGGCGTGGAGCTCCTCGGTGGGCTTGTCCAGCCAGCCGTCGCCCTTTTCCTCCCGGAAGAGACGGGCCAGCTCCCGGATATCGCTGCCGTGATAGCCGTCCTCGGGAAACTCCACCGCGTCTTCGCCCAGGATGAGCTGACGGTAGCGGGCCTCCAGCGATTTGGCGAATTTTTCGATCTGATTGCCGGCGTCGTTGACGTAAAACTCCCGGAAAACCTGATTGCCCGCCCGGGAAAGCACCTCGGCCAGACAGTCGCCCAGCACGCCGCCCCGGGCGTTGCCCATGTGCATGGGGCCGGTGGGGTTGGCGGAAACGAACTCCACCATGATCTTTTCGGGATGCTCGGCGGCAGTGCGGCCGTAGTCGCGGCCCTCGGCCACGATGTCCTCCAGCACCCGCTGGAACCACAGGTGATTCAGACGCAGATTGAGAAAGCCCGGGCCGGCGATCTCGGCGGAAGCAAAGCAGGTGTCCTCCAGCTTCATGCAGGAGACCAGGATCTCGGCCGCCTTGCGGGGCGGCATGGCGAAGACTTTGGCGTTCTGCATGGCGAAGCCGCTGGCATAGTCGCCGTTGCGCAGATCCTTGGGGATCTCGATCTGGGGCTCGCGCACCTGCGCGGCGGGGAGCAGCCCGGCGGCGACGGCGCTGTCGTAAGCGCCGCGGATCAGGCTGCGGGCCTGGCCGATGGCAAACTGGATATGATTCATTGAGCGATCGCTCCTTTCTTTTCTGCGTCGTTGATCTTCAGGCAAAGGTGGTTGACCCCGACGGGGCTGCTGCCGATCTCCACAGCGTATTTCACGTCGATCTCGCCGCCCTCGTCGGTGAGGGTGTTTTTGATCCGCTGGGTGGAGATGACCACCGAAAGATCGCCGTAGTCGGTGTGATACAGCGAAAGATGGCGCTTGCCCTGCTGAAAGACCAGCTCCGAGGGATAAAGCCCCGTGCGGATCACCCGCACGGTGTCGCCGCCCACCTTCAGGGTGGTGCGGGTGCCCTCCAGCCCGGTGAGGGCCGTCTCTTCATAGCTGATATAATAATTCCCGTTTTTCCGGTAATACCGTCCGGCGGTCACCAGCTCCACGGGCTCCTGCTGCTCCTCGGCCTCCGGCGCCTCCTGCAGGCCGCGGATCGAGATGATTACGTCTTTTTTCATAAAAAAGAAGGGTCTCCTTTGGTGAAAATCACGAAACGAACGAAACTGTCCATTTTTTCATATCCTATACTATACCACAGAATATCCAAAATGCAAAACAAAAAAGCGGGTTTTTGGAAAAACCTACGAAAAGAGGATGGGAAAGGGAAAAGTTTGTTGCTTTTTTCACAGAGTTTTGATATAGTTAAAATAATCGGAGAAGATCGGCTTTTTGCGCCCGGGCGCAAAAGACCTGTTATGAAAAGGGAGTGGAACCATCACATGAAGATCCGGATCACCGAGACCGTCCTGCGGGACGCGCAGCAGTCGCTGATGGCCACCAGAATGCCGCTGGAGGATTTTCTCCCCATTCTGGAGACGATGGACAAGGCGGGCTATTATTCGCTGGAATGCTGGGGCGGCGCCACCTTCGACAGCTGCCTCCGCTATCTCAACGAAGACCCCTGGGAGCGGCTGCGCACCATCCGCAGGCACGTCAAAAACACCAAGCTGCAAATGCTTCTGCGCGGGCAGAACCTTTTGGGCTATAAGCATTATCCCGACGACATCGTGCGCGCCTTTGTCCGCAAGAGCGTGGAGTGCGGCATCGACATCATCCGCATTTTCGACGCCCTCAACGACCTGCGCAACATCGAGGTGGCGGTGGACGAGGCGCTGAAATGCGGCGCACACGTTTCGGGCACACTGTGCTATACCACCAGCCCCATCCACAATCTGGAGATGTTCGTGGATCTGGGCAGACAGCTGGAAAAGATGGGCTGTCATTCGGTATGCATCAAGGACATGGCCGGCATCATGAGCCCCCAGGCCTGCTACGACCTGGTAAAGGAGCTTAAGGCCAACGTGTCCATCCCCGTGGTGGTGCACACCCACTGCACCACCGGCATGGGCCCCATGACGGTGCTCAAGGCGGCCGAGGCGGGCGCCGACGTGATCGACTGCGCCATCGCCTGCTTCTCCGGCGGCACCAGCCAGCCCCCCACCGAGACCATGCACTATGTGCTTTCCGAGATGGGCTATGACACCGGGCTGGACACCCATACCCTCAAGGAGATCAACGATTTCTTCAAGCCCGTCCGGGCAAAGGCCATCGACAGCGGCCTGCTCAACCCCATCGTGCTGGGCACCGACCCCGACGCGCTGACCTATCAGGTCCCCGGCGGCATGCTGAGCAATCTGGTGGCCCAGCTCACTGCCCAGAAGAAGCTGGACCGCTTCCAGGAGGTGCTGGAGGAGGTGCCCCGCGTCCGCGAGGATCTGGGCTATCCGCCGCTGGTGACGCCCTCGTCCCAGATGGTGGGCGTACAGGCCACCAACAACGTGCTGGCGGGCGAGCGGTATAAAATGGTCTCGAAGGAGATCAAGGCCTATCTCCACGGGGAATACGGCCGCGCCCCCGGCAAGGTGAACGAGGAGCTGCGCAAGCGGGTGCTGGGCGACGAGCAGCCCGTCACCTGCCGCTACGCCGACCTGCTGGAGCCGGGCTATGAGAAGTTCAAGAGCGAGATCGGCGATCTGGCCAAAACCGAGGAGGACGTGCTGAGCTACGCCGCCTTCCCCCAGGTGGCCGAAGCGTTTTTGACCCGGCGCAGGGAAGAGGAAGAGCGCCGCGTCAAATACACCATCGAAGAGATGTAAGGAGGCGCCCCATGAAGGATATTGAGATCGGAGGGGCCGCCGTTTACGGGCTGCTGGGCTATGCCGTGGTCTTTTTCGGACTGGTGATGCTGATGATCGTGGTGCTGCTGCTGGGCAAGATCATGGTCGCCGCAGGGCGCAGATCGGAGGAAAAGATCGCCTCCGCCCTGCCTGCCGAGCCTGCCGTCCCCGCGAAGGAGGCGCCCAGGGCGCTGCCCGCCAAGGGCACCGGCGGCGAGATCCTGCTGCACGACGTGCCCGAGCGCGAGGCGGCCATGGTGATGGCCGTGGTGGCGCACCGGCTGAATAAGCCGCTGAACGAGCTGCGCTTCAAATCCATTCGAGAGGTGAAGGACAAATGAAATATAAAGTGACGCTGAACGGCAAAACCTACGAGGTGGAGGTGGACGAGACCTCCGCCATGCTGGTGGACGAATACGAGGCGCTGGCCCCCGCTCCCGCGGCGGCTCCGGCTCCCGCGGCCCCGGCCGCCGCCCCCGCCCCCGCTCCCGCGGCGGCTCCTGCTCCGGCACAGACCGCGGCCGGCGAGGCGGTCAAGGCGCCCATGCCGGGCACCATCCTTCAGGTCAAGACCGCGCAGGGCGCCGCCGTGAAAAAGGGCGACGTGCTGGTGGTGCTGGAGGCCATGAAGATGGAGAATGAGATCCTCGCTCCCCGCGACGGCACCGTGGCGCAGGTGGCGGTGAGCAAGGGCTCCGCCGTGGACACCGGCGCGGTGCTGGTCGTCCTGGCATAAGGAGGGGTCTCATGAACATTCTCGAGACCCTGGGCAGGCTGGCGCGGGAATCCGGCTTCGCGGCGTTTTTTGCCGCGGGCGGCTGGAAAAACCTGATCATGATCGCCGTGGCCTGCGTGCTGCTCTTTCTGGGCATCAAAAAGAAATTCGAGCCCCTGCTGCTGGTGGGCATCGCCTTCGGCGTGCTGCTGACCAACCTGCCCGGATCGGGGCTGTACCACATGGAGATGTGGGACGCCTTTCTGGACCCCGCCAGCGCCCATTATCACAGCTACGGCTACATCCTCACACAGGGCGGCCTGCTGGACGTTCTGTATATCGGCGTCAAGACCGGCCTGTATCCCTCGCTGATCTTTCTCGGCGTAGGGGCCATGACCGATTTCGGCCCTCTGCTGTCCAACCCCAAGAGCCTGCTTTTGGGCGCGGCGGCGCAGCTGGGCGTGTTTCTGGCCTTTTTCGGGGCGATCCTTCTGGGCTTTACCGGCCCTGAGGCGGCCTCCATCGGCATCATCGGCGGCGCCGACGGCCCCACGGCCCTGTTTTTGACCAATAAGCTGGCGCCCCATCTGCTGGGGCCCATCGCCATCGCCGCCTATTCCTATATGGCGCTGATCCCCATGATCCAGCCCCCGCTGATGCGGGCGCTGACCACGGAAAAAGAGCGCAGCGTCAAAATGGAGCAGACCCGCGAGGTGAGCAAGACCGAAAAGATCCTGTTCCCCATCGTGGTGGCCTCCTTCGTCATCCTGCTCATCCCCTCCACCGCGCCGCTGATCGGCTGCCTGATGTTCGGCAATCTGCTGCGGGAATGCGGCGTTACCGAGCGCCTCAACGACACCGCCCAGAACGCGCTGATGAACATCGTCACCCTGTTTCTGGGCATCAGCGTGGGCGCCACCACCGTGGCCGACCGCTTTTTGACCGTGAAGACGCTGGGCATCGTGCTGCTGGGTCTGATCGCGTTCTCCTTCTCCACCGTGGGCGGACTGCTGGTGGGCAAGCTGATGTATAAGCTCTCCGGCGGCAAGATCAACCCCCTCATCGGCTCGGCCGGCGTGTCCGCCGTGCCCATGGCCGCCCGTGTTTCTCAGGTGGAAGGCCAGAAGGCCAATCCCTCCAACTTCCTTTTGATGCACGCCATGGGCCCCAACGTGGCCGGCGTCATCGGCTCGGCCATCGCAGCGGGCTTTTTGCTGGCGCTGTTCGGCTGATCGGACAAAAAAGCGTCCGGCTTTTCGGCCGGACGCTTTCTCTTTTGCAAAAATCACCTATGGGGTGATACATTATTATTATACCGCAAAACGCGCTGAAGGAAAAGAGGGAAACTGCGAAAAAATTCACCAAAGATGCAGCCTGATTTTTGGCGCGAAAACCCTCCGGTTTTGCCTTGTTTTTGCGACAAAATATGATAAAATGAGGAAGTTATTTTGATTATTTCGGCTCGCGAAGGGGGAAGCGACATGAAACAGGGATTTGACAACCAACTTTATATCCAGCGCCAATCGGAGGAGATCCGAAAGCGCATCGCCAAGCTGGGCGGCAAGCTGTATCTGGAGTTCGGCGGCAAGCTGTTCGACGATTATCACGCGTCGCGGGTGCTGCCCGGCTTTGCGCCGGACAGCAAGATCCAGATGCTGAAATCCATGGCCGACAAGGCCGAGATCGTCATCGCCATCCACGCCGGCGACATCGTGAAGAACAAGATCCGCGGCGATCTGGGCATCACCTATGACCAGGACGTGCTGCGCCTCATCGACGCCTTCCGGGGCTTCGGTCTTTACGTCAGCAGCGTAGTCATCACCCGCTACGAGGGGCAGCCCTCGGCCGAGGCCTTCCGGCAGAAGCTGGAGAAGCTGGGCCTCCGGGTCTACCGTCACTATCCCATCGCGGGCTATCCCTACAACGTCAGCGACATCATCAGCGAAGAGGGCTTCGGCCGCAACGAATACGTGCAGACCGAGCGGCCGCTGGTGGTGGTGACCGCCCCCGGCCCGGGCAGCGGCAAGCTGGCCGTGTGCCTGAGCCAGCTCTATCACGAAAACCTTCACGGCGTCAACGCCGGCTACGCCAAGTTCGAGACCTTCCCCATCTGGAACCTGCCCCTGAAGCATCCGGTGAATCTGGCCTATGAGGCGGCCACCGCCGACCTCAACGACGTCAACATGATCGACCCCTATCATCTGGAGCATTACGGCGTCACCACCGTCAATTACAACCGGGACGTGGAAGCCTTCCCCGTACTCAACGCCATGTTCGAGCGCATCAACGGCAGCAGCCCCTATCATTCCCCCACTGATATGGGCGTCAACATGGCGGGCTACGCCATCGTAGACGACGAGGTGTGCCGCAAGGCCTCCAAGGACGAGATCATTCGCCGCTATTTTGCCGCCAAGTGCGATCTGCGCAAGGGCAACGGCACCGAGCAGGCCATCGAAAAGATCGAGCTTTTGATGAAGCAGGCGGGCATCAGCGTTGACGACCGGCCCGTGGTGGCCGCCGCGCTGGGACGCGAGGCGGAGACCGGACGGCCTGCCGTGGCGATCCAGCTTCCCGACGGGCGCATCGTCACGGGGCGCACCTCCGATCTGCTGGGCCCCTCGGCGGCGGCGCTGCTCAACGCGGCCAAGACCATGTGCAGCGTTCCCAAGGAGGACAATCTGATCCCCCGCAGCGTCATCGAGCCGGTGCAGAATCTCAAGACCGGGATTTTAGGCAACCGCAATCCCCGGCTTCATTCCGACGAGGTGCTGGTGGCGCTGGCCATCAGCGCGGCCATGAGCGGCGAGGCCGAGCGGGCCTGCGAAAAGCTGAAGGAGCTGCGGGGCTGCGAGGCGCACTCCACCGTGATTTTGCCGCCGGTGGACGCCGACACCTATCGCAAGCTGGGGCTCCACCTCACCTGCGAGCCCAATTACCAGACGAAAAAGCTGTTTCATAAATAAATAAAACAGGAAACGGAAAAGCACCGCGCAGCGGCGCTTTTTCGTTTCTTCCGGACGCGGGAGGTTTTCACATAATGCCGTGCTAAAGGACGAAAATTCTTCGGGAGAAATGCGCGATTTCCGTAAATTTAGTAAAAAGGCGGGAAAAACCCCCGCAAAAATCCGTTTAATCAGAGGAAATCACAAGGGAAAGCCCTTGACTTTTTTAAGGGGTAGACTTAATATAAATTCGTATAGAAGTTAGGGCGGCGATCCCGCCTGAACAAGGAAATTGTAATTTTTTATTGGGAGGTCATCCACAATGAATGCTTACATGCAGAGAGTTCTTGACGAAGTCAAGGCTCGCAATCCCCACGAGAAGCTGTTCCTGCAGACCGTGGAAGAGGTTTTTGATTCTCTGGTGCCCATCGTTGAGAAGCACTCCGACCAGTACGAGAAGTACGCCGTTCTGGAGAGAATGTGCGAGCCCGATCGTCAGATCCAGTTCCGTGTGACCTGGGTGGACGATGCCGGCAAGCCCCATGTCAACCGCGGCTTCCGCGTCCAGTTCAACAGCGCCATCGGACCCTACAAGGGCGGCCTGCGTTTTGCCAGCGACGTCACCCTGGACACCATGAAGTTCCTGGGCTTCGAGCAGACCTTCAAGAACAGCCTGACCTCTCTGCCCATCGGCGGCGGCAAGGGCGGCTCCGACTTCAGCCCCATCGGCAAGTCCGATATGGAAGTTATGCGCTTCTGCCAGGCCTTTATGACCGAGCTGTGGCGTCACATCGGACCCGACGTGGACGTTCCCGCCGGTGATATCGGCGTGGGCGGCCGCGAGATCGGCTTCCTCTACGGCCAGTACAAGCGCATCAAGGCCGTTTGGGAGAACGGTGTTCTCACCGGCAAGGGCTTCAGCTACGGCGGCTCCCTGATTCGTCCCGAGGCTACCGGCTACGGCGCTGTCTATTATCTGCAGGAAGTCCTCAAGCATGAGGGCGAGTCCATCGAGGGCAAGCGCATCGCCATTTCCGGCTACGGCAACGTGGGCTGGGGCATCATGAAGAAGGCTGCTCAGCTGGGCGCCAAGGTCACCTACTTCGCCGGTCCCGACGGCTACATCCACGATCCCGACGGCGTCGTCGGCGAGAAGCTGGACTTCATCCTCGAGATGCGCGCCAAGGATCCCATGCACTGCAAGCCCTATGCCGACAAGTACGGCGTCGAGTTCGTTCCCGGCACCAAGTGCTGGGGCGTCAAGGACGTGGACATCTATATGCCCGCCGCCACCCAGAACGACGTCAACCTGGATTGGGCCAAGAAGATCGCCGAGTCCGGCGTCAAGTACTACATCGAAGTCGCCAATATGCCCACCACCAACGAGGCTCTGACCTTCCTGCGTGGGCAGAAGCACATCATCGTCGCTCCCTCCAAGGCCGTCAACGCCGGCGGCGTTGCCACCTCCGCCTTTGAGATGAGCCAGAACTCCATGCGGTACAACTGGACCGCTGAAGAGGTCGATGAGAAGCTGCACCATGTCATGACCAACATCTACAACGCCTCTGTCGAGGCCGCCGAGAAGGCCGGCCTGGGCTACGACCTGGTCGCTGGCGGCAACATCGCCGGCTTCCTGCGCGTTGCCGATGCCATGATGGCTCAGGGTTTGGTCTGATCCCAAACGAAACTCTCTTTTCCGCTTCTTTATCAAAACAGCGCCGCCCGACCGGGCGGCGCTGCTGTATTTGCCGAAAAACCCGCTGCGCCGGGCTTTTTCGCCGTTTTGGTTCCGGCCTGCGGGCCGGTTTCTGCTTGTTGCAGGATCATTCGGGCGAGCCGTTTGCCTTTGCGACATAGCGTCGGATGGTTTCGATCATATGCCGGTTCTGAAAACTCGCCTCGATTTCGTCCATATCCACGGTCCGGCCGGAAAGGATCCCCTGAATCAGCACCTCCGCATACATGACCTCCCGGGTCATGGGATCCTTCAGATAGGTCAAAACGTCCATATGCATTTTTTCATTGATCCCCTCGATCATCCCCGTGAAAAAGGTGCAGTCTTCACCGAAAAGCCTTCCGATGTCCTCCAGATATTGAAAGCCCGTGACGACGTCTTCCAGCCGCATCAATCTGCGCTCGACTGCCGCAAGGCATCCTCCGTTGAGCAGCTTATCTGCGGTCGTATTCAAGATATCGCACAGATCAAGCAGAACGCCCGTGTCGGGAAGGGACTCGCCCGTTTCCCACTTGGAAACAGCCTGGAACGAGATGTTCAGTTTTTCCGCAAGCTCCTTTTGGGTCATGCCGGCGGCCTTCCGCAGATTCTGGATATATCTTCCGATTTTCAAAATGTCCATGTTTTTTCTCCTTATGTTCTCCTTATGATGGTTTTTTGACGGTATTTGTGGCCACAACCGCATCATAAGGCAAAACGGAGAATTTGTAAATAACGAGAAAATTGAGAAAATTCTATTTTGAATTGAATCCCGCTTTCAAAGCCTGCTGCTTTTACCGGCGAAAAGGAGCTTTCCCGCAGGGGGCGCCGGACGAAGACCCGTGCGCTGCTTGACTATGGTTCGTCGCCCGCGGTCACCAGATCCTGCAGGGCAAAGCGCAGAGCGGGACCCACGCCCTCCACCGCGTCCAGCTCGTCTGCCGAGGCAAAGGGGCCGTGCGCTTCCCGGTATTCCGTGATCCGCCGGGACAAAACGGCGCCCACGCCGGGCAGACGGGCCAGCTCCTCTTCGGTGGCGGCGTTGAGATCGAGCCTGGCCTCCCGGGGCGCGGGAGCGGAAAAACCGGGTTCTTCGGTGTAAAGGGGCGGGAGCCCGCAGGGTTCGGCAGGCGGGCGGGAGAAAGCGCGGAGCAGCGCCCCGCCGCCGCGCAGCAGAAACAAAGCGGCGCAGACGGCCAGCAGCGCGCCCGCCGCGGACAGGATCTTCCGGCGCATAAAAGTCTCCGTTTCTGAAAGAATTCTGAATATTCGGAAAAACTTGAAAAATCTTGCCCCGCCCGGCGGGGGAGAGGTTGCAATCGCCAAGGGGATTTGCTAAAATAATACCATAAATCAGAAAAAATTACAGCGGGAGGAGCAAAAATGTTCAAACGATTTCTCAGTTTTCTTTTGGCGACGGCGCTTTTGAGCATGCCCGTGCTGGCAGCGCCCGCTCCGGCCCATACAGTCAACGCGAAGTCGGCGATCCTTTACGAGCTGAGCACCGACACCGTTTTGCTGGAGCAGAACGCCGACGAGCGGGTCTATCCCGCCAGCACCACCAAGCTGATGACGGCGCTGGTGGCCATGGAATACGGCAATCCCACCGATACCGTCACCGTCACCCGCGAGGCGGTGGACGGGCTTTATGAGCTGGGCAGCGCCAGCTATCTTCTGGCGGGCGAGGAGATCGGATTTATGGATCTGATGCGGTATATGCTCGTCGCCTCCGGCAACGACGCCGCCAACGCCTTCGCCATCCACATCTCGGGCAGCGTCGACGACTTCGTGGACCTGATGAACAGCACCGCACGCCGCCTCGGCTGCACCAATACCCATTTTACCAATCCCCACGGCCTGCACGATGAGGATCACTATACCTCGGCGCGGGATCTGCTTTTGATCGCCAAGGCCGCCATGGAAAATGAGAGCATCGCAAAAATCGTGTCGGAGGACGAGGTGACGCTGCCC
This sequence comes from Clostridia bacterium, assembly GCA_017394205.1. Taxonomy (GTDB): domain Bacteria; phylum Bacillota; class Clostridia; order Oscillospirales; family Butyricicoccaceae; genus UBA4644. Next base: position 16,880 of record JAFOPS010000049.1, on the reverse strand, counting down.
GTCACCAACAAGCACGACCGCACCACCACCAAATACAGCACCAACTACCTGCTTTCGAAAAAGGCCACCGGCGATTATTACTACGAGGGCGCCGTGGGCATCAAGACGGGGACTACCACCCCTGCGGGGCTCTGCCTTGTGGCGGCCTGCGTCAAGGGGGATTATACCTATTACAGCGTGGTCATGGGCGCCGCCAAGGAGGAGAACGGCCGCAACGGCCAGTTTGACGAGACCATCAAGCTCTTTGATTACGGTGCGGAGAACTTTTCCCAGCAGGTGATGCTCAGCAGCAGCGAGCCCATCACCGAGGTGCCCGTCCGCCTGTCGGATGAGAAGGACGCCGCCGTGCTGACGCCCAGCGAGAACATCGTGGCCATGCTGCCCAACACCTTTGAAAAATCCGATCTGACGATGGATTATACGGTGGACGAGGGCGTCACCGCCCCGGTGAGATCCGGCGACGTGCTGGGAAAGCTCACGGTCACTTATGGGGAAAAGACGTATGAGATGGATCTGGTGGCGTCCTCCGATATTTCCCGCTCCACACTGCTGTACGTGCTGGACAGGATCACCGGATTTTTCACCAGCACGGCCTTCAAGGTGGCGGTGGCCGCCGTTATCGCGCTGATCGCGATCTTCGTGGCCTATGTGATCATCGTCAACCGGCGCCGGGCCAAACGCCGCCGCAGCCGCCGCCGCTGAGCCGCGGAAAGGAGAGGCGAAATGATGAAAAAGATCGAGGAAGAATACGTGGCCACGCCCATGCGGACCCGTGTCTTCCGCCAGCTGGAGAAGGCCATCCTCGACGGGGACCTGACCCCCGGCGAAAGCCTGAACGAGGTCAAGCTCAGCGCGGAGCTGGGCGTTTCCCGCACCCCCATCCGCGAGGCGCTGATGCAGCTTGAGCTGGAGGGACTGGTGAAGACGACCCACAACAAGGGCGCCGTGGTGGTGGGCATTTCGGAGAAGGACGTGGACGACATCTACGCCATCCGCAGCCGGATCGAGGGTCTGGCCGCCCGCTGGGCCGCGGAGCACGTGACCGAAAAGGAGCTGGAGGACCTGCGGGAGATCGTGGAGCTCCAGGAGTTTTACGCCGCCAAGGGCGACAAGCTGCGGGTGTGGAATCTGGACAACCGCTTCCACGAGCTGCTGTACGAGAGCTGTCAGAGCAATCTTTTGCGGCGGATGCTCTCCATGTATCACCATTATCTCCACAAGGCCCGCGAGACCACCGTGCGGCACGGCCGCGCCCTGGCCTCCACTCAGGAGCACCGCGCCATCCTTACCGCGCTGGAGAATCACGACCCCGACGAGGCCGAGCGCAGGATGTGCATCCACGTGGCCAACGCCCGCGACAGCTTTTTCCAGCTGATGGAGTGAGCCGTGGCAGAGGACAAGACCAACGTCATGCGCCTGCTGGAGCAGGGGGGCGTTCCCTATACCGCTCACAGTTATCCCCACGGGAAAGAGGCCGTGGACGGCGTCACCGTGGCGGCGCTTCTGGGCATCGAGCCCCAGCGGGTCTTCAAAACGCTGGTGACCCGGGGCGGAGGAGGCGGATTTTTTGTGTTCGTCATCCCCGTGACCGCCGAGCTGGATCTGAAGAAGGCCGCCCGGGCCGCCGGGGAAAAGAGCGTGGAGATGATCCATGTGGCCGAGATCAACAAGGTCACGGGCTATGTTCGGGGCGGCTGCTCGCCGCTGGGGATGAAGCGGGCGTATCCCACCTGCTTCGACGAAACGGCGATCTTATGGGACAGGATCCTGGTCTCGGCGGGGCGCATCGGCGCTCAGATCGAGGTCGGCCCCGAAGCACTGGCCGATCTGTGCGGCGGGACCTTTGCCGATCTGACAAGAGAATGAGACTTCCGGCGCCGCAGCGTGGCTGCGGCGCTTTTCGTTTCGTATGATTCTCTCTTTCCCGTGCACACTAACGGCGGAAAGGGGAGAACGAAATGATCGTCATTGCCTGCGAAAAGCGCGGCGACCTGCCCTGGCTTCGGCGGCTGATCCGCCAACAGGAGCTGTGCGCCCGCCCGGCGGACGGGGGAGAGCACTGGGATCTTCTTATCGACCGCCGGGGCAACGTCCGCTGTGCGGGGCAGATGCTCACCTGCGGTCTGGACGGCAGAAGCAGCCTTTCGGTGTCGTCGCTGCTTCAGGAGGGGGGCATGGCGGCGCTCCAGCGGGAGATGCGGACGCTGGACGGCGACCTGCGCCGGCCCCGCGAGATCCCGCTGAAGGGGCTGCCCGGAACGCTGGAGCAGCGGATGGCGGGCGCCGCCGTGCTGCTGTTTTTGGGAAAAATCTGAAGCTTGCTATTGCACAAGCGGGCCGGCACAAGTATAATAATAACAGGAAAACAACGGATCCCCCAAAAAAGACCTGCCGGAGGCCCGCTCATGAAGCTCAAAACCGATTTTTTACCCAAGCTCACACGGGGAGAGATCTCCTTGACACAGGCGCTGGAACGGTGGCATGTTCCAGGCGCCACGCTGGCCGTCGTTTCCGGCGGCGAGATCGTGTTTTCCGCCGCTTACGGCATGCGGGACGGGAAGGGGACTCCCATGACCGAAGGAACGCTGCTGGAGTGCGCTTCGCTGACCAAGTCCCTGTTTGCCCTGCTTGCCTTGCAGGAGGCCGACGCCGGGAAGCTGGCGCTGGACCGCCCCATCATGGACGTGCTGCGGGAGGAGCCCTGGTCCGACGATCCGCGGTTTCTCACCATTACGCCCCGGCAGGCGCTTTGTCACGCCTCCGGGCTCCCCAACTGGGAGGCAAAGCCCATGCATATGCTGTTTGACCCGGGCAGGAGCTTCAGCTATTCCGGCGAGGGATATTATCTTTTGCAGCACCTGGTGGAGCAGACCGAGGGACGGGATATGAACGCCCTGTTTGAAGAGCGGTTTTTCCGTCCCTGGGGGATGGAGCATGCCTCCGCCTGCTGGACGCCCGCGGTGGGCGAGGCCTTTTCCGTGGGCTTCGACCGGGAGGGCAAGGTCCGCAAGGTGCGCAGCGAGCGCCGCACCACGGGCAACGGGCCCGAACCCAACGCCGCGTGGTCGCTCTATTCGTATTCCGGCGAATACGCGAAGATCCTCTGCCGCCTGATCCGGGAGCGGGGCGGCCTGTCGCAGGAGCTGTTCGGCGAGATGACCGCGCCGCAGAACGCCGCCTCGGCACAGATCGATTGGGGCCTTGGCTTCGGCATCCCGAAAAAGGATCCCAACGTCCTGTGGCACTGGGGCGATAATTCCGGCTTCCAGTCCTTTGCGATCTGGGACAAAGTCACCGGCGACGGGATGGTGGTCCACACCAACGGCGACGCCGGCCGCGAGGTTTATTTCCCCCTGCTGGAGCAGGCGCTGGATGGCGGTTTTTGGGGCGACATCCGGGATTTTGTAGAGCACGCAGAGTAAAAGAACACCAAAAAGCCGCGCAGGGAGCGCGGCTTTTTTGATTCGATGCTTGGGAATCATTTCCGAAAACGGCGGCCCGGATTTGTGCATTTTCCCGATTTGGCCGAAATGGTCTTGACAAAAACGGAAAAGCGTGCGATTCTATCAATAGAGATAAAATGAATACAAAAAATATCAATAAGATATATCTTGCTGTGTTGATTTGATATGCCCGGCGCAGACAGAGGCGTCTGCGAACCGGTGCGCGACCGGAAAGGATGTGCTTACATGAAAAAGAAATGGCTCATTCTGCTCTGCGCGGTGCTGGTCATGGGCAGCGTCGTGCTTTTGGCGCAGGCAGGGGTCGGCGATCCCGCGCAGGTCCCGCTCACGCCGGAGCAGGTGAAGGAAGAGGGTCTGCCCGAGCACGACTATGATCCGGCGCACGTGCAGGCCGTGGAAGAAATGACGGCGAAGCTGGAAGCCGAGGGCTGGGAGATCGTGGATCACAGCCTTTGCGAGCACGGCGGGGCCATCACCTACAACGACGTCACGTGGCAGCGCACCGTGGACGGCGTGACCGAAACGGGTGTTTTCTGCCCGTATCAGTTGACCTTCCGATAAAACCAGACGAAACGCCCCGCCTTGCGGCGGGGCGTTAGACTGTCGAAAAACCCGCTGCGCTGGGCTTTTTCGCCAATTTGGCGCCGGCCTGCGGGCCGGAGTTCGCCGCATTTTTTGCGAAAAATCGCGGCGGGTCGTGGTGTTTTTGACCATTTTCACACAGAAAACGGTCAAAAACGATGGGTAAGCAAAATCGCCGAAGCGGCGATTTTGACTTTTTTGACAAGCTGACGCCCCGCCTTGCGGCGGGGCGTTAGACTGTCGAAAAACCCGCTGCACTGGGCTTTTTCGCCAATTTGGCGTCCCGCCGCAAGGCGGGACGGAAATCGACCTTACAAAAGTCCCAGCGTGCGCAGCAAAAAGATCCATCCGGTGATGGTCACAGCGAAGCCTCCTGTCCCGCCGCAAGGCGGGACGGAAATCGACCTTACAAAAGCCCCAGCGTACGCAGCAAAAAGATCCATCCGGTGATGGTCACAGCGAAGCCCTCTGTCCCGCCGCAAGGCGGGACGGAAATCGACCTTACAAAAGCCCCAGCGTGCGCAGCAAAAAGATCCATCCGGTAATAGTCACAGCGAAGCCCCCCGTCCCGCCGCAAGGCGGGACGGAAATCGACCTTATAAAAGCCCCAGCGTGCGCAGCAAAAAGATCCATCCGGTAATAGTCACAGCGGACAGCAGCGTCGTGAGAACAATGATCCCGTTGGCCAGCACGCCGTCGTTGCCCATCTGCTTCGCCATGATATAGCTGGTGGCGGTGGTGGGCGAGCCCAGCATGATCAGAATCGCCATCAGTTGGGCGTTCCGAAAGCCCAGCGCCGCCGCAACGGGCAGAAAAACGGCGGGGAGGATCACAAGCTTGATGGCCGAGGCCCAGACGGTGGGCTTCGCCTTTTTCATGGCGTCGCCCCAGACGAAGGCGGCCCCGATGGAGAGCAGGGCCAGCGGCGTGGCCACGTTGGCCACCATGTGCAGCCCCTTTTCCGCTACGGTGGGGATAGGCAGACGAAACAGCGCAAAGGGCATGCCCGCCAGGATGCCGAGAATGATGGGATTTTTGCACACGCCCACGGCGGCCTTCCGCAGGCGGGCCCCGTCGAGTCTGCCGCCGCCCCCCGCCTCAAGGGTCAGGATGAGGACGGCGAAGATGTTGTAGAGCGGCACGGACGCCAGGATCATCAGCGGCGCATAGCCCGCGTCGTCGTAGACGTTGGCGATGAGGGCCACGCCCAGCACGGCGGCCGAGCTGCGGTAAGAGCCCTGGACAAAGGAGCCCACCAGCGTCTTGTCCTTAAGAAAGACCTTGGCCAGTCCCCAGATGGCGAAAATGCTGATCAGGGTGACCGCGGCGCCGTAGGCAATGAAGCGGCCGTCCAGCAGCTGGGCGGTGTCCATCTGAGCGATGTCCAAAAAGAGCATGCAGGGCAGCGCTACCTGGAACACCAGCCTGTCGGCCACCTTGGTAAAGCCCTCGGTGAGAAAGCCGACCCGCTTCAGGATCCAGCCCAGCACCATCACGGCGAAGATGGGCAGGGTGGCGTTGAGACTGTAAAGAAAGTTTTGCAGCATGGGTGCGCCTCCTCAGATCAACCCGGTCACGCGCAGCAGGAAGATCCATCCCGTTACGGTGACGGCGGACAGCAGCGTGGTAAAGGCAACGATCCCGTTGGCCAGCACGCCGTCGTTGTGCATGTTTTCCGCCATGATATACGAGGCCACGGCGGTGGGCGTCCCGGAAAAGACCAGAACGGCCACCATCGCTTCGCCCCGGAAGCCCAGCGCCGCCGCGGCGAAAATGGTCAGCGCGGGCAGAAGGAGCAGCTTGATGAGCCCGGCGCACACCGTGGAGCGGAGTTTTTTCACGGCGGCGTCGGCGCGGAATTCGGCGCCGATCACCAAAAGCGCCAGCGGCGAGGCCATGTTGGCCAGCAGGGCAAGACCCTTGTCGGCCGCGGCGGGGATGGGGATGCGGAAAAAGGCAAAGGGGAGCCCCAGCAGGATGCCGATGATCAGGGGGTTCTTGATCACGCCCGCCAGCGCCCGCCGCAGAGCGGCCCGGTCGGGCCTGTCGCCGCCGGCCTCCAGACTCAGGATGATCACGGAAAAGGCGTTGCTGATGGGCACGCCCGCCAGCACGATCAGCGGGGCGTAGGTCAGGCTGCCGCAGATGCTCTCCATCAAAACGGCGCCCAGAAGGGCGGTGTTCCCGCGAAAGGCGCCCTGGGTAAAGGCGCCCACCTCGCCCTTGTCGGGCAAAAGGCGTCGGGCGGGAAGCCAGACCAAAAGGGGATAAAGCACGCTGGCCGCCGCGGTGAACAGCAGGAAGCGCCCGTCGGCGATCTGATCGGGCCGCAGGACGGCGATCTGGCGAAAAAGCATGGCGGGCAGCGCCGCGGTAAAGACCAGACGGTTGCTCACCCGGCAAAACTCATGGGTCAGAAGCCCCGCGCGGCGCAGGAGATGACCCAGCACCATCACGGCGAAAACCGGCACGGTGGCGCTCAGACTGAAGAAAAAATGATCCCACATAGGCACGCTCCGAGGAACTTTTTTTGGCGGGCGCAGTCACAAAACAAGTATCATTATCATAGCATACCGGCGGTGCAAAGTAAAACAAAATGTGAATTTAGGTTTTTTAAGCATTTTTCTGTGGCATGCGGCAAAAAACTGTGGTATACTGATTCGTACAAGCGTAAAAAAAGCGCGGCGCAGGCCCCGAAGCGGGCCGCGCACAGTTTACAGACAAGCAGGAGAGAATCGCTTTATGGGAAAACACGAGGCAGTTGCGGAACCGAGAAAAAAACATACGTGGCTCTGGATCCTTCTGGCGGTGTTGGTAGCGGCCGGCTGCTATGCGGGGTGGTTTTTTACCAAGGCGCCCAACCAGCAGAAGAATCCCGGAAACTCGACGGTCGTCGACCCGGATAAGAATCCCTCCGATCCCGGCGCGTCGTCGCCCGGCACCGACCCCTCCGCTCCCGGCCAGAGCGGCCCCTCCGAGGAGGATCCCGACGCCCCTGTGGTGGACGGCAACGGCCGCCAGCTGAAGAAAGGGTATTATACCATCCTCCTGGCGGGCACCACCGACGATTACAACACCGACACGCTGATGCTGTGCTCGGTGGATTCGGTGAACAAAAAGGTCAACATCGTTTCCATCAACCGCGATACCCAGATCGACGTGAAATCCAACAACAAAAAGATCAACGCCGCCTACGGCCGCGCGGGTGAGGAGGCTATGTGCGCCGACGTCACCGAGATCACCGGCGTCCCCGTGAACTTTTACGTGGTGGTGAACATGAAGTCCTTCAAGGAGATCGTGGATCTGATCGGCGGCGTGCAGTACGACGTGCCCATCAACATGGTGCATTACGATCCCGACCCCAAATTCGACATCAACCTGAAGGCGGGCGACCAGCTTCTGGACGGAAACAAGGCGCTGCAGTTCGTCCGCTACCGCAGCACGTCGGAGAACGATTTCGGCCGGGTCAACCGGCAGAAGGACTTCCTTATCGCCGCTATGAAGCAGGTGATGGCCAAGTTCAGCGTCACCCAGATCAAGGACTATATCGACATCATCAACCAGAACGTCAAGACCAATATGACGGTGCAGGAGATGGTGTGGTTCTATCTCAATGTGGTCAACGGCCTGAACTTCGACGAGAACGTCCACAGCGATACGCTGCCCTATGCGTCCACCGGGTATTACAACAACGTGGCGTACGTCTATCTGGACCCCAAGCAGGTGGTGGAGTTTGTCAACGAATATCTCAACCCCTATGTGGAGGACATCACGGAAAGCGACGTGCATATCCCTCATTATAAAGACTGAACGGCAGCACGGCCCCATCCGAAATGCGGATGGGGCTTCTTTTTTTTGACGTGGCGGCGCCTTGCTTTTTGTGAAATTTTCTTATTATTATAAGGAAAAACGGCTTGAAAAAAACGGTGATATACGGTATGATATTTTGTGGATTTGTCTAAGGCGCGGCAGGCTGCCGCGACCTTTCACAAGGAATTAATCGATCAAAAAAGAGGGGGTGTGCCGATGTCATTTGAAGCGATCGAAAGCATCACACAGGCAGAAGAGCAGGCAAGGGCCGCCGTGACGGAAGCCGAGGCCAAGGCCAGGCAGATGCTGGCCGACGCCGAGGAAGCCGGAAGGGCCGCCGTGCAGGCGGCAGGCGCCAAGGCCGACGCCGAGCTGGCCGAGCTGCGCGCCGAGGCGGAAGCCCGGGCCGCGGCAGGCGCCGGAGACCGGAGGGCCGAGCTGGACAAGGCGAAGGCCGAGCTGAGGACCCGTGCGCAGGCAAAGCTCGAGCAGGCAGCAGCTCTTGTAGTGGAAAGGATCGTGAACAGCTAAATGGCCATCGTAACAATGAAAAAGCTCCGGCTGATGGTCGTCCGCGATCAGAAAGAAGAGCTTTTGCGCGAGCTGGCGCTGCACGGCTGCGTCGAGCTCTCCGAGATCGGCGACCGGATGCAGGAGGCTGAGGAGCGGGGCACGGTGATCCGTGAAAACAGCGACGTGATCGCCCTGAAGACCCGCCAGGCCGCGCTGGATCAGTCGCTGTCGATCCTGGACCGCTACGCCCCCGCAAAAACGCCGCTGCTTTCGGCCAAGCCCGAAAAAAAGGCCGCCGAGTTCTTTGTGTCCGAGGGGATCGACGCCGCGGAGAAAACGGCGGAGGAGATCCGCGCGGCGGAGGACCGGATCAAGCGCATCGCCGCGGAAGAGAGCCGTCAGCGCAGCATCCTGGAATCGCTGGGGCCCTGGATGGACCTGGATCTTCCCCTGAACACCGAGGGCACCCGCCGTACCGCCGTGACGCTGGGCTCCTTCTCGGCAAGACAGCCTCTGGAAGCTGTGGAGGCCGCGCTGGCGCAGGCCGCCGAGGAGGCGCAGCTTTTCCGCGTGTCCGATGACAAGAGCCAGCAGTATGTGGTCCTGGTGTGCATGAAGGAGGCGCAGGCCGCCGCGCTGGAGGCGCTCCGCCCCTTTGGCTTTACGCCCTCCGCCGTTGCCGGCATGGACGGCACCGCCCGGGAATGTGCGGAAAAGGCCTCCGGGACGCTGAAGGCGCTGGACGACGAAAAGAACGACTGTGCCCGGCGCATCCGTCAGGCGGCAGAGTCGCGGGAGGCCCTTCAGATGGCTTCCGACCGTCTGGGCACCCGACTGGCGCTGGCCGGCGCGGGCAACAGGCTTTACGGCACCGAAAACGTTCTGATGGCCGAGGGCTGGTTCCCGGCGGACAAGGAAAAGCAGGTTTCGTCGCTGCTGAACAGATTTGATTGCGCTTATGAGTTTTCCGATCCCACGGAGGAGGAGATCCCCGACGTGCCGGTGAAGCTGAAGGGCAATCTCTTTACCCGGTCGATGAACTGCATCACCGAGCAGTATTCTCTCCCCGCCTACAACGGCGTGGATCCCAACCCCATCATGGCGCCGTTCTTCATCCTGTTTTTCGGCATGATGATGGCCGACATGGCCTACGGCATCCTGATGATCGCGGGATCCCTGATCTTCCTGAAAAAGAAGCGTCCCGCCGACCGCAGCTTCATGGAGATGATCTTCTGGTGCGGCATCAGCACCTTTATCTTCGGCGCGCTGACGGGCGGCTTCTTCGGCGATTTCATTCCGCAGCTCTGCAGGATCATCAATCCGAACAGCACCTTCGAGCTGCCGTCGCTGTTCACCCCGCTGAACGACACCATGCCCATCATGATCGGATCGCTGGCGCTTGGCCTGATCCAGATCTTCACCGGTATGGGCGTCAGCGCGGTCAAAAAGATCAAGGACGGTCATTTCCCCGACGCGCTGTGGGAGGAGTTCACCTGGTGGGTCATCCTGGCGGGCGTGGCGCTGATGGTTCTGAAGATCGGCACCGTGCACGGCGTGCCCGTGGTGCTGGTGATCGGCGGACTGATGCTGGTTTACGGCTCCACCCGCAATGCCAGGGGCTTCGGCAAGGTGACGTCGCTGGTGGCGGCGATCTACAACGGCGTGACGGGCTATTTCAGCGATACGCTGTCTTACGTCCGCATCATGGCGCTGATGCTTTCCGGCTCGGTTATCGCACAGGTGTTCAACACCCTGGGCGCCACCTTCGGAAACGTGATCCTGTTCGTGATCATCTCGATGATCGGCAATATGCTCAATCTGGCGCTCAATCTGCTGGGCTGCTACGTCCACGATATGCGTCTGCAATTCCTGGAGTTTTTCAACCGGTTTTATCAAGCGGGCGGAAAGGCTTATCAACCCCTGACTCCGCAAACAAAATATATGCAAGTAATTAAGGAGGAAAATTAACATGGCTGCTTTCTTTGAATCTTTTGGTGGACTCGGTCTGGCGTTTTTGGGCGCCGCGTTGGCTGTCGGTCTGTGCTGCGTGGGCTCTGCGAAGGGCACCGGTATGGTGGGTGAGGCCGCTGCCGGCCTGACCGCTGAGGATCCCGAAAAGTCCACGAAGTGCCTGATCCTGCAGGTGCTCCCCGGCACCCAGGGCTTGTACGGCATGGTGGCATGGTTCTTCGTCCTGCTGCAGATCGGCGTGTTCGGCGGCAGCGGCATCCAGCAGCTCTCCGTTGCGCAGGGCCTGGCCGTGCTGGTCTCCTGCCTTCCCATCGCGCTGGGCGGCTGGCTGTCCGCCAAGTTCCAGGGCCGCGTGGCCGCCGCAGCCGTCAACATCGTTGCCAAGCATCCCGAGGCTTCCACCAAGGGTATCATCTTCTGCGGTATCGTGGAGTTTTACGCGATCCTGTCTCTGCTGGCCACCATTCTGCTGCTCATGAACGCTCTGTAAGGAGGGCACCATGAACGGACTGGAAAAGATCAACGCGCGGATCCGTCAGGAAAGCCAGACGCAGGCCGAGGCGATCTTAGCCGAGGCCCGGCAGAAGTGCGAGGCGATCAAAGAGCGTTGGGAGGCCGAGGCGCAGCAGGTCTATGAGACCCGTCTGAACGCCGGAAAGCAGGCGATCCGGGCCGAGGCGGACAGCGCCGACCGCATCGCCCGGCTGGAGAGCAAAAAAGAGCTGCTGCAGCTCAAGCAGGACATGGTGTCCGAGGGCTTCGACAAGGCCCGCGACGCCATTTCCGCGCTGCCTGCGCAGCAGTATTGCGCTTTTCTGGCGAAGCTGGCCGCAAACGCCGCGTCCGGCGGCGAGACCGTGATCCTGAACGAAAAGGATCGGGCCGCGCTGGGCGAGCAAGTGGTGAAGGCCGCCAACGAAGCTCTGGAAAAGGCGGGCAAGCCCGCCGGGCTGACGCTGGGCGAGACCGCGGGCGATTTCGCCGGCGGACTGATCCTTCGCCGGGGCAGCGTAGAGACCAACTGCACCACCGAGCTGCTGGTGGAGCTCTGCCGCGAGGACATGGCGGCAAAGCTGGCCGGCATCCTCTTTGACTGACGGCGCGTCCCGACGTTAGGAGGGAAGAACTTGGCTTATAAAAAAGAAGATTATCTCTGCGTTTCCGCCATGCTCCGGGGCCGCGAGCCCAGGATGCTGGACAACGGCAGGGCCGAGCGCATGCTGGACGCCCCCACCTTTGAGGACGCGGCGAAGGTCCTGACCGACTGCGGCTATCCCGACCTGTCCCAGATGCGGGCAAGCGAGATCGACGCCGCTCTGGCGGAGCGCAGAAACGGGATCTTTGCGGAACTGGAGCACATGGTCCCGGACCGGAGGCTCATCGACGTCTTCCGGATGAAATATGATTATCACAACGTCAAGGCCATCCTCAAGGGCGAGGCCATGGCGCAGGATGTGCGCCACCTGCTCAGCGACGCGGGGCGCGTCATGCCCGCCAGGCTGCAGGAGCTCTATCACGAGGAGCGGCTCGGCGAGCTGCCTCCCGTTATGGCGGCGGCTATGACCGAGGCGAAGACCGTTCTGGCCCGCACCTCCAATCCCCAGCTCTCGGATTTCGTTCTGGACAAGGCGTATTTCACCGAGCTGCGGGAGGCGGCAAAGGAGCTGAAGATCCCGTTTTTGGCGGATTACGCAGCCATACTGGCCGACAGTGTCAACCTCCGCACCGCCGTGCGCACCCGCCGCATGGGGAAGGATTCGGTCTTTCTCGGCGACGTGCTGCTGGAGGGCGGCACGGTGGATCCGAAGCGCATCACCGCCGCGGAAGACGGCGACGCACTGCGGGCGCTTTACGCGGGCAGGCCGCTGGAAAAGGCGGCTGCGCTGGGCGCCGAGGCGCTGGAGGGCGGTCCGCTGACAGCCTTTGAACAGGCCTGCGACAATGCGGTGAACGCCTATCTGAAAAAAGCGAAATACGTCAGCTACGGCGCCGAGCCGGTGGCGGCGTATCTGGCGGCCGTGGAAGAAGAAACCACCGCCGTCCGCATGATCCTGACGGGCAGGCTGGCGGGCATCTCGTCCGACGCCATCCGGGAAAGGCTGCGTGATCTGTATGCTTAAAATTGCCGTGATCGGCGGCCGCGAGACCGTGATGGCCTTTAAGGCGCTGGGACTTGAGACCTATCCCGCGGCCGACGGGGCCGAGGCGGGGCAGATCCTGCGCCGTCTGACCCGGGACAACGAAGACTACGCAATCATTTATATCGAAGAAGCTCTGGCGGCGCAGATCACCGCCGAGATCGACAGGTTCAAGGACCGCCCCGCGCCGGCTGTTATCCTGATCCCCGGCCGCGAGGGCTCCATCGGACTTGGTCAAGCGGCGCTGAAGGCCGCCGTGGAGCGTGCTGTGGGCACGAACATCCTGGGCGACTGAAGCCCGGTCCCTTCAATCCACACAAAGGAAGGTATGTAAATGAGCGGAATTATTACCAAAGTTTCCGGCCCGCTTGTGGTGGCCGAGGGCCTTGCGGACGCCAACGTCTCCGACGTGGTGCGCGTAGGCTCTCAGCGGCTCATCGGCGAGATCCTGAACATGACCGGCGACACGGCCTCGATCCAGGTCTATGAGGAGACCTCGGGTCTCGGCCCGGGCGCCGCCGTGGAGACCACCGGTATGCCCATGTCCGTGGAGCTGGGCCCCGGCATGCTGGACAACATCTACGACGGCATCCAGCGTCCCCTGCCCGAAATGCGCGCGCTGACGGGGGATTCCATCACCCGCGGCACCGACGTTCCCGCGCTGAACCGGGAAAAGAAATGGTATTTCACCCCCGTGGCCGAGCCCGGAGACCATGTCACCGCCGGCGACGTGCTGGGCACCGTCCAGGAGACCTCGGCCATCCTGCACAAGATCATGGTGCCCGTGGGCATCGAGGGCGAGGTCGTTTCGGTAGAGACCGGCGAGCATGTGGTCACCGACGTCATCGCCGTGGTCCGCGACAAAAAGGGCGAGGAGCATAAGCTCACCATGATCCAGCGCTGGCCCGTGCGTATCGCCCGCCCCTACACCAGAAAATATGTTCCCAGCCGCCCCATGAACAGCGGCCAGCGGATCATCGACACCATGTTCCCCATCGCCAAGGGCGGCACCGCCGCCGTGCCCGGCCCCTTCGGCTCGGGCAAGACCGTGGTGCAGCACCAGCTTGCCAAGTGGTCCGACGTGGACATCGTCATCTACATCGGCTGCGGCGAGCGCGGCAACGAGATGACCGACGTGCTGATGGAGTTCCCCGAGCTGAAGGATCCCCGCAACGGCGAGCCTCTGATGAAGCGCACCGTGCTCATCGCCAACACCTCGGATATGCCCGTTGCCGCCCGTGAGGCGTCGATCTATACCGGCATCACCATCGCCGAGTATTTCCGCGATATGGGCTATGACGTGGCCGTTCTGGCCGACTCCACCTCCCGCTGGGCCGAGGCTCTGCGCGAGATGTCGGGCCGTCTGGAGGAGATGCCCGGCGAAGAGGGCTATCCCGCCTATCTGGCCTCCCGTCTGGCACAGTTCTATGAGCGCGCCGGCGTGGTGGAGTGCCTGGGCACCGGCGACCGCCAGGGCTCCGTTACCGCCATCGGTGCGGTTTCGCCTCCCGGCGGCGATATTTCCGAGCCGGTAAGCCAGGCCACCATGCGCATCGTCAAGGTGTTCTGGGCGCTGGATTCCAGCCTTGCCTATGCCCGTCACTTCCCGGCCATCAACTGGCTGACCTCCTATTCTCTGTATATGGACACCCTGCGCCCCTGGTACACCGAGCAGTTCGGCGAGGCCTATATGCAGAACCGCGAGCGGGCCATGCACATCCTGCAGGAGGAGAGCGAGCTGCAGGAGATCGTCCGTCTGGTGGGTCAGGACGCGCTGAGCCCCGCCGACCGTCTGACCATGGAGACCGCGAAAATGATCCGCGAGGACTTTTTGCAGCAGAACGCCTTCGTGGACGAGGACGCCTATTCCTCCTACGCCAAGCAGTTCCGTCTGCTGGACGTGGTGCTGCGTTATGACGTTTTGTGCCGCGACGCGCTGCAGAAGGGCGCCGACATGGAAAAGCTGTTCGCCATCTCCGCCCGTGAAAAGATCGGCCGCGCCAAGATGGTGGATCCCAAGAACTTCGAAGGGGAATACGACGCCATCGAAGCGCTGATGAAGAGAGAGATCGAAGAAGTCGTCGCCGGAGGTGAAGAAGCATGATCAAGGAATATAAGACCATCCGTGAGATCGCCAGCCCTCTGATGGTGGTGGAGCACGTGGAAGGCGTCACCTACGACGAGCTGGGCGAGATCGAGCTCCCCAACGGCGACGTCCGCCGCTGCAAGGTGCTGGAGGTGGAGGGCGACAAGGCCGTCGTCCAGCTTTTTGAATCGGCCCAGGGCATCAATCTGGCCCAGTCCAAGGTCCGCTTTTTGGGCCATCCCCAGCAGCTGGCCGTGTCCGAGGATATGCTGGGACGCGTGTTCAACGGCATGGGCCAGCCCATCGACGGCGGCCCCGAGATCCTGGCCGACAAGCATCTGGACATCAACGGCCTGCCCATGAACCCCGCCGCCCGGGCCTATCCCGCCGAGTTCATTCAGACCGGCATCTCCACCGTGGACGGGCTGAACACCCTGGTCCGCGGGCAGAAGCTGCCCATCTTCTCCGGCTCCGGTCTGCCTCACGCCGCGCTGGCGGCACAGATCGCCCGCCAGGCAAAGGTGCTGGGCGACAACGAGACCTTCGCCGTGGTGTTCGCCGCCATCGGCATCACCTTTGAAGAGTCGGAGTATTTCATCAACGACTTCCGCCGCACCGGCGCCATCGACCGCACGGTGGTCTTCTCCAATCTGGCAAACGACCCCGCCGTCGAGCGCATCGCCACCCCCCGTATGGCGCTGACCGCCGCCGAATATCTGGCCTTTGAAAAGGATATGCAGGTGCTGGTCATCCTGACGGATATCACCAACTATGCCGAGGCGCTGCGCGAGGTCTCCGCCGCCAAGAAGGAGGTCCCCGGCCGCCGCGGATATCCCGGTTATCTGTATACCGACCTGGCCACCATGTACGAGCGCGCCGGCCGCCGCCAGGGCAAGAAGGGCTCTATCACCATGATCCCCATCCTCACCATGCCCGAGGACGACAAGACCCATCCCATCCCCGACCTGACCGGCTACATCACCGAGGGCCAGATCATCCTGTCCCGCGACCTGCACCGCAAGGGCATCGTGCCTCCCGTGGACGTGCTGCCCTCTCTGTCCCGTCTGAAGGACAAGGGCATCGGCGTGGGCAAGACCCGCGAAGACCACGCCGGCACCATGAACCAGCTCTTTGCCGCCTATTCCCGCGGCAAGGACGCCAAGGAGCTGATGACCATTCTGGGCGAAGCCGCCCTGAGCGACGACGACAAGCTCTTCGCCAGATTTGCCGACGAGTTTGAAAAAGTGTACGTCAGCCAGGGCAACGATGTGAACCGCAGCATCGAGGAGACGCTGGATCTGGGCTGGAAGCTGCTTCGGATCCTGCCGCGCCGCGAGCTCAAGCGCATCAAGCCCGAAATGATCGAGAAGTACATGCCCGACGAGGAGTGATCCCGTCCGCAATCTGATTACGGAGGTGACGCCATTTGGCAAACACTGCGATTACCCCGACCAGAATGGTGCTCAACCAGCTCAAGGGGCGGCTCAAGACCGCGCGCCGCGGCCATAAGCTGCTCAAGGACAAGCGGGACGAGCTGATGCGTCAGTTCATGGATGTGGTCCGGCGCAACAAGCAGCTTCGCGTCCGGGTGGAAGAGGGGCTGACCGCCGCCTTTGCATCTCAGCAGGTGGCGAGCTCCATCATGTCCCCCGAGATGCTGGAGCAGGCGCTGATGTATCCCCGTCAGAGCGTGGAGCTGGGCATGACGTTCAAGAACATCATGAGCGTCAATGTACCGGTTTACAGCTTCCACACCAAAAACGCCGATCCCGGCGAGATCTATCCCTACGGCTTTGCCCAGACTTCCGGCGAGCTGGACGACGCGCTGGATAAGATGTCCCGTGTCTTCGAGGATATGCTGGAGCTGGCCCAGGTGGAAAAGACCATGCAGCTTCTGGCGGAGGAGATCGAAAAGACCCGCCGCCGGGTCAATGCGCTGGAATACGTGATGATCCCCGAGCTGGAGGAGAATATCAAGTATATCTCCATGAAGCTGGAGGAAAACGAAAACGCCACCAAGGTCCGCCTGCTCAAGGTCAAAGAGATGGTTTTGCAAGACGCGCACCATTACCAGCAGTAAGCAAAACGAGAAAACCCCGCTGCGGCCGCAGCGGGGTTTTGACAACGGCGCTTCTGCGCCGCGCGCCGAGTGGCGCGGCCGCGCAGGGAGGGCGGCGAAGCCCGACCGGAGCGTATGAAATGAAAAGGGGCCCCCGCAAAAACGAAGTTTTTGTGGGAAACAAAGAGATGGTTTTGCAGGAAGCGCACCATTATCAGCAGTAACACGATGAAAAAGTCCCCGCTGCGGCTGCAGCG
>JAFOPS010000048.1 GCA_017394205.1 Clostridia bacterium | reverse complement strand
CGCCTGAGAGCCTTCGCGGAGATATGGCGGCGCTCCCGCCGGGAAAAGGTCCGGAGGACAAGTATTATCTGGGCTATTTTTGCGGGGAGCGGCTGGCGGCCGTGCTGGATCTGATTTTGAGATATCCCAACGATCAGACGGCGTTCATCGGTTTTTTCATGATGGAAAGATCCCTTCAGGGCGCGGGCGCGGGCACGACCGTCGTCCGGGAGCTCGCCGCGGCGCTGCGGAGGCAGGGCTTCCGGAGCATCCGCCTGGGCTGGGCGAAGGGGAATCCCCAAAGCGAGCACTTCTGGAAAAAGAACGGCTTTCGGGAGACCGGCGTCACTTACGACGCCGGCGCGTATACCGTTGTGGTGGCACAACGGGAAATCGGGTAAAACAGAAAAAACCGCTCCGAAAGGAGCGGTTTTTGCTGTTGTGAGCGATCCCGATCAGTACATCCGGTACAGCAGGGCGGCAAACTCGGCCCGGGTGATGGTGCCGGTGGGGTTGACCTTGCCCTGGTCGCCGGTGACCACGCCCAGCGCCGTCAGCAGATCCACATGGTCCCGCGCCCAGGCGGGGATGGCGCCGCTGTCGGTGAAATCACAGGGCTCGTAGGCATAGCCCCGCTCCAGCGTGCGGCCCAGGATGGTCATGATCTGGGCACGGGTGCAGGAGGCGTTGGGATTGAGGACGGGCCGTCCCTGGCCGTCGGTGGAGCCGATCATGATGCCCAGGGCGTACATGGCCCGGACGTGGGGCAGCGCCCAGTCGGGCACGGAGGCCGCGTCTGTGTGAGGCAGGGCCACGGAGGCGTAAAGCTCGGTGCGGACACCCAGATAGCGGGAGAGCATGGTGGCGGCCATGGCGTTGCTCACCTTCGCCGAGGGATTGAAGTTTACGTCGGTGGAAAAGACGCCCTTTTCATGGAGATATTCCACATAAGAGGCCGCCCAGTGACCGTCGAGGTCGGCATAGGTGGCGGGAGAGGGCTCGCCCACGTCCGCGCTTTTGCGGGCGCGGTTGCCCATGGCGTCGGCGGCGGTGACGGTGATCCGGTGAAGCGCGCCGTCGTTGGGCAGCGGCGCGGTCAGCGCTCCGGAGACAAAGAGGAAGGAGGTCTCCTTCCCGTCTATCGTGAGGGTGATGTCCTCGGCCGACAGGCCGCTGTCGTCCGCCAGAGCGGCCGAGAGGGTGCCGACGGTCTCACGGAAGGACAGCGCGGGGGGCTGCTCATCCGAATTGACGGTGCCGTAATGGGCGCGAAGCTGATCCAGCCAGAGCGTTTCTCTGCCCTGTCCCCGGGCGGCAAAGCCCTCCAGCGCGGCGGCCCCGTCGGGGACGAGCAGCGTGACGGCCTGCCACCGGTCACCCGGCGCGGCAAAGGGAACGGCCAGCGTTTCGCCGCTCTGCGCGGAGAAGAGGGCGTACCAGTCGCCGGAGCCCTTGGCGTGGAAGGAGAGATGGGAGGCGTCGCTCAGCGGGAGAGCGGAGAGGAATCGGTATTCCGCCGAATCCTCGGGGCCGCCGCCGTATTCCAGCCTGGCGGAGCCGCGGCCGTAACGGACGTGCTCCAGCGCGGTCTCGCAGACTGCGGAGGCCGTGGCTGAGGCGTAGGGCACGGCGCGGAGGACCTGGGCCTCAAAGGTCTCGATCAGGCGGGAGGCTTTGGCGCGGACCGTGACGGGCAGGGTCACGGAGACGCTTCCGTAGGAAACAGTCAGCGAGCCCGAGCCGGCCAGCGTGCCGGCGGTAAAGACGCCGGCTTCATCCACCGTGCCCACGTCGCCGGAAACGGTGAAGGTGAACTGATCGTCGGAGCAGACGATGGGGCGGACGCCGTCGGAGGCCGCCATGTCAAGATCGACGGTCTGCCGGCGGTCCAGCGTCAAAGAAGTGACGGACTTGCCCTCCAGCATGACGCGAAGGGAGTCGATCTGATCGGTGACGGTATAATAAGCCTCCTGACAATGGCGCCCCGCGGAAAGTGTGCAGAGCGCGGCGAAGTCCGGTGCGGTGAAGACGCCGTCGGACACCAGGCCGATGTCGCAGGAAAGCAGGTCGGTGGCGTCGCCGAAGCCCAGATAATCTCGGTTGTAGGAAACGGCGCTCACGGGCATGGAGGCGCCGGCCAGCAGGGTGGCCGAACGCGGATAGACTGCGCTGCCGTAATCGGAGCCGCTGTCGGAGCCGTTGGTAACGAAGACCAGATAGGTGGCGCAGCCGCGGGGCGTGCCGTCGGAGGGCGAGGACAGCAGCGCCGGCTCAAAGCCGGGATAAGCCGCCGCGAGGGCGGAGGAGCCGCCGCCGTCCAGATTGACCACGGCGGAGCAGCCCTGCTCCAGCAGCCGCTGGGCGGCCTCCTGCAGGGAGATCCCCGCGCTGAGGGCGGACTGACGGCCGTCGCATTCCAGAATGACGGCCGAGCCGTCGGCCCGCACGCCCAGGACGGTGCGAGGCGCCGTGGCAGAGGTGGCAGCGGGAGTCAAAAAGCCGTTTTCCGCCAGCAGATCGCCAGCACCGCTGCTCCAGACCACGTCCTCCCAGACAGCGTCGGGCGTCGAGGGATCAAAGATCAGCTCGTCGCCGGGCTGAAGGGCAGAAAGAAGCGCATAATTGCGGTTTTGATCGGTGAAGCTGAGGACCAGCTGGCCCTCGCCGATGGGCGTGTTGCCGCCGCGGGACACCGAAAGCACCCGGGCCCGCAGACGGCTGCCGATGCGCAGCTCGCTTCCGCGGGTGATCTGCAGCAGGATCTCCGTGCCGCCGGAGGTGCCGGTGGAGGGGTCGAAATCCCGGCTGTAAAGATAGGTGGCGTCGGTGGAGCGCACCACGTTGAGCGCTTCGACGGAAATCTCTGTTCCGTCGGGGAGCGTCATGGGCAGCGAAAGGGACGGCTTGCCCGCGATCACCGTGCCGTCTGGCAGGATGCCTACGGCGTTCTGCGCGCCGTCGGTGGTGCACAGGCGGCCGTTTTGGATCGTCATGCCGATGGGAATGCCGGAATCGGTGAAGAAAAAGTCGGCGTTGACGGCGGCCAGCACCCGATAGCCCTGCCTTTGGGCGTAAGAGATCACGGTCTGGATGGGAGATTTGCCCCGGAGATAGGTGCCGTAAAGCACCAGAGGCTCAACGATACCGCCGGGCGCATAGTCCAGCAGGAATTGCTGGCGCATGGAGCCGGAGGCGGCGCGGCTGTTTTCCTGTGTCAGCGTAAGGCCGGGGCCGAGCTCTGTTTCAACAATATGGCTGACGGGCTCCGCGGCAAGCGCGGGCATGGGCAGAAGCGTCAGCAGCAGGAGCAGAGAAAGCGCTCCCGCCAGAATGCGGGAAGAGGGATGTTTCATGGGGTCTCCTTTCCAGATGGACAAATCGGATATGCTCTTATTATACAGGATACGACCGAAAAAGACAGCAGGGAAATTCTGAAGAATAACTAAAGTTTTGCCAAAGCAGGAAAGCTGTGGTAGAATAAGAAAAAACGAAAAAGGGAGATCAGCATGGACAGAATCGAGCGGGCGGAGGAGGTCATCCGCCGGATCCTGGAGGAAAAAGGACGGGCCGTCGTCGCCGTGGACGGACGGTGCGCCGCGGGAAAGACCACCTTTGCAAAGGAACTGGCCCGGCGGCTGGATGCCAATCTGATCGCCATGGACGATTTTTTCCTGCCGCCCGAGCTGCGGACGGAAGAACGTCTGGCCCGGCCCGGCGGGAACGTACATTACGAGCGGGTCATGCGGGAGGTGCTGGAGCCGCTGACGGCGGGGGAGGCCTTTTCTTACGGCGTGTTTGACTGCGGCGTGATGAGGGTCACCCGGGAAAACCGGGTGGAGCCGAGGCCGGTCACCGTTGTCGAGGGCTCGTACAGCATGCATCCCGCGCTGCGGGCAGCGTATGATTTGGGGATCTTCCTCACCGTGGAGCCGGCGGAGCAGCGGCGCCGGCTGCTGCTGCGGGAGGGCGAAGCCGGGCTGCGGGCCTTTTTGGAAAAGTGGATCCCGCTGGAGGAGCGGTATTTCGCCGCCTGTGCCGTGGAGGAAAGCTGCGGACTGCGGCTGTGAAGAGGAGTTCTTGCGCCGTCTGCGGCGGCGTGGTACAATAGCGAAAACAAACCGGAACAGGAGGAAAACGCGATGGCCCGACAGGAAAACGGCATCCCGCGGGAGGACTACGTGGAGCCCCGCTGCCTTTTGGGGATGGACCCCATGGGGGAGGAGGAAAACGCCCGCCCCATCCCGCAGAGGCGGGTGATGGAGAAGCTGGATGAATATATGAGCCGCCGGGATTACGACGGCGCAGGGCGGCATCTGAACTATTGGCTGGAAGAGGCGAAAATGGTCCGCGATCTGCGGGGCGAGCTCCTGGTGCGGAACGAGCTTATCGGCCATTACCGCAAGACCGGGAACAAAGCAGCCGCGCTGGAAAACGCCGCGGCGGCCGAAAGCCTGGTGGAGCGGCTGGGGATGGAGCGGACGGTGAGCGCGGGGACTACATGGGTCAATGCCGCCACCGCCTGCAACGCCTTCGGAGAAAACGAGCGGGCGCTGGCCCTGTTTGAAAAGGCGAGGGCCGTTTATGAGGAAAGCGCCGGCACCGGGCCCGCGCTGCTGGGCGGGCTTTACAACAATATGGCGCTGACCTACGGAGCGCTGGGCCGATATGACGAGGCGCTGGAGCTGTATGAAAAGGCCTTTGACACCATGGGGAAGCTGCCGGACGGCGTGCTGGAGCAGGGGATCACCTGCCTGAACATGGCCGACGCCTATGCGGGCAAGCTGGGCATGGAGCAGGCGGAAGGCCGGATCTTTGACCTGCTGGACCGGGCGCTGGAGCTGCTGGACACACCCTCGGTGCCCCGGGACGGCTATTACGCCTTCGTCTGCGAAAAATGCGCGCCTACCTTTGATTATTACGGCTATTTTGCCGCGGCGGAGGATCTGCGGGAGCGAGCGAGGACGATCTATGAACGGGCTTGAGCTTTCGCGGGCGTTTTACGAGACCTATGGCGCGCCCATGCTGCGGGAGCAGTTTCCGCAGCTGCTTCCTTATCTTGCGGCGGGGCTCGCGGGCGGCGGGTCGGAGTGCTTCGGCTATGACGACGAGGTTTCCCGGGACCACGATTTTGAGCCGGGATTCTGCCTCTTTTTGCCCGGAGAGGACGTGGTGGACCGCAGACAGGCCTTTTTGCTGGAACGGGCCTATGCCAAGCTGCCGCGGGAGTTCGCGGGCGTGAAGCGCGGACTGATGCAGCCCGTGGGAGGCCCGCGGCGGGGCGTGCTGCGCACGGCGGAGTTTTTTGCGGAAAAGACGGGCGCGCCAGACGGCGTTTTGACGCTGGGACAATGGCTGCAGACGCCGGAGCATGCGCTGGCCGAAGCGGTGAACGGCGAGCTGTTTTTTGACGGGTACGGCGAGGTCACCCGCATCCGGCAGGGGCTGGCGGCCTATCCCGAGGATGTGCGGAAAAAGAAGCTGGCGGGACAGCTTTTGCTGATGGGGCAGGCGGGACAGTACAATTATCTCCGCTGCATCCGCCACGGCGAGACCGGCGCCGCCCAGCTCGCGGCGGCGGAATTCGTCAAAAGCGCCATGGCGGCGGTGTTTTTGCTCAACCGGGTCTATCAGCCCTATTATAAATGGAGCTTCCGCGCCATGCGGGGGCTGCCGCGGCTTGCGCTGCTGGCAGAGCTGATGGAATATCTGCTGACCACCGACAACGAGCCGGAGCAGGCAGAGCAGAAATACGACGTGATGGAAAGCGTGGCCGCCGACGTGATCGACGAGCTGACGGAGCAGGGCCTGACAAAGGCGGTGTGCGGCGATCTGGAAAAGCACGCCTATTCCGTGAACGACGGGATCGGGGATCCCGCGCTGCGGAACGCGCATATTTTAACGGCGATCTGAGAGGTGAAGCATGAAAATTCACGGTTTGCAGAAGATGACCCTGCTGGACTTTCCCGGGCGGGTGGCCTGCACGGTCTTTTTGGGCGGATGCGATTTTCGCTGCCCGTTTTGTCACAATTTCCAGCTCATCGACGGCAGCGCGCCGCCGGTGATGGAGGAAGAGGAGCTGCTGGCGTTTTTGCGCAAGCGGAAGGGGCTTTTGGAGGGGGTCGCCTTTACCGGCGGCGAGCCCTGCCTCCGGCCTGAGCTGCCCGATCTGATGGCGCGCATCCGGGAGATGGGCTTCGGCGTCAAGCTGGATACCAACGGAAACCATCCGGCGCGCCTGCGGGAGATCCTGGAGCGGGGTCTTGCGGATTACGTGGCCATGGACGTGAAAAACAGCCCGGAAAAATACGCCGCGACCTGCGGCCTGTCCGCCCTTGATCTGGGGCCGATCCGGGAGAGCGTCGCCCTTTTGCTGGAGGGGAAGACCGACTATGAGTTCCGCACCACCGTGGTGGACGAGCTGCACGAGGGCGCGGATTTTGAAGCCGTCGGGCAGTGGATCGCGGGAGCGAAGCGCTATTTTCTCCAGAGCTTTACCGACCGGGAGGCCGTCCCCTTCGGCGGGCTCCACGCGCCGTCGAAGGAAAAATTGCGGGAATATCGGGAAATCGCGGCAAAATATGTTCCGGAGACCCGTCTGCGGGGCGTGGATTGAGCCCCGGGAGGGGAGAAGCCGGGCAAAATCGGCCTCTTGTGCCGAAACCGGAAAAAACACAAGATATATGCGGTTTCAAAAGAATCGACCACAAAATATTGACATTGCGCCCTCTGCGTGGTAATGTAAATATGCAACACATTGCGGTTCCCGCAGGAACGTTTGTGATATGATATTCACATTATGCAGGGGGTAATTTTTATGTATCAGGTCGTAAAGCGCGACGGGAAGGTCGTGGATTTTGCCATCAGCAAGATCAGCGCCGCCATCACCAAGGCTTTTGACGCCATCAACAAGCAGTACCATCCCAGCGTGATCGAGCTGCTGGCGCTGCACGTCACGTCGGACTTTGAGAGCAAGATCAAGGACGACAAAATCACCGTGGAGGAGATCCAGGACAGCGTGGAGAAGGTGCTGTCGGAATCGGGCTATGCCGACGTGGCAAAGGCCTACATCCTCTACCGCAAACAGCGGGAAAAAGTCCGCAATATCAATTCCACGCTGCTCAACTACAAGGACATCGTGGACAATTATCTGAAGATCAACGACTGGCGCGTCAAGGAAAACTCCACCGTCACCTATTCCGTGGGCGGTCTGATCCTTTCCAACTCGGGCGCCATCACCGCCAACTACTGGCTCAGCGAGGTCTATGACGAGGAGATCGCCGAGGCCCACCGCTCGGCGGCCATCCACCTGCACGATCTGAGCATGCTCACCGGCTATTGCGCCGGGTGGAGCCTGAAGCAGCTCATTCAGGAGGGCCTGGGCGGCGTTCCCGGCAAGATCACCTCTTCCCCCGCCAACCATCTGTCCACCCTGTGCAACCAGATGGTCAATTTCCTGGGCATCATGCAGAACGAATGGGCCGGCGCGCAGGCGTTCTCCTCCTTCGACACCTATCTGGCCCCCTTTGTCAAGGTGGACAACCTGAGCCAGAAGGAGGTCAAGCAGTGCATCCAGTCCTTTATCTACGGCGTCAACACCCCCAGCCGCTGGGGCACTCAGGCCCCCTTCTCCAACGTGACGCTGGACTGGACCGTGCCCAACGACCTGAAGAATCTCCCCGCGATCGTAGGCGGCAAGGAGATGAACTTCACCTACGGCGACTGCCAGAAGGAAATG
>JAFOPS010000047.1 GCA_017394205.1 Clostridia bacterium | reverse complement strand
GTTGAACGGACTTTCTTGAAAATTCCTGCATTGAAAGAGCTTCTCGACCGCAGTGACGTTCGCCTTGCCATACAGCGTTACAAAAGCGAGAACAAGGCCGCCAAATCAACGGTGAGAAGTGAAGACATGCTTGAAATTTATTTAGAGGGTATCAGCCGATACCTTGACCTGGTAGAATTGGAGGCAAAGCTTCAGGCCGCCGGGCAGTTGCCGGATTGCTGTCCGAAATTGCTTGAAATCTATTTAACGGATATCATTCAAGGCCGTGATATGACGGAATTGGAGGAGCAGCTTCAGCTCGGCGGTCAGCCGCCGGTCTGTTCTCCCGCATGGAGTCCCGTAATGATTTGAAACTTTGATCGGAACTCCTGCGCCGCCCTTCTGCTTTGCAAATGCCCTTCGGGGCGTTTGCTTTTCACCCCGGGCGCGCCTCCCGCATAGGATGAGATGCGAGGCAGAACGTCTCGCCCTCCGGCCCGGCCGGAGGATCTGATCGGGAGGATTGATCATGGCGATCTTTTATAATCAGGCCACCCTGTCTTATCGGGGCGGCGTCACCAATTCCAATATCACCGCCGGAGAGCTGCTGGACAGCGTCGCCGTCACCAAGACGGCCACCGCCCGGACCTATGCTCCCGGCGATCTTATCACCTATATCGTCACCGTTTCCAACAATGGGGCCGCTGCCGTTTCCGGCGTCACCATCACCGAGGATCTGGGCGCCTATGAGCAGGCGGGACAGCTCCTTTATCCGCTGGAATACGTGGAGGGCAGCCTGCTCTATTATGTGGACGGCGTGCCCTGCGAGCCGCCCGCAGCCGCTGCTGACGCCCCTCTTGAGGTGAGCGGCATCGACCTGGCCGCAGGCTCTTCGCTGATGCTGATCTATGCGGCCCGGGTGACCGGGGACGCGCCGTCAGGCCCGGACGCCCAGATCGTCAACACCACCTCGGCGATGTGCTCCTGCATGACCGAGCCCGCCACCGCTTCGGCTGCCGTTGCGATGGAGAGCGAGGTCTCGCTCACCATCAGCAAGGCGCTGACGCCTCTGACGTCGGCGGGCTGCAGCCGGATCACCTATACCTTCGTCATCCAGAACACAGGCACGGCCGAGGCCTCGGCCGAGGACGGCGTGACCGTCACCGACACCTTTGAGCCCAGACTTACCGATCTGTCCGTGACCTATAACGGCCAGCCCTGGACCGCGCCGGACAATTTCGCCTATGACGAGGCCACCGGCCTCTTTTCCACCGGCGCGGGGCAGATCACCGTCCCCGCGGCCGCCTATGCCCCCGCGACGGACGGGGGATGGGTCACCACCCCCGGCGTGGCGGTGCTCACCGTCACCGGCACGATCTGAACCGACGATTTTCCAAGCGGGCCGCAAGGCCCGCTTTTTTGGACGAAATCGCCGCTTTTTTCGGGAAAAAGCCCGAAAAATGTGGCTTTTTTTGAAACTTTTTGAAAATGACTTGAAAAAAGCGAAAGAATCGTACAAAATAGTCGGGTAAATGTGACCGGCGCATGCCGGTGAAAGAAGGGGAATATTCGTGCGAGCGGAAAAGGCTCCGTCCCGGAGCATAGAGGAGTATCCGACAGGGAAAAAGATCTTTACGGCGGTCTTGCTGCCGGTGATGGGCGTCTGCATCGGGCTGGTGTCGCTGTTTGTCTGCGGCATTCTGGATACCGACCTCGGCTGGACGATGTTTCTGTCGTATCTGCACGAGCCGCTGATTCTGGCGCTCAATCTGATCCCCTGCGTGCTTCTGGTGTGGCTTTTTTTCTTTTTGACGGGGCGGGTGTGGCCCGCGTTCGTCTTCCCGGCGGCACTGGTGTTCGCGCTGTCGGCGATCAATTACTATAAGATCCGCATCCGAAGCGAGACCTTTCTGGTCTCGGACGTGGCCATCGCGGGCGAGGCGGCGGGCATCATTTCCCGCTATAAGCTGGAGCTCTCGGGCCGGATCCTGCTGATGATCGGCGCGTTGGTCTTCGGCACGCTGTTCACCGTGCTTTTGCTGCGGGGCAAATGGAAAAACCGCCGCGCCCGCCTGATCTGCGCGGCGGTGACGCTGGCGGCGATAGCCGCGCTGGGCGTCACGGTCTATCGCAGCACTGACGTGTATTACAACAAGGCTGTCAACAAGACCGCCGAGATCAATGTCTGGTCCGATCTTCAGGTCTATGTTTCCAAGGGCTTTCTTTATCCCTTTGCCTATTCGGCAAAAAGCGCCTTCCCCGAGGCGCCGGAGGGCTATTCCGAGGCGCGGGCCAAGGCGATTCTGGCGCCCTATGAAGACGCCGACATCCCGGCGGACAAGCGGGTCAATATCATCTCCGTGATGCTGGAGGCCTACACCGACCTTTCCGAGCATCCGCAGGTCCCCGTGCACGACGACGTTTACGCCCCGCTGCACGCGCTGTATCCCGAATGCGTCCATGGCCACATCGTGGCCAATGTGTTCGGCGGCGGCACCGTCAACACCGAGCGCAATTTCCTCACGGGCTACGCCCAGGCGGAGGAATACCGCAAAAATACCAATTCCTATCTGTGGTATCTGCGGAGCCAGGGTTATTATGTGGAGGGCTATCACGCCGGCGACAGCTGGTTCTACAATCGCAAGAACGTTGAGTACAACCTGGGCATGGAGCGCTTCGGCTTTTTGGACGATTACACCGACGCCTCCCGCTTCGACTCCAGCTTTTTCGGGATCCTCACCGATCTTTACGCCGACCGGGACAAATCCGTCCCTTATTTCAATTACAGCATCACCTATCAGAACCACGGCGCCTACAGCGCCACCGGCAGCCCTGACGCCTCTTATCTGGACAAGGGGAGTCTGAGCGACGCCTCCTATCACATCCTCAACAATTATTTCCACGGGATCGCCGACACCTCCCAGCGGATGCGGGACTTCATCGATTCGCTGCGGGACGACGAAGCGCCGGTGATCGTGGTCTTCTTCGGGGATCATATGCCCTGGCTGGGCGACGGCAACAGCGTGTATCACGAGCTGGGGATCAACATCGATCTGGGCACGGAGGAGGGCTTCTTCCACTATTACACCACGCCCTATCTCATCTGGGCCAACGACGCGGCCAAGGCTGTCACCGGCAGCGACTTTGCCGGCGACGGCGGCGCGATATCCGCCTGTTTTTTGATGAATCGGATCTTTGCGCTCTGCGGCTGGAAGGGCAGCGCCTGGATGCAGTTCAACGCCGATACGCTGGCCCGGGCCGACATTCTGAACACCGGCAATTCCCTTTACCGGGTGGACGGGGAGCTGATTTCCGGCTACCTGCTGGAGGACGATCAGAAAGACGTGGTCTGGAACCACAAGATCGCGGAGTATTATTACAAGCGGCATTTCCTTTATCAGGAACAGGTCAGATGAATCAAAAGCGTCTGCGGAGAACGCGCGCGCAGCTGAAAAAAGGTTTTCGCATGTATGGAGCGGCGCAGCCCTTGGGGACTGCGCCGCTCCTGTTTTTTGCCGCAGCGATCGTTTCCGGGAAAGCTCCCGCAGGGCTGCGTCACTCCTATCGGGGAAAACGGCGCAAAGCTGTCCGGCGGCGAGCGCCGGCTGGAGCAAAGAATGATCTTCAAACAAAGCGATTCCCAAAAGCACAGAGGCTTTTGGGAACCGTTTTGTTCTGCCCTTGAAGGCGCTGTTCTTTTTATCGGTACAGCGGGAGCGACACCCGGAAGACGGTGCCCGTCCCGTCGCCGCTCTCCGCCGCGACCTGTCCGCCCATCTGCTGGGCCATCTGCCGGACGATTGCCAGCCCCAGCCCGTGTCCGTCCCGGGAGGTCCTTGCCTTATCGCTGCGGTAAAACCGCTCGAACACATGGGGGAGATCCTCCTCCGGGATGCGGCTGGTTTCGTTGCGGACGGAAAAGACCGCCCGATGCTTTTCTGTCTTCAGCGTCAGGTCGATCCTGCCGCCGGCGGGCTCGTATTTCAGGGCGTTTTCGATCAGACTCTCGGCGATCCGCTGCAAATAATCCGCCGAGCCCGCCACACTCACGCCGTCAGGGATGTCAGTCTCCAGCGACACCCGCTGCTCATAGGCCAGCGATTCCAGCTGAAGCGCCGCCCGGGTGAGGACGGAGGAGAGATCCACCCGCTGGGCGGGAGGCGGCGCGCTTTCCTGCGCGTCCAGCTGCGACAGCGTCAGCATCCCGTCGACCAGCCCCTGCATCCGCTTGACGGCAGCGTCGGTGCTGTCGATCCATTTGGACTGCTGCGCCACGGTGGCATCCGGGTTTTCCCGCAGGATACTGTTGTTGGCCAGAACGATGGTCAGCGGGGTCTTGAGATCGTGAGAGGCGTCGGCCACGAACTGCTTTTCCCGCAGCATGGCCTCCTCCAGCGGTCTGGTCGCCAGAAGCGAGATCCGGCGGCTGATGAGATAAAACAGGCCCATGGCCGCGGCGGACACCGCCAACAGGATCCCATAGACGTTTTTCAGCAGATCCCAGACATAGCGGGTGGAGGCCAGCGCGATCCGGTCGCGCCCGGGCGAACGGTAATAGATCAGCCCCAGCTCCTTCAGCGTGCCGAAATCTTCCTCCCGCTCCGTCACCAGGGCCACCACGTCTTCCAGGGCGTCCTGCTCTACCAGCGGCGTTTCCGCCAGCAGGGTGCTCTCGCCCGTCGCACTGTCGTAAAATATCGTGTTGATGCTGCGGCGGGTCTCGCTGTCCATATCGTCGCGCGGCGGGCGCGGCGCGGGAGGATCGAAGCTGCCGGGGGATATCTTGTCCTCCCGCAGCGAAGCCACGGCGTCCAGCGGACGCACCACGGCTTCCATGGTCATGCGCAGCTCCCGATAGGCGTTGTGATAGAGATATCCGCCCAAAAGCGTCACCACCAGCAGCAGCACAATGCCCACCAGCAGCATGTTGAGCTGGATAAAGCGCCTGCGGTATGCCTTCATTCCTCCACCTCCAGACGGTAGCCGATGCGCTGGATATTTTTAATGGTCACGGCAGATTTGAGATATTTCAGTTTTTTCCGCAAAAAAGAGATATAGGCCTCCACGTTGTTGTCGGTGGCCTCGGATTCGATGCCCCAGACGTTGACGATGAGCGTTTCTTTGGTGACGGTCATGGACGGGTTGGCCAGCAGCAGACGCGCCACCTCCAGTTCCTTGCGGCTGAGCTGGACAGAGTCTTCGCCCCGGCGCAGGGCGCCGCTGTCGAGCTCCAGCGTCAGATCGCCGAAGGAGAGCGTGTTCATCACCACCGTCCCCGTCCGGCGGGTCATGGCGTTGACCCGGGCCAGCAGCTCGGCGGGGTCGAAGGGCTTGGTCATATAGTCGTCGGCGCCGGAATTGAGCCCCTGCACCTTGTCCGGGACGGTGGTGCGTGCGGTGAGCATCAAAACGGGGGTGGCGTTGCCGTGCTCCCGCATGGCGCTCACTACGCTGAAGCCGTTGAGCCTTGGCAGCATCACGTCCAGGATCACCAGATCGTAGCGGAAGCCCTCTGCGTAATCCAGCGCCTCCACGCCGTCGCCCACAATGTCGGTAAAGTGACCGGCATTTTTCAGGATCTCACTGAGCGCCTCGGCCAGCGGGCGCTCGTCTTCCACAATGAGGATATTCATAAGGACCCTCCTCTGAATCGTTATCTGCATTATATCAGACTTTCCTTTTATTATTATAAAGGCGGAGCTGAAAAAATGCTGAAAGAAAAAATGGTTTCTTTTCAGAACTTTTTCAGCCCGGGGGATATAATAAAGATCAAACGAAGGCAAACGGCGGCGCACGAAAACGCCGCATCAACGAACATATGACCATATGAGAAAGGATGGTACCTATGAAAAAGACAATGAAGACCCTGGCCGCGCTGACGCTGGCCTCGAGCCTGATCCTGAGCCTGGCCGCCGGCTGCGGCGCCGCAGGCACCGGGACCGAAACGGCGGAGGGAGCGACCTCTCAGACTGCCGGACAGACCGTGGAGCAGACCGTGTCCGCTGTGACCCAGGTCTCTCCCGACACCTATGAAGACGCCCGGGTGATCGTGCTCGGCTCGACGCAGAGCGCCGACGGCACCTATACCCACACCGCCACGCTGGACGGGGAGGCGGTGGCGGAATATGACTACACCTGGCACGCCGACCCCTCCGAGGCGCATGACGAGGTGAAAAACAGCCCCGCGGAATACTACACCGGGACCGAGCCCGACGCCGATGCGGCGGTCTATATCGCCCACGACATTTATTATTATCCCGAGCTGGACGAGAGCGCCTTCGTGAAGGTCCGGTACGACGACGATCAGGAATGGGCCTATTACTACACCGCCGAGGGCTATGAGGAGTATATTTTCGCTACCCTGCCCGTCACGGGAAACAGCATCCCTTCCGATATGATGCATTCCGAGGAAGAGGCCTATGAAAACGCGGTGCTCCACATCACCGAAGCGGGCACCTATCTCATCCAGGGCGAATGGCACGGTCAGATCTGGATCGATCTGGGCGACACGGACGACACCTTTGCCGACGCGAGCGCCAAGGTCACCGTGATCCTGAACGGTGTGGACGTGACCTGCACCGTGGCTCCCGCCATCGTGTTCTACAGCGTCTATGAATGTGACAACGCCTGGGAAGAGCGGAGCGAATACGGCAGCGCCGTGGACACCGCGGAAGCCGGCGCAAACGTGATCGTCGCCGACGGCACGGTGAACAACTTCTCCGGCACCAACGTC
>JAFOPS010000046.1 GCA_017394205.1 Clostridia bacterium | reverse complement strand
GCCGGCTTTCTGCCTTTCTTCTTTCAGTTTTTCCGAAATCATCATCTTCACGATCTCCTTTGCATGGCTTTAATTTATCCGAAAACGAACCCGCCTGTCTATCAAATGGTATTTACAGAACCCTCAATCGCTGTAAAAAAACCTTTACATCACCATTTTTCAAGGGTTTTCTTCATCATAACAGCGGAATCTGGATGCCAGATCCCGATTTTCCGACAAGCTGCGATTTGCTTTGATCATTATACCATTGCGGACCGGCGCGGTCAATTACCCTGCTTTCAAAGGGAGGGAGGCGCTTCCTTGCGAAACGCCTCTCTCGGGCTGTTTTTTATGCGCTTTTCCGGCGGAGCGGGCGGCTTTTTACGGACGGCCCGGGATCGGCCGATGCCCGCCTTTGGGCAGATTGCTTTAAAAAGCAAAAGTTTTTCGTTAAAAAATCAGAACATTTTCTTGACAGCTTGCCGCGAAAGATATAATATATAAGTTAGCTTATTTTCTTTATTTTTCATAAATAAGCGCATTTTTATTGAGAGGATGTTATAGCAATGCCGTCACCGATTTACTGGATCGTGTGGATCGTTGCTTTGTTTGTCTTCGCCGCCGCAGGGATTTTTGCAGGTTATTCTTACCGGAAAAAAGTTGCAGAAAAAGAGATCGGCAGCGCCGAGGACGAAGCAAAGAAGATCATCAACGAGGCCATCAAATCCGCAGAAGCCAAAAAACGGGAAGCCGTGGTAGAGGCCCGGGAAGAGATTTTCCGCGCCCGCACCGAAAACGAGAAGGAATGCAAGGAGCGCCGCGCCGAGGTCCAGAAGCAGGAGCGCCGCATCCAGCAGAAGGAAGAGGCCATCGACCGCAAATACGAGAGCATCGAGGCCAAGGAAGAAAAGCTCAGCCAGCGCATGAAGCAGCTGGACGAGCAGAAGGAAGAGGTCGCAGCCCTGAAAAAGAGCCAGCTTGAAATGCTGGAGAAGATCTCGGGTCTTACGGTGGAGGACGCCAAGGCCCAGCTCATTTCTCAGGTGGAAGAGGAGGCCCGTCACGATGCCGCCGTCAAGCTCAAGGAGATCGAGCGGCAGACCAAGGACGAGGCCGACGCCCGCGCCCGCGAGATCATCACCACCGCCATCCAGCGGTGCGCCGCCGATCACGCCAGCGAGGCCACCGTTTCGGTGGTGCCGCTGCCCAGCGACGAGATGAAGGGCCGCATCATCGGCCGCGAGGGCCGCAACATCCGCACGCTGGAGACCCTCACCGGCGTGGATCTGATCATCGACGACACCCCCGAGGCCATCACCCTCTCCAGCTTCGACCCGGTCCGCCGCGAGGTGGCCCGCCTTGCGCTGGAGAAGCTGATCACCGACGGCCGCATCCATCCCGCCCGCATCGAGGAGACGGTGGACAAGGCCCAGCGCGAGGTGGAATCCATCATCAAGCAGGAGGGCGAGCGCGCCGTTTTCGAAACCGGCGTCCACGGCGTCCACCAGGAGCTGGTGAAGCTGCTGGGCCGGATGCGCTACCGCACCAGCTACGGTCAGAACGTGCTGGCGCACTCTGTGGAGGTGGCGCATATCGCGGGCCTTCTGGCCAGCGAGCTGGGTCTGTCTTCGCAGCAGGTGACGCTGGCCAAGCGGGCCGGTCTGCTGCATGATATCGGCAAGGCCGTCACCCACGAGGTGGAGGGCAGCCACGTTGCCATCGGCGTGGAGCTGGCCCGGAAATACCGGGAGAAGGAAGACGTGATCCACGCCATCGAGGCCCACCACGGCGACGTGGAGGCCAAGACCATGGTGGCCTGCATCGTGCAGGCGGCCGACGCCATTTCCGCCGCCCGGCCCGGCGCCCGCCGCGAGAATCTGGAGGCCTACATCAAGCGTCTGGAGCGGCTGGAGGAGCTTGCCTCCGACATGCCCGGCGTGGAAAAGTGCTTTGCCTTCCAGGCGGGGCGCGAGATCCGCATTCTGGTCAATCCCGATCAGATCAAGGACGACGATATGGTCCTGCTGGCGCGGGATCTGTCCAAGAAGATCGAGAACGAGCTCAACTATCCCGGCCAGATCAAGGTCCACGTGGTGCGCGAGACCCGCGCCGTGGACTACGCAAAATAACGAACTGCCTGCCGGCCCGCGTTTGCGGGCCGGCTTTTTCTCTGTCGGCGGCAAACCCGAACGCCGCCGTTGCAAATCCGGGCGGGATCTGGTACAATACATCACAGGAAAATGACTGCGCGCAAGCGCGCAAGGGGGAAGAGGATGTATCTCATCGGCATCACCGGCGCCTCGGGCAGCGGAAAGACCACGCTGGCCTATCGGCTTTTGGAGCATTTCGGAGATCGGGCCACGCTGATCTCGCTGGACTCGTATTACAAGGATTTTCCCGACCTGCCCTTTGAAAAACGGGCGGCGCTCAATTTTGACGCGCCCGATATCCACGACCACGCCCTGCTGGAGAGCGACCTGCGGCTGCTGGCAGAGGGAAAGCCCGCGCCCCGGCGGGTCTATGATTTCGTCACCCACCGCCGGAAGGAGGACGACGGAATGATCGAGCCCCGGCCCATCGTGATTTTGGAGGGGATCCATGTGTTTGCCCGGCCCGAGGTGCGGGAGATGTGCGACCTGCGGGTGTTTACCGAGCTGGATCCGGATATCAGCGTTTTGCGCCGGGTCAAGCGCGATATGGAGGAGCGGGGCCGCGATCTGGACGGCATCACCCTGCAGTACCTGCGGACGGTGAAGCCCATGTACGAGCGGTATATCCGCAATTACAAGGAGTGGGCCGACATCGTGGTCCCCACGCTGGTGCACAGCGGCGTGGGCGCCGAGATGATCGCCCTGTATGTGGAACAGCAGCTTGCGAAAGAGAAGGAGGGCTGATCCGATGCTCAACGAACGACCCCTGATCTGCTGCACGACCGCCGGGCGCAACGACGAAAGCGACCCCCGGCGGCGCATCCTGGAGGATTGGCAGAGCTATCCCTCGGCCATTCTGGCCGCGGGGGGCATCCCCCTCTCCACCAACGAGCTCTGCCCGGAAGAGATGGCGGAGCTGTGCGACGGGCTGGTGCTCACCGGAGGCGCCGATATCGATCCCGACCTTTACGGCGAGGAGATCTTCAACGACACCGTCAAGCCGGATCCCATCCGCACGGCCTTTGAGGTGCCGCTGACCCGGGCCTTTCTGGAACGGAAAAAGCCGATCCTTTGCATCTGCCGGGGGTTTCAGCTGATGAACGCCCTGCTGGGCGGCGACCTGTGGCAGGACACCGTGGCCCAGCTGGGCTACGTCCATATGAACCGCGACATCCGGCATCCCGTGTTTGCCGAGGAGGGCTCGGTGCTTTACCGCCTGTTCGGGCGGGAGTTCCGGGTGAACAGCACCCATCATCAGGCGGTGAAAACGCCGGGCAGGGGGCTGCGCGTTACCGCCCGCTCGGTGGAGGGCATCATCGAGGCCTATGAACACGAGAGCCTGCCCATCTGGGGCACCCAGTTCCATCCCGAGCGGCTGACGGGCATTTTGTGGGACGACCGTACCCCCGATTTCGCCCCCTATTTCCGCTTTTTCGTGGAGGAAACGAAAAAAGACGCCCAAGGGCGGGTATAAGAGCACGAAAATAGTCAAGGCGCCGGACCTTGGTCCGGCGCCTTTTTCGTGTGTCAAGCAGATCAAAACCGCCGGTCCGGCGATTTTGCGCGGTATCGGGATCACAGCCCGCTCAGCTTTTCGCCGCGGGCCCGGCGGTATTCGATGAACTCGTCGTAGGTGCCGCGGAAGTCGGTGAGGCCGTCTTCCCGCAGATACAGGATGCGGTTGGCCACGGTCTGGATGAACTCGTGGTCGTGGCTGGCGAAGATCACCACGCCCTTGAAATCCCGCAGGCCGTTGTTCAGGGCAGTGATGCTCTCCAGATCCAGATGGTTGGTGGGCTGATCCAGCACCAGCACGTTGCTGCCGAAGAGCATCATGCGGGACAGCATGCACCGCACCCGCTCGCCGCCGGAGAGCACCTTCGCCGGCTTGAAAACCTCGTCGCCGGAAAAGAGCATCCGGCCCAGAAAGCCCCGGAGAAAGGTTTCGGTGTCTTCCGTGGGGGTGTATTGCCGCAGCCATTCGATGAGGTTGAGCTCCACTCCGTCGAAAAAGGGGCCGTTGTCCTTGGGAAAATAGCTCATGGAGGTGGTGCCGCCCCATTTGTATTCGCCGGCGTCGGGCTCCAGCTCCCCGGCGATCACCTGCAAAAAGGCGGTGACGGCCAGCTCGCCGGAGGCCAGCACAGCCACCTTGTCGGTGCGCTCCAGACGAAACTCCAGATTCTGAAAGAGCGGCGCTCCGGAGGGGTCGTTTTTGCTCAGACCGTGGGCCTCCAAAATCTCCTTGCCGGGCTCGCGGTCGGGCTCAAAGCCCACGAAGGGATAGCGCCGGGACGAGGCGGGCAGCTCCTCCACCGTCAGCTTGTCCAGCAGCTTTTTGCGGCTGGTGGCCTGGCGGGATTTGGATTTGTTGGCCGAGAAACGGGCGATAAAGGCCTGCAAATCGGCGATCTTTTCCTCGGCGCGGCGGTTCTGCTGCTTGATGAGCTTTTGAATGAGCTGGGAGGATTCGTACCAGAACTCATAGTTGCCCACGTACATTTTGATCTTGCCGTAGTCGATGTCCACGATATGGGTGCAGACGTTGTTGAGAAAATGCCGGTCGTGGCTCACCACCAGCACGGTGCCCTCGTAATTGATGATGAACTCCTCCAGCCATTCGATGGCGTCCAGATCCAGCTGGTTGGTGGGCTCGTCCAGCAGGATGATGTCCGGCGAGCCGAACAGGGCCTGGGCCAGCAGGATCTTGACCTTTTCGCTGTCGGAAAGGTCGGCCATGCGTTCATACAGGATGCTTTCGGGCAAACCCAGCCCCTGCACCAGCCGCGAGGCGTCGCTCTCGCTCTCCCAGCCGCCCATCTCGGCGTATTCGCCCTCCAGCTCGGCGGCGCGGATGCCGTCTTCGTCGGAAAAATCCTCCTTGGCGTACAGGGCGTCCTTCTCCTTCCACACGTCGTAAAGACGGCGGTTGCCCATGATGACGGTGTCCAGAACGGGATAT
>JAFOPS010000045.1 GCA_017394205.1 Clostridia bacterium | reverse complement strand
CGGCAGGATGCGGGACACGACGCCCTTGTTGCCGTGGCGGCCGGCCATCTTGTCGCCCACGCTGATCTTGCGCTTCTGGGCGATGTAGACGCGGACCACCTGGTTGACGCCGGGGGACATCTCGTCGCCGTGGTCGCGGGTGAACACCTTGACGTCCACGATGATGCCGCTCTCGCCGTGGGGCACCTTCAGGGAGGTGTCGCGGACCTCGCGGGCCTTTTCTCCGAAGATGGCGCGCAGCAGGCGCTCCTCGGCGGTCAGATCGGTCTCGCCCTTGGGCGTGACCTTGCCGACCAGGATGTCGCCGGAGCGGACCTCGGCGCCGACGGAGATGATGCCCCGCTCGTCAAGGTATTTGAGCGCGTCGTCGCCCACGCCGGGGATGTCCCGGGTGATCTCCTCGGGCCCGAGCTTGGTATCGCGGGCGTCGCATTCATACTCCTCCACATGGATGGAGGTATACCCTTCTGCATTGCGGGAGAAGTGGACTTGTAGGTCACTTTCTCTCTACCCTTGCGAACGAGCTGGTTAAAAGTCGGCATGCATTTTCCTCCTTTCCTGACAAAATTTCCATTCATGCGGGCATAGGCCCACACGAATGGAAATTTTAGCATACTATACAAAAATAGTTAAGAAAATTTTACATTCAAAAAGCGGAAAAATCAGGGAGCACCGCCGCCGTATCCGGTCTCCGGCCTGTGATCAGAAGCTCTCGAGCACGGATCCGTCCAGGGTCTCACAGATCTTCACGGCCAGCTCCACGGCGGCGCGGTAGTCCTGCGCCGTGCACCAGCAATGGTGGGAGTGGATATAGCGCACCGGGATGCCGATGACGATGCAGGGCACGCCCTCGGTGTGGATCATGCCGCCGTCGGTGCCGCCGCCGGAGCGGACGGATTCCTGCACGGGGATGCCGTTGGCCCGGGCTAGGTCCAGCGCGTACTTCTGGAACCGCGGCGAGGTGATCATGGAGCGATCAAAGTGGCGCAGCATCGGTCCCCTGTTCAGCGCCGCCTGGATCATCCAGGGCTCCTGGAAGGTGTCGTCTGCGGGGCAGCCCTCGAAGCAGATCATCAGATCCGGCTGCAGCGCCTTGTAATTGGCGTATACGCCGCGCTCGCCGACCTCCTCCTGCACCGCGAAGGACGCCTGTACGCGGCAGGGCAGCTCCTTCCCCTTCAGCCGTATGAGCGTCTCGATCTCGGCGGCGACGCCGATCCGGCAGTCGTAGGCCTTGCCGAAAAAGAGCCCTCTGTTCTCATCGTAAGAGGCGCGGACCGCGGGCACGGCGAAGCTGCCCACGTCCAGACCGAAATAATCCCTCGTCTCCTCGGCGCTGACGCTGCCGCAGTCGAGGACCATATCGTCGATGCTCTGGGCCGCTTCCCGCTCTGCAGCGGACATGAAGTGGGGCGGCTTGGCTGCCACGGAGGCTTTCACGAGTCGGCCGTCCGAGGCCCTGATCTCGAAGAGCGACGACGGCAGATTCCCCGCCGTCATGCCGCCCAGCGGCAGGAAGCGCATGGTCCCATTGGGTTTGACCGCCTGTACGATCAGGCCTACCTCGTCCAGATGCGCGTCGAACATGATCCTGGGCCCGCTGCCGGACGGATCCAGCTCACCGCGGACGTTGCGCATCTTATCCTCCGTCAGTTCCAGAACACCGTCCAGCTCTTTTATGACAAGCGAGCTGACCTCGTCCTCCATGCCGCTGGGGCCGAAGGCGTCCGACAGCGCCAGGATCCGTTCGATCTCCCGATTCGTCAGTTTTTCCATGTTATAACCTCTTTCCGGACGCTCGTCCGTAAAGTCGGCAGAGAGGATCTCTCCGCTCTGCCGCTGTATCGTTATTGTATTGTCGCCGGTTCGCCGACGTTGTCAAACAGGTGGCAGCACACCGTGTGGCAGCCTTCGATCCGCCGCGGCTCGGGTTCGACCTGACTGCAGATCACCGTGCACTGCTTGCAGCGGGTGTGGAATTTGCATCCGGAAGGCGGGTTCAGCGCGCTGGGGATCGTCCCCTCGAGCAGTACGCGCTCCTTGCGGGCGGTGGGGTCCGGCACCGGGTGCGCGTCCAGCAGCGCTTTGGAGTAAGGATGCAGGGGGTTTTTGTAGAGCTCGTCCCGGGTTCCGGTCTCGACAACCTTGCCCAGATACATGACGACCACGCGATTGCTGATGTGCTCCACCACCGCCAGGTCGTGGGCGATGAAGATCATCGTCAGGTTCCGCTCCCGCAACAGCTTGCCCAGCAGATTGAGGACCTGCGACTGGATGGACACGTCCAGCGCCGAGACCGGCTCGTCGGCGATGATCAGGTCCGGCTCCGTGGCCAGGGCGCGGGCGATGCCGATGCGCTGGCGCTGGCCGCCGGAGAACTCGTGGGGATAGCGCTGGGCGTGGTAGGCGTCCATGCCCACCTCGTTGAGCAGCTCCACGACCTTCGCGTCGATCTCCTGCTTGGTGGAATACATTTTATGGATGATCATCGGCTCCGCGATGATATCGTGGACCGTCATGCGCGGGTTCAGGGAGGCGTAGGGGTCCTGAAAGATCATCTGGATCTGTTTGCGGTAGGGGCGCAGCTCCTTTTCCGGGAGATCGGTGATGTCCCGTCCGTTGAGGACGATCCGGCCTCCCGAGGTACCGATGAGCTTGCATACGGCCTTGCCCAGGGTGGACTTCCCGCAGCCGGACTCTCCCACGATGCCGAGGACCTCGCCCTTTTCCACGTCCAGCGTGACGCCGTCCACGGCTTTCACGTACAGGACCCGGCCCATCAGTCCCTGCCGAACAGGATAGTAGACCTTCAGATCATCGACCTGCAATACCTTTTCGGACATCATTCGGCCTCCTGTTCTTTAAAATCGGGGAAGCTTCGCCAGCAGCGGGAGAAATGCCCGCCGCCCAGATCGGCGAAGCCGGGCTCCTCCTCGAGACACCGGGCAAAGCAGTATTTGCACCGGTCGGAGAATTTGCAGCCCTTGGGCATGTATTTCGGGTTGGGCACGTTTCCGGGTATGACCTCCAGCTCCTCGGCGCGCACGCCGATCTTGGGGATGGAGTTGAGCAGCCCCTCGGTGTAGGGATGCGCGGTCTTCCGGAAAATGTCCATGACCGTCCCCTTCTCCACGATGCGGCCGCAGTACATCACGACCACGTCGTCGCAGACCTCGGCCACCACGCCGAAGTCGTGAGTGATGAACAGGATCGAGGTCCCCGTCTCCTTCTTGAGCTGCTCCATCAGGGTCAGGATCTGGGCCTGGATCGTCACGTCCAGCGCCGTGGTGGGCTCGTCGGCGATAAGGATCTCGGGGCTGCAGGCCAAAGCCAGGGCGATCATCACCCGCTGCCGCTGTCCGCCCGAGAGCTGGAACGGGAACTCGTTGACGATGCGCTCCACCCGGGGAAGCCCGGTCATGCGCAGAAGCCGTATGACCTCCCCGTCAGCCGCACTGCGGGAGATCTTCTGGTGCTGCAGGATCTTTTCGCGGATCTGCCGCCCGATCTTCATGACCGGGTTGAGCGAGGTCATCGGCTCCTGAAAGATCATGGAGATCTTGGAGCCGCGAAGCTTGCGGCGCTGTTTTTCGCTGTATTTGGTGATGTCCTCTCCGTCGAGAAGGATCTCGCCCTCCGTGATCCGGCCGGTGGTGCCCATCAGAAGGCCGATGACCGAGAGAGAGGTGACGCTCTTGCCGCTGCCGGACTCTCCGACGATGCCCAGCGTATGTCCTCTCTCAAGCACAAAATCCACGCCGTCCACCGCCGGGACGGTGCCGCTGTCG
>JAFOPS010000044.1 GCA_017394205.1 Clostridia bacterium | reverse complement strand
GTTTTTGCGGATGATGGACCGCCCCCGTACCGAGGAGGAGGCCATCCGCGACTTTCTGGTGGAAACCGGAACGTGGAAGGAAGAGGGCGTGAGCTGGTTTGTGAAGCACAGTGCCGAGACCCGGCTGATGTCGCTGATCCGATCGGGCGAGCTTAAGTGGCGCGACGGGACGGTGTATGCGGCGCGATAAAGCGCCCCGGCGTGAACGAAGCATACGGCGGACCTGCCGGGGCAGGCCCGCCGTTTCTTTGCAAAAGGCGGTCCGCCGGAGCGCGGCAGGGGTTGTCAAGAGCCATGGGATATGGTATACTTTCTGTTGTCCGCAAGATACAAACAAGACAGCTCGCAGTGTCCGGCGCGGCGGAAAACCGCGCCGGAAGAATAGGGAACCGTGTGCAAATCACGGACGGTACCGCCGCTGTAAGCACGGACGGGCAGATCGCGGCGAAAGCCGGTCATTGGGGCAACCCGAGAAGGCGGATCTGCCCGGCAGGAGATTTCCTCCGGAACGTGTGAGTCAGAAGACCTGCTGTGGGAGTTCATACACCGCGCCTGCGCGCGGTGCATCCGTGCGCTATGGGAAAATCGGCTGTGGCGACGGCACATTGTGCCGTCGCCGCAGCTTTTTGTTTGGGAGGAATGTATGATGAGAGGAATTGCATACGGCGTGGGCGTCGGCCCCGGCGACCCCGAGCTGATGACGATGAAGGCCATCCGGCTGATCCTGGAAAACGACGTGATCGCCGTGCCCGGCAAGGCGGCGAAAGAGGCGGTGGCCTATCAGATCGCCGCCGCCGTGGTGCCGGAGCTGGCGGATAAGGAGCTGGTGCCCGTCTATATGCCCATGATCAAGGACCGTGCGCTGATCGACGCCGAGCACCGCAAGGGGGCAAAGCTGCTGGAGCAGTATCTGGATCAAGGGAAAAACGTGGTCTACATCACGCTGGGCGACCCCACGGTGTACTGCACCTTCAGCTATCTCCAGCACGTCCTGGAGGCGGATGGGTATCAGGTGGAGCTGGTGCCCGGCATCCCCTCCTTCTGCGCCGCCGCGGCGCGGCTGGGGCTTTCCCTGGCAGAGTGGGACGAGCCGCTCCACGTGGTGCCCGCCGTCCATAAAGCAGCCGATCCGCTGGATCAGCCCGGCACCTATGTGCTGATGAAGTCCGCCAGCCACATGGCGGAGGTAAAGGAGCTGCTGCGCCGCAGCGGCCGGGACGTGCAGGCTGTGGAGAATTGCAGCATGGCAGCGGAGAAGGTCTACCGCAGCGTGGAGGAGATTCCCGACGACGCCGGTTATTTCTCCCTGATCGTCGCCAAAGAGCGCCATGATTGAGATCAGAAATCTGACCAAGCGGTTCGGCGGCTTCACCGCCGTGGATCACTTGGATCTGACCGTCAACACGGGGAAGCTTTCGCAAAAACAAGAAATCCGAACTTCGCCCCCAAGGGATGAAGTTCGGATTTCTCCAATATGGTGGACGATACAGGAATCGAACCTGTTACCTCCTGTACGTCAAACAGGCGCTCTAGCCAAGTGAGCTAATCGTCCTTCGCACGGTGCCTTTATAGTATACGGCGAAGAGAGGCAAATGTCAAGAATTTTTTTACGAAAATCGCGCTTTTTTTGAAACGGGCCGCCCCGCGGGGGAGCGGCCCGTTTTCTCAAAAGACGTAGGAAACGCAGCCGAGGACGTCGAGATAGTTGTCGGTCTCCAGCCGGATGGTGCGGTCGCCCACCAGCTTGAATCCCGGGAACCAGGAATAGCGCACCGCGTCCCGGTGCTCCTTGTACGACAGCTCCAGCACAAAGTGCTTGGGCAGCTTGCACAGCGCGTCCGACAGATCCTGCCGAAGGGCCTCCTCGGCGGCGGCGCGGATGCGGTCGCAGGCCACCTTGGGGTGCAGACACCGGATCATGCCGCCCAGGCCGTCCTTCACGGCCACGGTCTTGAGCTTGGGATGGATGTTCTGGGCCAGAGAATCCTCGGTGAGCATTTTGTCGCCGGTGAGCAGCACCGAGGGCACGCCCTCCAGGGCGCAGCACCAGCTGAACAGCAGGAACTCGGTGCATATCATGCCGTTGAGGGTCACCGAGGTGGTCTTGGTGGAATAGGTGTGGGAAAGGGGATTGCCCCGGCGGCCCGCCGCGGAATGATACCCCACGAACATGGCGGCGTCGAAGCTTCTGTCCACGCCGTAGGCCATGGCGTAGGGGTGCCCGTTCCAGCTTCGGATGATCTGTGCACAGTCGGGCAGCTGGGTGGGGTCGATGTTGATGGCGGGGCCGTGGGCGTCCTTGATGAGGATCTCGGTGGCGCCTGCGGCGATGGCGCCCTCGCAGGCGGCCTTGACCTCGGCGGTCATCTGCTGGGTGTGCATTTTCGCCGTGGCCAGATCGGTGACGGGATGGGTCTGGTTCCAGGCGTTGGTGAGGGTCGTGCCCTCGATGTCGGCGCTGATGAATACCTTCATGCGGGCGCCTCCTTTACAGACAGAACTGCACGGCCCGCAGCACGTCCATAAAATCGTCGGTCTCCATGCGGATGGTGTGATCGTCCAGCAGGGTAAAGCCGGGATAGAACGAGCGGCGCACCGCGTCCCGGTGCTCCTTGTAAGAGACTTCGAAAACAAAATGCTTGGGCAGCGTGATGCCCGCGTGGGTAAGATCCTGCGACAGCGCCTTTTCGGCCATCTCCCGGATCATGCGGCAGGCCAGATTGGGGTTGATGGATTTGGTGCAGCCGCCCAGACCGTCCTTCACGGCCACGGTGTGCAGGGCGGGATGCAGGTCGCGGCTGTCGTCGATCAGGGTCTTGTCGCCGCACAAAAGCACCGAGGGCACGCCGAAGGCGGCGCAGGCCCAGCTGTAAAGCAGGAATTCCGAGCAGATCTTGCCGTTGAGAGTCACGGAGGTGGTTTTGGTGGAATGGGTATGGGAAAGAGGATTGCCGATCCGTCCGGCGGCGGCGTGATAGCCAACGAACATGACGGCGTCGAAGCTGTCGTCGATGCCGTCCACCATGCTCAGCGGGCTGCCGCTCCAGCCGCGGATGACCTCGACGCATTCGGGAAGCTGGGAAACGTCCAGATTGATGGCCTCATCGTGGGCGTCGTTCACCAGGATATAGTCGGCGCCGGCGGCGATGGCGCCCTCGCAGGCGGCCTTGACCTCGGCGGTCATCTGACGGGCGGCGGCGGGATACAGATCTTTGCCGCGCTCGGTCTCGTCCCACAGGGTGGTAAAGGTAGTGCCCTCGATGTCGGCGCTGATGAATACGCGCATAAACAATTCCTCCTCATTGGATAATTAACAATTTGATTGTAGCACGTTTTTTATCCTGTTACAAGCAAAAAGCGCGGCAAACGCCGCGCTTTTTGCAAAGGGAAACCGGATCACGCCTTCAGCGGGAGGGTAAACAGCCGCTCGCCCTGCTTGCACAGGCGGACGGCGCCCTCCAGCGCGTCGGGGCCGTCGTCATAGCGTCCCATTGGGAATTGGGAAAGCTGATGCAAAAGCTCCTTTTGATCCCGCCGGAACAGGAGATAGCCGTTGCGGATGTCGGGCTGCAGCGATTGGACGCGCAGGGTCTTGTCCGAAGCGGAGCGCACCTCACGGATGGGGAGATAGACGCCCCGGGCGGCGCTCTCGGCGGCCAGACGCTCCTTGAGGAACCATTGGAACTGATTGGTTTCGGCGCCGAAGGCGTCGAAGCCCCGGCCGTATTCCCGTTCCAGCCGCAGCGCGTGCTCCAGAATGTCCCGGATGATGACGTCGGGATGCCGCCGCTGCAGATCGGCCTCCAGCACATAGAGCAGGCCGGAGCGCTGCTCCCGCGCCAGGATCACGATAGCCGAAAAGTCACCGGCAGCCGTTTTGCCAAGACTGGGGTCGCAATAGCCGAAGAACCGGAAGCCGCGGGAAAAATCCACGCCCTCGGGGTCGTAATAGCGGAACCATTCCGCCGGGAACAGGCAGCTTTGCGGATCCACGGGGGTGTTTTGCATCTCTTGATAAAAGATCCCCTCGCCCTCGCTCACCATCATGCACATCAGCTCGTAATACGAGAGCTTTTTGGGCCACAGAACCTTCGTCCCCGCCAGCATCTCCTTCTTGTGGGCGGTGAAAAAGCGCAGAGCGGTCTTGTCCCGCTTGGGGTCGGAAAGATCGGTATAGAGCGCCTGCCAGCGCCGCCACAGATCGCTTTCGGAAAACCGCTCCACCGCCTGCAGGCGCAGCGATTTATAGGCCGGGTTGTTCAGCAGACGGCTCAGCAGGCTGTCATGATGGAGCACGGTGCCGATGCACACGATGT
Organism: Clostridia bacterium; assembly: GCA_017394205.1. Taxonomy (GTDB): domain Bacteria; phylum Bacillota; class Clostridia; order Oscillospirales; family Butyricicoccaceae; genus UBA4644. Next base: position 2,897 of record JAFOPS010000044.1, on the reverse strand, counting down.
CGGTATAGCGGTCGCCCGCCTTGCTCACCGCGCCGAAAAACCACCGCTCCAGCTTTTGCCGCAGGTCGGCGGACAGCACCTCCTGATCGTTTTCCACGTCGTCCAGCAAGATCAGATCGGGGCGGCGGGCGCCGTGCCGCCGGCCCCGCAGCTTTTGCCCCGAGCCCACGGCGTCGATGCGGGCGCCGTTTTCCAGCAGGATGACAGTGCTTTTCCACACCCGTCCCTTTTGCGCGCCGAAGTCCCGCAGGATCGCCTCGTTGTCCTCCAGCTCGGTCTTGACGGCGTCCAGAAAGGCGGCGGCCTGGGACTCGGTGTCCGAGACCAGCAGGATGTACTTTTTGTAGCCGTAAAGCGCCGCGTGCAGCACGTTCTGCAGGCTCATCAGCGTGGATTTCGCATGGCCCCGGGGCGCGGCCACCGCAAGCCGGCAGCCGGGGCCTTCCAGCATGGCGGCCGTCCCGTCAGCCAGAGGATCCAGCCCCCGCATCACGGTTTTGGCCCACAGACGGCAAAGCCGCCGGTGAAACGGCGGCGAAGGGAGCGTGAAATAATGGGGCAGATAGGTCCGGCCGAAGAGCAGCGGATCGGCGGCGCAGGCCGCCTTAGCGCTTGGCGACAAGGATGTCATAGATCTGCGTCAGCTTCTGCTCGATGGAGGTTTGAAAGCGGCAGAACTCATCGTAGCGGAGATAGCTCTCCCGGATGCGGTCGAGGGCCCTGGCCGTCTGCTTTTTCTCCTCCTCCAGATCCTTGCGGAGGGCGTCGTGGCCCGAGATCAGCCGCTTGAAAAAGTAGCCGAAGGCCCCGGTGACCGCTGCCAGCGCACAGGAGATCCAAACCGTTTGATTCATAAAAAATCACTCCTTTGCCGCCTATTGTGGGGCAAAGGAGCGGAAATGCAAAAGGAAGACTGCATTTGACGGCTCAGGCCGGGGTCGCCGTCCATTCCCGCACGGGGAGGACGGTGTAGTTCTGCGCCGTGAGATAGCTGCAGATCACGGGCAGCACCTGCTGGGTCAGCTCGTCGGGGCGGAGCAGGAGCGTGCCGCCGCTTTCGGCGGTACGAAGGGTCTGCTGCATGGCCGTGCGGAGGCGCGGCGCGGTGAGCCCGTCGGCATAGACGTCATAGGTGGGGAGCCACAGCCGGAAGCCCGCCCGGTTCAGATCGACGCGCTGCTGCTCGGAAACGGATTCCGGATCGGCCACGGACACCAGCCGCACCCGGATGTGCAGCAGGGCGGCCAGCTCCTCCGAAGCGGCCTCGGCCTCGGCCGCGGGGTCGTCGCTTGAAAGCAGGATCCCCAGGGAACAGCCCCGGCAAAAGACCTGCCGCATCTGGTCGGCCGACCCGGCGAGCGCGTCGGAGGGAAAGAAGAAGGCGGCGGAAAAGCGGGAGGATTCCAGCGTGTCCAGCAGATAGGGCAGGGAATCGTCGGGCGAGCCGGAAAACAGCAGCGAAATATCCCGCGCGGCGGGCGCGGGAGGCGGCGCCGGGGGCGTGTCGTTCCCGGGGGTGACAAGGCCGCTGTTGATGTTGCGGGCGTCGGCCACGTCGGCCAGCGCGTCCAGATTGCGGGCGATCACCGACGCCTCGGAGGCGGAGGGTGTGTTGCCCGCCACGCGGATCACAGGATAACCCACGCCGCTTTCGGCGGCGGGAACAAAGGCAAAGTACAGATTCAGCCAGCTGCACACCACCTGGATGGGAAGATAGGGCACGCCGCCCCGCATCTTGGCCGAGACCTGGATCTGGCGGTTTTCAAAGGTGTACGTGTTGCCGGTGTCCAGCTCGAAATAGATGGCGTTGCCCGTGCGGAACACGGTGACCATCTGGTCGGCGGCGTTGTAGGAGCAGCCTACGCCGCGAAGCTTTTGCAGGGTGGTGTAGGGTGTGTAAATGATGCCGTCCAGATACAGGGCCATGCCGTTGTCGGAGGCGTCGGTGAGGACGGAGTCCTCGGCGATGGTGATCAGATAGCTGTCGGCGGCAAAGACCGGGACGGACGCGGGCAGCACGGCCAGCGCCAGCGCCAGCGTCAGCAGCAGCGCCAAAGCCTTTTTCATTTCCGCATCCCTCCCTGCATAAGGTTGTTTCAGATCAGCTTTATTATACGGCAAGCCGGGGAAAATGGCAAGTGAAAGAAAAAAGGGGGCGTTTCGGTGGCAAGCAGCGGATTTTTCGACCTGCCGCCGCGGGTGCTGTGCGCACTGGCGGCGGCCGTGGGCTTTGCCGCAGCCGAGCGGCTGACGCCCAACCAGCAAAACGCGCTGGGCAACGCGCTGATGCTCACGGCGCAGGTGCTGGAGACCGCCTCGGCCCAGGGCCAGAATCTGCAAACGCCCGCGTCTTCGCCGCCGGACCGCCGCCTGACGGAGATCGAGGCCCGTCTGGCGGAGCTGGAGCGAAAGACCGGGGCTTAGAGCAGCACCGGAACGGGGCGGGTGATCTCCATGCCGTCGGGGGTGACGGCGCATTCCAGCGCCCGGACGTCCACCCCGGCGGACGCCGCTTCCCGCAGGGCCGCGCCGAAGGCGGGGTGTGTGCGGTCGTTGGGCAGAAAGCCCCGCACGTCCGCCATCTGAACGATAAAAACCACATGAGCGCCCAGCCCGGCAGCCCGGGCCGCCGCCAGCTCCCGCAGGTGCTTTACGCCCCGTAGGGTGGGCGCGTCGGGAAAGAGGACCAGGCCGCCCTCCTCCAGCGTGACGCCCTTGACCTCGATATAATGAAGAACCCCGTCCGCCTCCATGGAAAAATCGAAGCGGGAGGCGCCGTAGGGCACCTCGGCCCGCAACGCGCTTCCGCCGGGAAGGAAGCGCCCTGCCCGGGCATATTCTCCAAAAGCGGCGTTGGGCGCGGCGGAATCCATGTTGATCAGACGGGCGCCCTTTTC
>JAFOPS010000009.1 GCA_017394205.1 Clostridia bacterium | reverse complement strand
TACACGCTCGATTATAATTCGTCGCCCCATCTGTAGCGACCAGTTTGATTCTTTTCACAGGAACCGCCGAATCCAAGTCCGCAATCTCTTCTGTGCGCACCATCTCAAAAAGATCCTTCGGCTCACTGATACAATGCCAGTCAGAGGTTAGCATATTGAGTTCCATCACTTCATGCAGATGGTTCAGACCGAATACATACTGTATGACGGTCGGCTCATTCATACAATAAGCCACCATGATATAACCGTCTGGTTTTGTCACGCGCACCGCTTCAGAAAGTGCTTTCAGCTTTTCTTCTTTCGTGTAAAGGTGATACATCGGGCCGAGCAACATGGTCAGATCGAAAGAATTGTCAGAAAGCTGGGACAGATCCAGGGCATTTCCTTGGATTGTTGTGATAGGCTCCGTACCCTCTAATTTGGATTTCAGTATTTCCAGATTATGTTCAATCAGCTCAACAGCGGTCACGTGCCGCCCTTGCTTTGCCAGTGTCACACTGTAGCGTCCTGTGCCTGCGCCTACTTCAAGGATGCTTGGAGTTGAAATGCCTTTCAGACATTCTTCTATGTATCTCATCGTGGTCAGGTATTCCACCTGCCCATGACGGGAAAGAAGGCGCCCTTCTTCATCATATTTGTTATAGTATTCTTCAAGATAATTCATGATTTCACCTCCACAACTTCCGATTGGTTGGGATGATTATACTGTCTCTATTCAGCATTGTCAATTTCCTCTGAATATCCTGCTTTTCTATTGCATTGCTCTCAAATGCCCAAAGGAGGCGCTTCCTTACGAAGCGCCTCCCTCACAGCATTATCCGAACAGGATCCGCACAAGGAAAAGGCCGAGCACGTTGTTGAGAAAATGCGGAATGCAGCTCATCAGACAGTTGCCCGACTTGCGGTAAATCAGTGCAAAAAGCAGGGAGTCGATAAAGATCCCGCCAAGATCCCATGCTACGATGACCGCCTCGCCTGCGGCAAAATGTGCCGCCGAAAAGACAACGGCAGAAAGGATCGCCACCGGCCAGAACGGGAATTGCTTCATGCCCTTGCCCAAAAAGAAGCCGCGAAATGCGATCTCTTCGCCGAGCACCACGAAAATCTGATCGATCAGCAGCGTCGAGAGGCTCATTGTCGCGAGATTGGTCCGCCCCAGCACATGGTCTACGTAAGCGCTGCCCATCAGAAGCTTGCTCAGAAACAGCTCAGCGGGCATAAGCGCCAGCATAAGCAGGATCAGAGGGATCACGCCGGGCTTTTTCAGATCCGAAAAGAACCGCTTGAAGCTAAGCCCGGATTCGGCATCCGGGGTTTTTGCCACAGCTTCCACGGCAAAGAAGGACGCCAGGCCGACAATGAGCAGCGCGGCGGCGGCGATCTGTGACGACGCTGCCACCTTGATCGCGGTAAGAAGGATCATCACGGCCATGCCGATGATCGTAAGGATCCCGGCCTTGTCTTTTTTCACAGAAGAATTCATAGTATTGCCTCCTTAATGATTTTATAGACGGTTTTTCCCCGCCGCCACGTGAGCGGGATACCATTTCTGGAACCAGCCGGTGAAGACGCCCATCAGCGCCATCAGCACATAAAGGGCGATCTGCCCCAGATCCATCCGTCCGATGTGCTGCAGCAGGGGCATCGCAGCGCCGGCGAGCACGAACAGAGTCCCCCACCCTGCTGCAAGGATGTAATTGGTTTTCATAAAAATGGGGTTTTGCAGCGCGCTGTCGCCGCCGTAGGCGTATTTGACATAAGCCGCACAAAGCGGTTCTTTGGTAAAACAGGAAAGCAGCCACAGCAGGCCGAAGGCCAGATAGCCGAGATAGAGCGTCGGCGCGCCCTTTCCGGTCACCAGCGCCAGTCCGCACAGCAGCGCCGTGGCGGCGCCCGTCAAGGTGTCGTAAACATTCCGCTCGCGGCGAAGTGTCAAAACGGGAAGCAGCGCAATGATCGCCAGTGCAAGAAAGGCGCCCCATTTGGGGTCGATGGAAACGCCGGTAAACATCGCTGTCCAGCAAAGGAGCATCAGCACCATCTTTGGCGGCTTTTTACCGCTCTTTTTTTGCGCGGGGACGTCCGCTTCCCGGTCTGGCGAACCGAACCAGCGATCCCATTGGATCATCAGATCAAAGTCGCCCATGACCCGGTATTTCCCCTGCATCAGCGCGGCGTCGCCGCGGATCTCGCCCGCAGCGATCTGCCGCCAGAGGGTAAAGGGCGTTTCGATCCGGGTGGTATAAGGCTTTTCCGGTTTGGAAAGCACCCGGCTCCCCTCTTGTTCCAGCAGGATCTGATAGGTCTCGTCCAGATCGGTATAGTGCATCTCCAGCACGCGTTCCTTGCCGTCGTAGCTGTTTTTGTTATACAGTGCCGCCATCTGGCGGGTGAAGGACAGCGCCTCAGGCTCCTTTTCCCCCGTCTTCCGGTCCACGCCCCAGCTGGCGTCGGCCATGGCCTCGAAGGTCTCTTTCGGAAACAGCAGTTGGGAAAGCTGCGCTTTCGTTTCCGGCGCGATCCCGCCTCCTGCATATTCCTGCCCGGCCTTGCGGCAAAGAGCCAGATACTCGCCCGTCCGCTCGGAAAGCTCCTTGACGCGGAACAGCTCGCCCTGACCGCAGAAGATCGTCTCGTATCTGCCCTTTCCGCAGAAATGATCAAACATCGAGCAGACGCTGTCGTAATTCTTTTCGGCGGAATAAAAGCCGCAGGTAGAGATGATGATGTTTCGCTGGCGGCTCATATCATAACGCATGGGGTGGCGGCCGCTGCCCGTACCGTCGGTGTTCTCCGTCATGAAGGGGAGCGCCATGGGAAGCTGGCGGTCGATGAAGTTTTTCAGCGGACCGGGGACGCTGAAGAAATAGAGCGGGAAGCTCCACACCACCAGGTCGGCGCGGATCCGCTTTTCCAAAAGCTCCGCCATATCGTCGTCGATGACACAGCGGCCGGGGGTCTTGCTCCAGCAGCAGAAGCAGCCCCGGCAGGGTTCGATCTGCTTTTCCCGAAGATCGACTCTCTCGATCTCCGCATCTGCCGCGACAGAGCGTAAGCCTTCGAGAAAGGCCTCAGACAGGCGCAGAGAATTGCTGCCGCTCCCCTTGGGGCTTCCGTTAATCAGCAGGATCTTCATGCTGCAATCCCTCCAATCGTTTGATACAGGATTCGCTCCACCGGCGGAGCATATCCAGATACATGACGCCGTATTCGATGGTCATGCCCCAGTAGGCAGCCCGCCGCGAATCGTCTATGGTCTTTTCATACCCCGCGGCGATGGCGGGCGGCTGCTTCATTTCTTCCAGCGCCTGCAGGGCAAAGGCGCGGATCCCCTGAAAATAGCGGATATTCTCCTCCGGCGAAAGCTCGCCGCGGAAAAAGGTCCGCATGAGCAGCGGACTGTTCCCCAGCTCGAATGTTTCTTCCCGCAGCCAGCGGCGCAGCTCTTCCCGGCCCGCCTCGGTGACGGAAAAGACGTTTTTATTCGGCCTTCCCTGCTGCGGAACGGTGACGTCCGTGACCCAGCCGCGGGTCTTCAGATCCTTCAACTCCCGGTAGATCTGACTGGTCTGCGCCTGCCAGAAGAAGTTGAGAGAATCCCGAAAAACGCCCCGGATCTCATAGCCCGTCATATCACGATAGTTCAAAAGGCCCAAAATTCCATGTTTCAGCATGTATTTTCCTCCTTTCGTATTCCACTTGTTATATAATATTCTACAAATGGAATATTGTCAACCCCCTATCGCAAAAAAATATAAAAAAAGCGCGTATGCTGCTGCATACGCGCTTTTTGCAAAATGAAGTCTTATTTTGTAATGACGGTGCCGGTCTTCCCTTCCAGCGCCTCGGCGGCACGGGCCAGAGAAGTGATCAGCGCGGTGGCGCCGGGGGCGCTGTCCCGCACAAACTCCATGCAGGATTCCACCTTGGGGAGCATGCTGCCGGGAGCAAACTGCTTTTCCCCGATATACCGCCGGCAATCCTCCAGCGTCATCCGGGCAAGCTCCTGCTGATCGGGCTTGTTGAAATTGACGTACACCCGGTCTACCGCGGTAAGGATGATCAGCCGGTCGGCCTTGACGTCGCGGGCCAGCACTGCGCTGGCGCGGTCCTTATCGATGACGGCGGCCACGCCCTTCAGGCCTTCGGCCGTCTCCACCACCGGAATTCCGCCTCCGCCCACAGTGATGACCACGTCGCCCGCTTCCACAAGCTGCTCCACCACCCTGCGCTCGACGATGCGCTTGGGGATGGGAGAGGGCACCACGCGGCGATAGCCGCGGCCGGCGTCTTCCACAAAGACAAAGCCCTTTTCCGCAGCGATGGCCTCAGCCTCTTCCTTGGTATAGAAGCTGCCCACGGGCTTGGTGGGATTCCGGAAGCCGGGATCGTTTTCATCCACCACCACCTGGGTGACCACGGTGGCGCATTCCTTGCGGATGCCGCGGCGCTCCAGCTCCTGCTGGATGGCCTGCTGCAGATGATAGCCGATATAGCCCTGCGTCATGGCGCCGCACTCGGGGAACGGCATATACGGCGTATTGCCGCCCTTGTTGGCGGAAAACTCCATGGCCAGGTTGATCATGCCCACCTGGGGGCCGTTGCCGTGGCCGATAATGACTTCATAACCCTTTTCCACCAGATCCACAATGGGCCTGGCGGTGCTCTTCACCAGCTCCAGCTGCTGCTCGGGGGTCTTCCCCAAAGCGTTGCCGCCCAGAGCTACAACGATCCGTTCTGCCATAGGTTATTTCAACGTGGCGTACATAACGGCCTTGATGGTGTGCATGCGGTTCTCCGCCTCCTGGAACTGGCGGGCCTGCTTGCCCAGGAACACGTCGTTGGTGACTTCCATGGCTTCCAGGCCGAACTTCTGATAGATGTCCTCGCCCACGGTGGTCTCACGATCGTGGAAGGAGGGCAGGCAGTGCATGAAGATGGCGGTGGGCTTGGCCATATCCATCAGCTTCTGATTGACCTGATAGGGCAGCAGCAGCTTGATGCGCTTTTCCCACAGCTCGGCGGGCTCGCCCATGGACAGCCAGATATCGGTGTAAAGGACGTCGCAGTCCTTGGCGCCCTGGGCCACGTCGCTGGTGAACTCCAGCACGGCGCCGGTCTCGGCGGCCACGGCGCGGCACTTCTCCACCAGCGCCTCGGCGGGCATCAGCTCCTGGGGGCCGCAGGCGCAGAAATGCATGCCCAGCTTGGCGCAGACCACCATCAGAGAGTTGGCAACGTTGTTGCGGGCGTCACCGAAGAAGGTCAGCTTGCGGCCGCGCAGGTCGCCGAACTCTTCCTTCACGGTCAGGATGTCGGCCAGCATCTGGGTGGGATGGAAATCGTCGGTCAGGCCGTTCCACACGGGGACGCCGGAATACTTGGCCAGATCCTCTACCACGGACTGCTTGAAGCCGCGGTATTCGATACCGTCATACATACGGCCCAGCACCTTGGCGGTGTCGGCCAGAGATTCCTTCTTGCCCATCTGAGAAGAATTGGGATCCAGGAAGGTCACGCCCATGCCCAGATCGCGGGCGCCCACTTCAAAGGCGCAGCGGGTGCGGGTAGAGGTCTTCTCGAACAGCAGCACGACCTGCTTGTCGGTGAGCCATTTGTGCTCCACACCGTTGTACTTCATCCGCTTGAACTCAGCGGACAGGTCCAGCAGATAATTGATCTCTTCGGGCGTAAAGTCCAGCAGAGTGAGGAAGCTTCTTCCCCTGATGTTCAGTCCCATAGTTCTTTCCTCCTAAAAATATTATATAAAGAGTACTGATAAACGAAATCATTCGCCGCGGATCAGCGGCATGGACATGCACCGGGGGCCGCCCCGCCCGCGGGACAGCTCCGACGACGGGATCTCCAGGACCTGGATCCCCTTGTCCCGCAAAATGGCGTTGGTCACGTCGTTGCGCTCGTAAACCACGATCTTCCCCGGGGCGATGCACAGGGTGTTGGAGCCGTCGTTCCACTGCTCCCGGGCCGCAGCGATGGGGTCGCCGCCGCCGCACTGGATGAGCTCCACCTTGTCCACGTGCGTATATTCCTCGAGAATATGCTCCAGATCCGCGTCGATCCGGCGGATGCGCAGCTCATCGGCGTCCTTGGGATCGGGAGTGATCTCATAAACGGTCAGCGGGCCGAGGATCGCGGGGTGGACGGTGTATTTGTCCACGTCGATCTGGGTGAAGACGGTGTCAAGATGCATAAACGCCCGGCAGGACGGAATGTCGAAGGCCAGCACCGTGCGGATCTCGGTCTCGGGGTCGCGGAACAGGTTGCGCGCGGCGATCTCGATGCCGTCGGGCGAGGTGCGCTGGGAAATGCCGATAGCCAGCGTGTCGGCCGTCAGATTGAGCACATCTCCGCCCTCGATGGTGGCGTGAAGATCCCGGTTGTAATAGAGCTTGACCTTCCCGGCAAAATCGGGATGATAGCGGAAGATATAGTCCGCATAGATCGTCTCGCGGCAGCGGGTGGGATAATACATCTTGTGCAGCAGCGCGCCCCGCCCCACGGAGGCAAATGGGTCGCGGGTGAAATACAGATTGGGCATGGGCGCGACCAGCAGATCGTCCATGGGTGCGATCATATCCTGCAGCGACTCGGCGGACACGTTGCCCAGCTCCTGCATGGCAATGCCCTCCATGGTCTTTTCCACCAGCGCCTTGCCCTGATACCGCTCGGTCATGAAATGATAGAGCTTATCCTGCCATTTGGCGGTCTTGATATCGCCCTCGCTGAGCCACTGATACAAAAACGGCTTGACCAGCTCGGGATGCTCCTCCAGCACCTGCGTCATCAGGTCCTCCAGATAGACCACCTCCGCGCCGTTTTCCCGAAGGACGGCGGCAAAGGCGTCGTGCTCCCGCTGCGCGATCTTCAAAAAGGGGATATCATCGAACAAAAGCTCCGGAAGCCGGTCGGGCGTAAGGTGCAGAAGCTCTTTCCCGGGGCGGTGCAGCATCACCTTTTTCAAGGGGCCGATCTCGTTTCGAACGCAAATTCCTTTCATAAGCCCTCCCATATCCGCAAGCGCTCCGCCGCTCCAAAAATCGGAAGCGGAAAACGCGAATCATCTTGTTTATTGTAGCCTATCCGACGGCCGCTTGTCAACAGACTTGGACCCGTTTTCCGATAATTTTATGCATGGAATGAAAATTTTCAGCGCAACAAATCATAGCGTGCCTTTTCAGGAAAGATGTGATAGGATAAAAGAAAAACGCCGCGCCGGCAGGCGCCGCAAAAAGGAGGTCTTTGCATGATGTGTCTTGTATCCGCCCATCCCGTCTCAGGACGCCTCGTTCCCTTTGTTCTGATCCCCCTTGCCGCCGCTTTGCTTTTTGCGGGGCTCGGGCTGCTCCTCCGGGCCGCCAGACGCAGCATCGCCGCGGAAAAGGCCGCCCGCGAGGACGCCATGGAACGGGAAAACGAGCCGGCGCCGCTGGAAACCCACGAGGCCCGCGTCACCGACAAATATCAGGATATCGGCCCCCATCCCCTTTACCCCGCCTCGGTGCCCCGGGTGCGCCATATGATCGTCTTTTCCTACGACGGGCAGGAAAAGGCCTTTCCCGTCCCGGAGGATCGCTTTTCGGAAATCACGCTGTACGCCGTGGGGACGCTGATCCTTCAGGACGGCATGTTTTTGGATTTCGACACGCTGTGCGACGGGATCGTACAGCCGGATCACAGCAAGGAAGATCAGTCTCTGTAAAGCCGATTGGCTTTTCGAAGGATGACGGCGCCGCTTTTGCGGCGCCGCCTTCCTTTTTCATGTTTTGGCAAACGATTCAAAAAAGGTCTTGCAATTCCGGACAAACCGTGCTATCATATTTTCGAACAAATGTTCTATTTTTTGAGGGGAGGGAACGGCGATGGATCTGCTGCAAAAGCTGACCATTCTGGCCGACGCCGCAAAATACGACGCCGCCTGCACCTCCAGCGGCGTGGACCGGGCCGCCCGCCCCGGCGGGATCGGCGCCGTGATGGCAGCGGGCTGCTGCCACAGCTTCGCCGCCGACGGCCGCTGCATCACCCTGCTGAAGGTACTGCAAAGCAACGCCTGCTGCTACGATTGCAGCTACTGCGTCAACCGCCGCAGCAACGACACGCCCCGCGCCACCTTTACTCCGCGGGAGCTGGCCGATCTCACCATGCAGTTTTACCGGCGGAATTATATCGAAGGGCTTTTTCTTTCCAGCGGCGTAGTGCAAAGCCCCGACCACACCTGCGAACTCATGCTGGAGACCCTGCGCATTCTGCGGGTGGAATACCGCTTTTACGGCTATATCCACGCAAAGGCCATCCCCGGGGCGAGCCCGGAGCTTTTGCAGGCGCTGGCGCTGTTTGCCGACCGGATGAGCGTCAACATCGAGCTGCCCTCGCGGCAGAGTCTGGCGCTTCTGGCGCCGGACAAAAGCCGACAGGATATCCTCGCCCCCATGGGATTTTTGCGGGACGGCATCGCCCGGGGAAAGCAGGAGCTCGTCCGCTATCGCCATGCGCCGCGCTTTGCCCCTGCGGGGCAGAGCACGCAGATGATCGTGGGCGCCACGCCGGAAAGCGATCTCCAGATCCTGCGGCTCTCCGCGGCGCTTTACGAAAAATACGCGCTCAAGCGGGTGTTTTTCTCGGCCTATCTTCCCGTGGCCGAGGGCAAGCATCTGCCCGCGCCGGACACCAAGCCGCCGCTTTTGCGGGAGCATCGGCTTTATCAGGCCGATTGGCTCATGCGGTTTTATCAGTTCGACGCTTCCGAGCTGCTGGATGAGGCGCATCCCAATTTCAACCCTTATCTCGACCCGAAATGCGACTGGGCGCTGCGCCACACAGAGCAATTTCCCGTGGAAGTCAACAAAGCCGATTACGAGGTCCTTTTGCGGGTGCCGGGGATCGGCGTGACAAGCGCCCGGCGCATCGTCAAGGCCCGCCGCGCCGGGACGCTGGACTTTGACGGACTGAAAAAGCTTGGGGTCGTTCTGAAACGTGCGAAGTACTTTACACTCTGCAGGGGCAGGGCCTTTCCGGGCATTGTGATGACCCACGACGCCATCCTGCGGGCGCTTTTGAGCGACGCTGCGCTGGAGTCGATGGAGCAGGCCGACCAACTCAGTCTTTTCGATCCCACCATGGAGGATGTGAAAGCATGTCTGACCGGACAGATGTAGTATATCAGTATGACGGCAGCTTCGAAGGTCTGCTGTGCTGCGTGTTCCGCGCCTTTTACCGGCGGGAGGACCCGCTTGCCATTTTCCCGGAGGGCGGCGACCAGACGACCTTTTTGCAGACCGTCACCGTGGACACCGAGCCGGAAAAGGCCGACCGGGTGCTCCGCTCGATCCCCGCAAAGCTGGGGACCGACGCCCTTTATTGCGTGGAGCTGTCTTTTCTTTCCTGTATGGAGGAAAAAGAATTGGCGATCCTGGCATTTCTCCGTCTTGGATATCAAAAGGGCTCGGCCGTGATGCGGATGCTCACCGAGCCCTGTGTCCACAGCGTGATCACCGCTGCGCGAAGCGTTTCCGGCGAGGCACATCTGTTCAAGGGCTTCGTCCGCTTTTCGGAATACGGCGGCGCGCTGGCCGCCGAGATCACCCCGAAAAATCACGTTCTTCCCCTGCTGGGGCGGCATTTTCAGCTGCGGATGCCAGAACAGAGCTTTTTGATCTTTGACCGGTCCCGCAGGCTGGCGCTGGTATGCAGCGGCGGACAGAGCATGATCCTGCCCATGGAGCAGGCGCAGCTTCCCGCGCCGTCGGAGCGGGAGCTCTTTTACCGACGTCTTTGGACGCGGTTTTACGACACCGTGGGCATCGAGAGCCGCACCAACCCGAAATGCCGCATGACCCATATGCCAAAGCGCTATTGGGCGGACATGACGGAGTTTCAGCCGGAAAACCGCCCCGGGACGCTGCCGGAGGCCGGGCGGCGGAGCGCCGCCGCTCCCACGGTGGAGCATCCCGCAGAAACTGCCGTCCGCAGACTTTGAGAGGGCGGGAAGGATCCGTCAACTTTTCCAAGCGCGCCCCTTGCGGGGCGCCTTTTCTTATGCTATACTTAAATGTTGTAATGATCGGTTTTTGACGTCCGGGGAGGGGTTTGATGTATACGACAAAGGCCCGCGTAAGCTACAGCCAGCTGGCGCCCGACTGTCGGCTCTCGCTGACGGCGCTGCTGGATCTGTTTCAGGACTGCGGCGCCTTCCAGGCGGAGGACGCAGGACTGGGACTTTCCGTGCTGGACGCACGGGGGCAGGGTTGGTTGCTCTCCCGCTGGCGGGTACGCCTTTTGGCACCCCTTCCGAAGATCGGCTCGACCGTGACCGTGAGCACACAGGTCTATTCCTGCCGGATCTCCATGGCTCACCGTCATTATTGGCTGCGGAGCGAAGACGGCGCTCTCCTGGCAGAGGGCGACGCCCTGTGGGTCCTGTTTGACAAGGCTTCGCAGAAGCCGGTCCCCGCTGTCTCCGGCTGTCAGGATTATCTGGAGCCCGCCGAGCTGGCGCCGCCGGAGGGACTTCCCCGCCGCCTTTCGCCTGCCGAAGGGCCGGAGATGCCCGCCTTCCCCGTGACGGCGGAAATGCTGGACACCAACCGGCACTGCAACAACGTCCGCGCCATCGGGCTGTGCGCCCGGTATCTGCCGGAAGGGTTTTCCTTCTCCGGCTTTGCCGCCGATTATCATCGGCAGCTTCCCGCCGGCGCGTCGGTCACGCCGCGGGTATCCGTCGCGGAAAACGGGGTCACCGTGACCCTGTCCGTCGACAACGCCGTCTGCATCACGGCGGCCTTTCTGCGCTGATGATTTAAGTTCTGTTTAGGGGGATATTCGTGGTTTTCAGCAGCCTTCCGTTTATCTTTGTCTTTTTGCCTCTGTTTTTTCTGATCTACGCTCTCCTGCCCGACAAGGCGCGCAACGCCTTTTTGCTGCTGGGGAGTCTGGTCTTTTATGCATACGGCGCATGGGAAACGCCGCTGTATATCCTGCTTTTGCCGGTCACCATCCTGGTCAACTGGTTCATCGGGCTCCGGCTGGCCGCCGGAAAGCCTCACCGAAAGCTGTGGCTGATTTTGGGATTGGTGTATGACTTTGCCTGGCTGTTTCTGTTCAAATACGCCGGCTTTTTCTGGGACAATGCTTCGGCGCTGATCGGACGTTTCACCCACCACACCGCCGTCCGCACCTGGGAGCTCATCCTGCCCATCGGTATCAGCTTTTACACCTTCCAGATCGCATCCTATCTCATCGACGCCTACCGCGAGGTCGTCCCGCCCGAGCGGTCGCCGATCCGGCTGGGGGCCTATCTCTGCATGTTCCCCCAGCTCATCGCCGGTCCCATCGTGCAATACAATACGGTGGCACACCAGCTTCGCTCCCGCAAGACCTCCCTGGCCCGGGTGGACCGGGGCCTGCGGCTGTTTACCCTGGGGCTGGGCTTCAAGGTGCTGTTGGCCAACAACGTGGGCGCGCTGTGGAGCGATATCGCCGCCGTGGGCTTCGACAGCATCTCCACGCCTTTGGCCTGGATGGGCGCCGCTGCATACAGTTTTCAGCTCTATTTTGACTTTTACGGCTATTCGCTGATGGCGGTGGGTCTGGGGCACGTGATGGGCTTTGACCTGCCGGAAAATTTCCGTGATCCCTATCTCTCGCTGAGCATGACAGAGTTTTGGCGGCGGTGGCACATCACGCTGGGCTCCTGGTTTCGGGAATATGTTTACATCCCCCTGGGCGGCAACCGCCGCGGCGAGTGGACGACAGGGCGCAATCTTCTGATCGTCTGGCTGCTCACGGGCTTCTGGCACGGCGCCAGCTGGAACTTCATCCTTTGGGGGATGCTGCTCTTTGTGCTGCTGTTCATTGAGCGCAAGGGCCTGCGGCGCGCGCTGGAGCGCAGGCCGTTTTTCGGCCATCTTTATATGATCTTTGTCATTCCCCTTTCGTGGATGCTGTTCGCCATCACCGACTTTCGCCAGCTCGGCATTTATTTCGGCCGCCTGTTTCCCTTTACGGGCCGATTTGCCGGTCTGATGGCGGGCGACTGGATCGAGCAGGGCAAAGCCTTCGGCCTGATGCTTTTGATCTGTTTGCTCTTCTGCACGCCCTATCCCAAAAAAATCTGGAAAAAGATCGAGCACACGCCTCTGGCTGTGGTGCTTTTGCTGGCGATCTTCTGGGGCGCGATCTATTGCCTGTATCGGGGTCTCAACGATCCCTTCCTCTATTTCCGCTTTTAAGCGTCAGGTGAACGTATGAAAAAACTGCTTCGTTATCCCTTTATACTGCTGCTGGTGCTCACCATGGCCGTGGCGTCGCCCTTTCTCTGGAAGGAGATGGGGCTTGTGGACGCGCTGAAATCGGTCTATCTCCCTCCCAGCGAGGATCCTACGCCGCAGATCGCGGAGCTCCCCTCGCTCGATCCGCTGCCCGATCCGCTGCCTGCGGAGAGTGACCCTGCGCCTGCCGGCCCTGCCGATCCTGCGTCTGGGCCGGACCAGGCATCGGAGGAGAATGACCCGGCCCTGCCGGAGCCTTCTCCCGATCCGGCTCCCGAGCCGGATCCCGAGCCCCTTCCCGAGCCGGATCCCGAGCCTCAGCCCCCCGCAAAGCCGGAAAACCCCTTTGAAAACGCGCTGTTCATCGGCGACTCCCGCACGGTGGGCATCGCAAAGTATTCCGGCATCACCGAGGCCGACTTTTTCTGCACCACCGGCATGGACGTATACAGCGTCCGCAAAAAAGAGAGCAGCATCGGTGATTGGGAAAAGGGAACGCTGCTGGAGGATATTCTCACCGACCACCAGTACGACCGGATCTTTATCATGCTGGGCATCAATGAGTTGGGCTATAATCTGGAGGGGACCTCCGGCGCTTACGGGGATCTGCTCAACTGGATCCGCGGGCTGCAGCCCGACGCCTATCTTATTGTTCAGGCCAATCTCCATGTAGGAAAAAAGCGGTCTGACACCGACAAGGTCATCAACAACCCCCGCATCTGCCAGCTCAACGACTATCTTGCCGCCTATGCCGACGGCTCCACCGTCTTTTATCTCGACGTCAACCCCATCTTCTGCGACGAAGACGGCAATCTGATCAGCTCCTACACCTTTGACGACACTCATCCCTATGGCAAATATTACGCGCTCTGGGCCGACTGGCTCCGGGAGAATACCCCCTGAAGCATGACGAAACGCCCGCTGAACGATCGTTCAGCGGGCGTTTTTTTTCTGCGTCAATCGCAGCGCTTGATGAGATAATCTCCCAGACGGGCATCGGTCTGGACGCCGTCCCGCAGGGCGAACTGTCCGTTCATGATCACGTGACGGATGCCCAGGGGCTTTTGGAAGGGATCGTCATAGGTGGCGGTGTCGGAAACGGCGTTCCAATCGAACACCGTGACGTCCGCCGTCATGTCGGGCTTGAGCACGCCCCGGTCGGTCAGGCCGATGTTCTGCGCAGGGAGCTGGGTGATGCGGTGAATTGCCTGCTCCATGGAGCACAGCTTCTTTTCCCTGCACAGCCGCAAAAACCGCGGAAACGTCCCGAAGGTGCGGGGATGAGGCTTCCCGTCGCTCTTGGCGGGGTCGAAGGGGCGGCAGGAGGCGTCGGAGCCGATGGCAATGTCCGGCTGCCGCAGCAGATATTCCACGTCCCGGGGATCCATGTTGAAAATGATGCAGTCGTCCTCGCAGCCGGTGCGAATGAGGGTCTCGATCATGGCTTCGGGCACGGGCATCCCCCACTCCTCGCTGAGCTGGCCCACGGTCTTGCCGTCGATATCGGGGCAGCGGCCGCCGGTACCCACCACGTAAAAACGGTCGCCGTCTTCCCGGGCGGGGTATTTTTCGCGGAAAAGCGCCAGGATCTGATCCCGGGTCTCGCCGCCGCTCAGGCGGCGCACCGCCTGCTCTGTCCCGCCGGCCAGCACCCATTCGGGCAGCCGGCTGGAAAGCCCGGTGGAACATGCGTCATAGGGATACATATCCGCCGTAACGGAGAGTCCCTCGTCCCGGGCACGCAAAATGCGCCCGTAAAGCTCCTCTGCCCTGCCCCAGACGCTTTTTGCACCCAGCTTGAGATGAGAGATTTCAAGCCGTACGCCGGTGTCCCGGGCGACGTCCAGCATCTCGTCCAACGCCTCGAAGACCCGCTCGCCCTCGTCCCGCATATGCACAGCCAGCAGCACGTCGTAAACATAGCAGGTTTTGGCCAGCGCCTTGAGCTCATGCGCCTCGGCAAACATACCGGGCAGATAGCCCAGACCCAGCGTCAGGCCCCAGCAGCCCTGCCGGAGATTTTCCTCCAGCAAATACCGCGAGAGCTTGATCTCATCCTCCCAGGCGGGCCGCCGTACCAGTCCCACCACGCCGCGCCGGATGGCGTTGTGTCCCACCATCTGCACCAGATTGGTGGACATCCGGTCGTCCTCGGTGCGAAGGCGGCGCAGCTTTTCAAAGCTGGCGGCCTGATAAGAGGCGTAACGGGAAAGCTTGCCCGCGTCACGGGCGCGGCGGATATCGCTCATTTGGCTGACGCTGCGGGGAAAGCAGGAGGAGCCGCACTGGCCAACGATCTCGGTGGCCACGCCCTGATAAAGCTTGGCCTCGCAGCGGCTGTCCACCCGGAACCAGGCGTCGGAATGGGAATGCATGTCGATGAAGGCCGGCGCTACCACCAGCCCGGAAACGTCCACCGTTTCGGCACTTTCCGCTGTGATGGAAGGGGCGATCTCAAGGATCTTTCCCCCATGTATGGCAACATCGCCCACAAAGGGCGATGCTGCCGTTCCATCGCAGATCATGCCGTTTTTCAACAGCAAATCAAGCATTTTGAATGATCTCCCGATATTTTTCCAGCTCCGAGGGCGAGCAATAGACGAAATGCTCCGGCTCGACCTCTACCATAGACGGCTGCTCTTTGGAATAATCGTGATCCCGCTCGGGCACATAGTCGATGCGGACCCGAGTACGCTCGGTGAGCGGGTTAGGCTCGGGAATGGCCGACAAAAGCGCTCTGGTATAAGGATGCAGCGGCTTTTGATACAGGTCGTCGCCCTTGGCCACCTCTACCAGATGGCCGTAGTACATCACGCCGATGCGGTCGGAGAAATATTTGACCACGGACAGGTTATGGGCGATGAACAGAATGGTCAGGCCCATTTCCTCCTTCAGGTCGTTCAGCAGGTTGATGACCTGAGCCTGGACGGACACGTCCAGCGCCGAGACCGGCTCGTCGGCGATGACCATCTTGGGATTGGTGATGATGGCGCGGGCAATGCCGATACGCTGCCGCTGGCCGCCGGAAAACTCGTGAGGATAACGGGTGGCGTGTTCTTCTACCAGACCGACCTTGTTCAGCATCTGGACAACCTGACGGCGGATCTCACTCCGATCGTTCTGACCGCGGACCTTCAGTCCCTCGCCCACGATTTCCTCGATGGTCATCTTGGGATTGAGCGACTCGATGGGGTCCTGGAAGATCATGGCGATGTTGGAGGTGAGGAATTTCCGCAGATTCCGGGTCATCTTTCCGGCGATATCCTGCCCCTCAAAGGTCACTTCGCCGCTGGTGGGGTTGTACAGACGAATGATGGTGCGGCCGGTGGTGGTCTTGCCGCAGCCGGATTCGCCCACCAGACCGAAGGTCTCGGCGCGGCGGACGCTGAAGGTCACGTCATCCACGGCCTTCACCGTCAGCTTTTTTCTGCCGCGGCCGGACGTGAAGTATTGGCAAAGGTTCTTAACTTCCAGAATGTATTCAGAATCAGCCATTGAAACCTCCACTCCTTTTCATGCGCTCGATGCGGGCCTTCAGACTGGCGGGCATCTCCACGCGGCTGTTGGCAGCCTGAGGATGCAGCAGCCAGGTGGCGGCGGCGTGCGTCTCGGTGATCTTGAACATCGGGGGCTCCTTTTCATGATCGATCTTGAGCGCGTAAGCGTTGCGCGGGGCAAAAGCATCGCCCTTGGGCGGGAAGATCATGTTGGGAGGTGTGCCCGGGATGGCGTTCAGACGGTCTTTGGTCTGCAGGTCGGGCATGGAGGACAGCAGCGCCCAGGTATACGGATGGGCGGGCTCGAAGAAGATCTCTTCGCTGGTGCCGGTCTCCACGATCTTGCCTGCGTACATCACGTTGACCCGGTCGGCCATATTGGCCACCACGCCCAGGTCGTGGGTGATGAAGATGACCGACAGATTGCGGTCCTTCTTGATCTGGTTGATCTGCTCCAGGATCTTGGCCTGCACGGTCACGTCCAAAGCGGTGGTGGGCTCGTCGCAGATCAGGATCTCCGGATCGCCCGCCAGGGCGATGGCGATGACGATGCGCTGCCGCATACCGCCGGAAAACTGGAAGGGATACTGGTCAAAGCGCTGTTCCACGTCGGGGATGCCCACGACTCGCATCAGCTCCAGCGCCTTTTCCTTGGCCTCGGCCTTGCTGACGCCCTTTTTCAGGCGGAGCACCTCGGTGATCTGCTTGCCGATCTTCATGATCGGGTTGAGGGCGGACAGCGGATCCTGGAAGATCAGGCCGATGCGATGACCGCGGATCTCGTGGAAGTCGTCTTCCTTCACCTTGGTCAGATCCTTGCCGTCATAAAGGATCTCGCCGGATTCGATAATGGCGTTGTTGGCCAGAATGCCCATGATGGCCTTGATACTGACGGATTTGCCGGAGCCGGATTCGCCGACGATGGCCAGCGTTTCGCCCCGATACAGATCAAAGCTGACACCTCGGACAGCCTGCACCAGACCGCCGTATGCACGGAAGCTGATCCGCAGATCCCGCACGGACAGGATCACGTCCTTTTCCGGAGCCGCGGCCCCGGCTGCTTCGGCGTTCATCATTTCAGATTTCATCGTTTCAGCCATACGATCACTCCTCTCCGCGTTTCGTCGGGTCGAGCGCGTCACGCAGACCGTTGGAGAACAGGTTGAACGCGATCATCAGGACAGAGATCAGGATCGCGGGGAACACGGTCTGATAAGGATACTGCAGCAGCACGGACTGGCCGTCGGACAGCAGCACGCCGATAGAGGGATTGGGGGGCTTGATGCCCAGGCCCAGATACGCCAGGAAGGATTCGGAGAAAATGGCGCCCGGGATGGCGATCATGGCGCGGGTGATCAGGGGGCCCACGCAGTTGGGCAGGATGTGACGGAAGATCAGCGTCCTGTCGGAAACGCCCAGCGTGCGGGCCGCCAACACGTATTCACGCCCCTTGAAGCGGTAGAACTGGGCGCGGATCAGACGGGAGGTGCCGATCCAGCCGGTGATGGTCAGCGCCAGAACGATGGAGACCATGCCCGAGCCGAACAGGATCATGAACAGGATGGTCACCACGATATAAGGCATACCGTCCAGCACCTCGGCAAAGTGCGTCAGGATCAGGTCGATCTTGCCGCCGTAGTAGCCGGAAATGGCACCGTAGACCACGCCGATGAACACGTTGGTCAGCACCGAGAAGAACGCGATGAGCAGCGAGATACGGGTTCCCTTGAACAGACGGGTCAGCAGATCGCGGCCCAGATAGTCGGTGCCGAACCAGTGATACTCGTTGTCGGGCACACCGGCCATCTTATAGGCGTCGATGCGCACATCGCACATCTCCTGTCCCTTGACCGTTACCACGTTGAAGTATTCGATAACCGAGCCCTCGGGATATCGCTCGGGATCGGTCAACGCAGAGACCTTGCGGCTTTTGAGCACGCGGGTGCCGTCCATGATGCCCAGCTTTTCCACGATGGGCATTTTGGGAGGCAGATACTTGGCGTTGATGTTCTGATCGTTGAAGCCGTAAGGCGACAGCGGCGGAACGACGATGGCCAGAATAATAATGATGCCGATGATGATAAAGGCGATGATGGAGACCTTGCTCTTGGTCAGACGGATGGCGGCGTCCTTAAAGAAGCCCACCGGTTTCGTCTGGAATTTCTCGTCCTTGATGTCTTCACGATAGAGCGCCTCAAAATCGGAAGCGGGCAGATTCAAGAGCTCTTCCGGCAAATTATTTCTGTCGTAGATCATGCTTTTCCGCCTCCTACTCTGACACGCGGGTCAATAATACCGTAAGACAGGTCGACGATCAGAATGGTGACCAGCGACACCGCCGAATAGAAGATCAGCACTGCCACGGTCAGAAAATGGTCGCCGGCAAAGATCGATTTGACCAGCAGGCCGCCCTCGCCGGGGATGGCGAACATCTTCTCAATGACCAGCGAGCCGCCCATGATACCGGTGATCATGCTGATCAGCGTATTGGAGATCGGGATCAGCGAATTGCGGAAGGCATGGCGAACGATGGCCTGCGCCTTGGTCAGGCCCTTGGTGCGGGCCAGGAGCAGATATTCGGAAGAGATGTTCTCGATCAGCTCGCCGCGCAGATAACGGGCGATGGTGGCGGTGGGGTTGAGCGACAGGGCCACGATGGGCAGAAACAGCGAATGCATCTTTTGCGCAAAGGTCACTGCCTGGGAATCGTAAAGTGTCGGGAAGACCGGCCACGCAAAGGTCAGCGTATACTGCAGCACCGCGCCGAAAATGAATGACGGAACAGATATGAAAATGATGACCAGCACCGAGATCACGTGGTCGATCCAGGTGTTGCGGTTCAGGGCCGCGATCGTCCCGAATATCAAGCCTAACGGAATTGAGATAAACAGCGAGATAAAGTTGATCAGGATCGTGGGCGGCAGACGGGAGATCAGGATGTTGAACACGTCCAGACCGGGACGGATCTTAACGGAAATACCGAAATTGAGATCGGTAATGATGTCCTTCATAAAGTAAAAATACTGGACGGGAATCGGATCATTCAGATGATACTTATCCTCCAGCTTTCTTTGAATCTCCGGGTCGGTCTCCGGGTTTTCAAAGAGCGACAGCGGCATCAGACGGACCACCATGAATGCCAGCGACATGATCAGAAACAGGGTCAGCAGCATGGCACCGATGCGCGACAGAATGTATTTGAGCATTGCATCCTCCTATCCTCTGTAGAGGTGCATTCACACACAGCTTACAGCGAGATAATTTGTTCGTTCAAAAAAGAGGGGGTGGGTTACCGCAAGTGCGGTAACCCACCCCATTTGACTCGCGGTTAAGTTAAAGTCTTGCGCGCTTGTGATCAGACGTTCTTGTCACCGTAGATGGTGCCCCAACCAAAGCCGGGGACCCAAGTGGAGACGGGCAGGATGAGGTCGTCGGAGAACAGCTGATAGTTGACAGCCTGCACAACGGGGGTATGGATAACGTGCTCAAGATAGATCTTCTCCAGCTTGGCGGTCTCTTCCAGCAGGGTGTTGTAATCGCCGTTCTTGATGGATTCGCAGTAAGCGTACTGATCCTCAAACTCCTGGTTGGTGTAGTTGTTGGGCTTGCCGGAGTAGCTGCTCAGATAGTAATAGAAGCAGGTGTAGGGATAGGTACGGGAAGCGCCGCGGCTCCAGTCGTTGGGGGACAGATCCCACTTGTCGTCGCCGGTCTTCTTGAAGTCGGTGGCGGACATGCCGGCGTAGGCAACGATCTCAAGATTCATATGGCCCTTGAAGATCGTCTTCCACTCCTGCTCCAGATACTCGGCGCAGGCCTTCCACTCGGTGTCGGACTCGTCGATGGCGTACAGGATGGTGATGTCAGCGGTCTCGGGATCAATGTTGACCTCTTCACAGGCCTTCACGAAGTAATCCCAAGCCATGTCGGGATTGTAGCCGTAGGGGCCCCAGGAATTGACCATATCTTCGACCTCGTTGCCGGGATCGGAATCGCGGTAGCAGAGGCCGTTGGCGCTCAGCAGACCGGCCTGTTCGTTGACATACCAGCCGGCGGGCTTGGTGTGGCCGAAGATGTTCTTGGCCAGGGTCTCACGATCCAGAGAGTGATAAATGGCCTTACGATAGGCATCGGTGCCGCAGATGGGGTTGTTGGGGTTCTTGCAGTTGATGTCGATGTGGTAGACGGACAGAGAGCCGTAGCTGACCATACGAGGATCGTCGATGTACATGTCGATGGTCTTGGCATCGGGGCTCAGGTCATCCAGCTCGCCCTTTTCCCACAGCTCGACGCGGGCGTTCATCTCGGGCACGATGCGGATGTTGACCTCATCCCAGTGGAACAGATCGGCCAGCCAGTAATCGGGGTTCTTGGTGTAGATCTGAACGTTATCATAGTCCCAGGTGGTGAACAGGTAGGGACCGCAGCCCATCCAGTGATCCAGATCGGCGCCGTAGGAGGAGGTGGTGCCGTCGGCGCTCAGGCACTGCTCGTAAATCGGCTGATAAATGGGGGACTTTTCACGGCTGTAGAAGTGGTTGCAGACATCCTTCTGGCTGTTTTCGCCTTCGGTGATGATCTGGATGGTGTAGTCGTCGATCTTCTTGATACCGACGTCTTCCCAGGTGGCGCCTTCGCCCTTCATGTAGGACTCGGCATTGACGATGGTGATGGCGTTGTTGGCAACGTTACCGCCCATGCGGTTGGCCAGCTTGGGATCCAGCGCGGTCTTGAAGGAATAGATCCAGGTATCGGCGTTGATGGGGTCGCCGTTGTTCCAGTGCGCATCCTTACGCAGGGGGATATTCCAAGTATGCTCATCGATCTGGATGGGCAGCTCGGCCGCTGCATCGGGGATGTAGTGGAAGTTCAGGCCGCTCTCATCGGGATAAGACCGATAGAGGAAGCACATACAATAAATAGCGGGGGTCTCAGAGGGGCTGTCCACGTTGTCCTGGAAGTTCAGGTTGGCGTGGTCAGAAGTCAGGTAGGTGTAATAAACCTTCTTGGCGGTGGGATCGGCGGGCGTCGTATTGTCGCCGGTCGTCGGGTTGTTGTTGCCGGGATCGTTGGTGTTGGTGTTGTTGTTATTGCCGCAGGCAGCCAGCATGGCCAGAACCATCATGGCGGCGAGAAGCAGCGCGATCAGTTTCTTACTCATGTAAGCATCTCCTTCTTTCCTTTTTAAGGGCCAACGGAGTCTCCTCCGGACCGGCACGGCGCTTACCCCATTCAGCGTCCGCAGCCCTCGGGAAACATCCAACTAAGTGTGAATGATTATACCGTATTAGCAGGAAAAAGTCAATGATTCCGTTCTCAAACTTTGCGTATGCAACAAAAACACTTCCCTGTCAAATTGCACATTTCAGAGATCAATTTTTTAGATAGGATTTCTAAAAAAATCACCGCCGTTTTTGTCAAAGCTTGTAAAAGTCCCTGTTTTGCGGATAAATTCTGCCTTTTTTCTGCATTTGTTCGCCTTTTGCGGACATGTTATTCAGAACAAACGCTATAAAAATTTTTTATTGCGAAACAGCGTTCAAAGTGTCTGTCCCGGCAAATTTGTAATACGTTATTATATTGCAAGCAGAATACGCCACAGGACCCCGCGGAGTGGGTGCCCCGTGAGCAGCCATTCCCGCAGGGCGTCGGCACGCTCCTCCAGGACGCGAAGCTCTTCGTCGGTGACGGTATGCTGACTGAATCGCGCCCGCAGGGCGATCTCCTCCAGTTCCTGAGAAACAGGCGTATCGGACAGCCGCGCCAGCAGGCGGATGTGGCGGTACCAGGCCTGAGCCCGGCGGTTGGCGTCGCTGTCGGTGAGGCGCTTTCGCCGCCACAGCCGCAGGACGATCTGCCACAGCGCCAGCATGCCGATTACCGCCAAAAGTGCCTTCAGCCATCCGGACAGCCCGGTGCGGGCGGGCGTTTCCGGATCGCCGCTCCCCGTTTCGCCCGGCGCTTCGGGTCGATTCGGCGTTTCGGGCCGGTGGGCCGCCGGATCGGCAGGCTCGTCTTCCGAAAAATCATCCATCATAAACTCCCGGTTGGGCCGATCCAGCCGGATGCGGGGGTGAGAAAGCGCGGCGCGGGTGTCGGCGCCGGGCGTGGTCTCCAGCGGGATCCAGCCCTCGCCGTCGATGTAATACTCCGCCCAGGCGTGCGCGTCGTTCTGCGTCACCGTGGTCCAGCGGCCCGCGGTGGTGGTGACCATATAACCCGTGACGAAGCGGGCCGGCACGTTGAGGGCGCGCAACAGCACCGCCGCCGCCGAAGCGTAATGGACGCAGTAGCCCGTTTCCCCTTCTGTCATGAACCACAGGGCGAAATCATCGGCATTTTTGGGCATGGAGGCCGCGGAAAGATCGTATTTCCCCTGCTTCCGCACCAGCGCCGCCACCGCCTCTGCCATGGTCCGGCGATATTCACTGCGGCGCTGATTCTTCTCCTCCCATTCCTCCCGCGTAATGTTCAAAGTCTCGCCGAGGATGACCGGATGGATCTCGCCGTCGGGGGTTCCCACGTAGACCACCGCCTGATCGTTCTCCGGAAGCGCCGCGAAGGAACCCTCCAGATTGAAATACATAGCCTCGTAATCCGTCCGGTCGGGATCCTCCCGCAGAAACTCCCCGTCGGGCACGATCCCCCGCTCCTCCAGCAGAGACAGCAGCCGCTCCTGCGTTCCCGCGGGCAGCGCGACATCGGCTCGCCGGACCGTGCTCTGATAGGCGTACCACGCCGTTTCGGCAGGGGCCGTGCCCGAAAGGACGAAGCTGCTTTCGGGGTCTCCGGCCGCCGTCTGATCTTCCGCGGTCTGCTCATCCATGGAAAAAGGCCCGTAAGGGATCTCGTACTGCATCAGGTCGCCCGCGTTGAAGACGTAAGCATCCTCCACCGGGCGGGATCCTTCGGGCAGCGCCGCCGAGCCGTAGGGCACATAAAGCAGCTCCAGCGGCGTTTCCGACTCGACCCGAAGCCGCCGTTGCGGCAGTGCCGCGGTCCAGAAGCGGATCCTCATATCATAATAGTCCAGCGACTGGGCGCTCCCGCCCACGAGCTTTTTCCATTTATCCCCGGTATAGGTGCTGTAGGCGCTGCCGCGAAGATAAAGATCCTCGGCAGTATCGGTCATTACGGCAAAGACCTCCTGCCGCATGTTGGTGCGGGCCGTCAGCGCGCGAAGATCGGTCTCCTGCGCCTCCTGAGCCGTAGAAGGGGCCACCAGCGTCATGTCCTCCCGGCTGCCGTAATAGATGCCCATGCGCGCCAGAGCCTCGTCCCAGACGATGGATATCTTATCGCCCCATTCCCACAGCTTTTCCGCCGTCCGGTCGGGCCATTGCGGATAAGTATACTCTGCCGGACGGATGCGAAGCAGGAGCACCGCCAGTAAAAGCGTCATAGCCCCGACCAGCAAAAGGTCCTGGAAGGGCCGGTCGGTATTCCGGCGGCGGCGGGCCTGCGTCAGCGCCAGCGCGCCGTAAGCCCCGGCCAGCAGCGCCACCGCCCACGCCGCGGGCGCGGGATACAGATTGAGCATGCATACGGCAAAAAGACCTCCACTGAGCACAGCCGGAGGAATCAGGGTCCAGCGGCGGCAGACGGTGACCGCCGTCAAAAGCGCCAGCAGCGCTCCCAACGCCGCCAGAAAGGCCGTTGGCGCCGCATTGGGGGCAACCGTGATCCGTCTGCTCAGGACGGTCATGTTTTCAAAGTTTTCACCGCAGATCCGGTAGATCTGCTTCAAAGCACAGCGGGCGCTCTCGATAAGGGCCGCCCGTTTCCAGACGCCCAGCAGGAGTCCTGCGCCGCAGACCCCGCCCAGCCAACGCCCGCCCTTCGGCAGCGCCAGCAAGGCGGCGGCGCACACCGCCGTGAGAATGCAGGCCCAAAGGATGGGCTTTGCCCCGCCTTTCAGCAGAAAGGCGGTCTTCAGGCAAAAGACGCTGCCCAGCGACAGCGCCGCCGCGCACAGCATGGCAAAGATCGACCTGCCGATGCGTTTTTCTGCCGTCACTCGGGCACCTCCTCTCCCCCGCCGCCCACGTGAAAGACCCAGTCGGCAGCCGGACGCTTCCATTCGCTGCGGGCGGGGATCTTCTTCCCCACGGGGCAGCGCAGGATCAGATGGATGGCGTTCCACATTTCTTCCTCGCCGGTAACGGACAGCATGCGCACGCAGGTCCCGTCGTGCCAGCAGATCGAATGTCCCGCGCCGGCCTCCAGCAGGCTGCGGGACATCCATAAAAGCTCGCCCAGACGCACGTCGGCCTCGTTCCGCTTTTCAGGCAGGGCGAAGGTCAGCATGGCGGACTTCCAGATGGGCTCCTGCGGCTCGCGCACCATCAGCTCGTCGGTCTTGGCCGAGAGCTTCCAATGGACGCTTTTCAGCGAGTCGCCGGGGCGGTATTCCCGGATCTCGTGCACCTCGGAAAAGCCTCCGCCCGGCACGGGACGGAAGCGCATGGTGCGGAAGCGGCTGAGATCGGGAGTGGGCTGGGGCGCGTCGGCCCTTGGCTCCACGATAACGGTGCAGGGCCCCGGCCTCTTCACCGGGATGCAGAACAGCCCCAGCAGATCCCGGGTCCAGGCGCGCCTGGCCCGGCAGGTATAAACGCCGCAATGCTCAGTCGGCAGCGGACTCGTCTCACCGGGCCGGCCGGAAAAGCGCAGCTTGTCCAGATAGACGGTATCGCCCATCTCGTCCCGGACGGCGGTGGTCAGGCCGCAGAGCAGCGACGGCTTTTCACCGGTGGCCAGCGTCAGCGACAGCTCGTTCACGTCGTTCGGCAGACACCGGGAGCGCGCCGGGGTCATGCGGAAACGGATCCACCCCGCGCGAAACAGGCTCCATACCAGGGAAAGCAGCGGAAGCGCCAGCGTGATCAGCAGGGCGTACCAGGAGATCCAGCCCCGGTATTCCCAGAAAAAGTCGATCATCCCCGCCAGCAGAGCCAGATAGATCAATCGATTGCGCCACATATTACACTTTCGGCACGATGGCCCGCTTGAGGACCTCTTCCAGCACGGAATCCGCCGTGTTGCCCCGCAGCTCGGCCTCCTGGGTCAGCTTGACCCTGTGTGCCACCGTACGGACAAAGACCCGCTCCACGTCCTTGGGAATGATGAAGTCCCGCCCCTGCATATAGGCCACGGCCTTTGCCATGGCCACCACAGCCAGCGTGGCGCGGGGGCTGGCGCCGCGGCTGAGCTTGTCGTTTTTGCGGGTGGCGCCGATCAGACGCACCACATATTCCAGCACCTCGTCCTTGCAGTAGACGGCAGCGCAGGCCTTCTGCATCCGAAGCAGCTCGTCCCGGGATACCACCTGCCGGACGGTATCCAGCGGATTGCCGCTTTCCCGCTGCCGCACCATCTCGCACTCGGCCTCGGCGTCGGGATAGCCCACCGTCAGACAGACGATAAAGCGGTCCATCTGAGAATCGGGCAGAAGCTGCGTCCCCGCCGCGCCGGTGGGGTTCTGGGTGGCAAAGACGAAAAAGGGCTTGGGGATAGGATGGGATACGCCGTCCACCGTCACCTGTCCCTCTTCCATGGCCTCCAGAAGGGCGCTCTGGGTGCGGGAGGTGGCGCGGTTGAGCTCGTCCGCCAAAAACAGATTGCACAGCACGGCGCCGGAGCGGTATTCCATCTGTCCCGTTTCCTTGTCATAGACGGAATAGCCCGTCACGTCCGAGGGCAGCACGTCGGGGGTGAACTGCATCCGTCCGTAATCCAGGTCCATCGCCTTGGCAAAGGCCAGCGCGATGGTGGTTTTTCCCACGCCGGGGATATCCTCCAGCAAAACGTGACCCTCAGCCAGCAGTGCCGTCAGGATCCACAAGAGGACGGTGTCCTTGCCGGACACTGCCTTTTTCACTTCGTTCATGATCCGTTCCAGTTGTTCCACGATGATGTCCTCACAGTCCCGCGGGGATGCCCGCCGTGTTGTTTCTTTCTTTTATTCTACAGCACCTTCAAAAAAAAGGCAACAAAAAGCACCCCGGCGCGGGCGCGTCGGGGCGTGAAAAAATATGAATTTTTTGTTAAGAGCGGAGGTGCTCTTTTACAGCTGGGTTCCGGATGCGTCGGCAACACCGGAGAAGCCGTTGACCCGGTCGGTCATCTCAAAGATCACCGAGCTCTCGCCGGTCTGCTGTCCGTCGCCGGAGCCGAAGCCGGGGAAACCGCCCTGGCCGCCGGGCATCTGGGGAGGGGTCCCGCCGTTTCCGTCGGGGGGAGTCATGCCTTCGGGAGGCGTCCCGCCGTTTCCGTCGGGAGGAGTCATGCCCTCGGGAGGCGTCCCGCCGTTTCCGTCGGGGGGAGTCATGCCCTCAGGAGGCGTCCCGCCGTTTCCATCGGGAGGAGTCATACCCTCAGAAGGAGTCCCGCCGTTTCCGTCGGGGCGCTGGGGCGGAGTCGTTCCGTTCCCGCCCGGGAAACCGCCGCGGCCGCGGCCGCCGAAGCCGCCCAACTCGCCGGTGCCGCTGTAGCTTTGCTGCTTGGCCTCGTCGCTGAAGCCGGTGACGGTGGAGATATCGTAAACGCCGCCCAACTCGTCGCCGGTGACGTCGCCGCCCACATAAACGAAGTAGCTGCCGCCCACCTTGATCTCAGCGGAAGAGAGGATCGCGCCGCTGTACCAGCGGACGTTGCTTCCGGCCACCTCGTCCTTATCGGGATCGTAGGCAAAGACCACGTTTCCTTCGGTATCGGTGACGATGATGGCCTCGTCGGCGCTTTGCGCCGAAGCGAAGCGCAGGTTCATCACGGCCTGATCGCCCTCACTGCCGCTCTCGTCGGATTCGGCCCAGTCCATGGTGGAGCCCAGAGCCACCACCGTGCCGCCGTAAACATAGGTGCCGCAGTCGGAATCCATGCCGGAATCGGAATTGGGATTGGCCATGGTGATGAGGGTGCCGCCGTTGACCACCAGATAGCCGTTGGAGTCGATACCGTCGCCCTCGCGGCCCAGACCCGCCAGGATGTGAACGCTGCCGCCGTTGAAGGTGACCGTCGAAACTCCGTCCTCGTTGACGTTGATGCCGTCGTCCTGAGAGAAAATGTTGACACTGCCGCCGTTCACCGTCAGGTGCAGCTCGCTGCCAAGGCCCTCGTAGCCGGCGGTGATATTGAGCACGCCCGTGCCCAGCGTGCCGCCGTCGATGTTCATGGATACGAAGGAATAGAAGGCGCCGTCCATCTTACGGGCTTTTTTCTGCAAAGCCGCGCTGCCGTCGATGCTGCTCTGGCTGTCGTCGCTCTTATACTTGGCTTTGAGCATGCGGTAGACGTTGGTGCCGGAGAAATTGTTCACCGTGCCGTCGGCGACGATCACGTTTGCGCCGGCTTCCGCGGTGTCCACGGCGCTGCCGTATTCGCTCCGCTCTTCCCAGGCGTTGTCACATTCATAGACGCTGTAGAACACGATGGCGGGGGCCACG
>JAFOPS010000043.1 GCA_017394205.1 Clostridia bacterium | reverse complement strand
CCCATCGCCATCGCCGCCATGATGGAACACATCGGCGACGTTTCCGCCATTTCCTCCACCACCAACCGGAACTTCATTGAGGATCCCGGCCTGCATCGCACGCTGCTGGGCGATGGTCTGGCAACCTCTCTCGCCGGCATGTTCGGCGGCCCCGCCAATACGACTTACGGTGAGAATACCGGCGTTTTGGCCCTGTCCAAGGTCTATGATCCCAGAGTAGTCCGCCTTGCCGCCGTCTATGCGGTGATCCTTTCCTTCAGCCCCAAGTTTGACGCGCTGGTCAACTCCATTCCTGCGTCTATCGTGGGCGGCGTCAGCTTTATCCTCTACGGTATGATCTCCGCCGTGGGCGTCCGCAACATCGTTGAGAACAAAGTGGACCTGACCAAGTCCCGCAACCTGATTATTGCCGCCGTCATGTTCGTCTGCGGCCTGGGCTTCAGCGCTGTGGGCGGCATTACCTTCACGGTGGGCAATGCCGAAATCACGCTGACCGGTCTGGCCATCGCCGCCCTCGCCGGCGTTCTGCTCAACGCCATCCTGCCCGGCAACGATTACGAGTTCGGCACCTCTGCCGAGGCCGACAGCTCCGCCAACCTGGGCGCATATTGATCCAACCCATCGAAACGGTAAAAGGCCGGGTCATCGACCCGGCCTTTTTTATTCGCTTCGCACGCCCTCGATATGCAGGCAGCGCAGCTTGCGGATCGGGTAAGTGGAAAGAGGCCGACAATCGCAGTCGCCGCTGTGCGCGGCAATATAGATCGTCTCTGGTGCGGGATCGCCGTCGATCCGCACGATAAAAGGTGTGTGATGATAATCGATGCGGTCGCCTGTGGCAATCTGAACAAGGTCGCCCGGCTCCAGACGGTCGATGCTCACTTCCCGGGCAAAGGGTCCGGCGCCCAGGTTGCGAAGCAGAAAATCGTAAAGATAACGCACCCCTGTCCACGATGGCGTCCGACTTCCGGCAGAACGGTAAAACCATCCGAAGGTGGGAGTATAGTTCATCACACCGGCCCCGGCATAGAGGCACTGGCTGGCAAAATTGGTGCAGTCACCGCCGAGGGAGCTGAAATCGAGGTAGTCCGGATTGCGGCGATAAGCCCATTTGTGGGCATAGGCGACAGCGGCAGACCGGTCATAAGAGATCAAAGGCATAGTTCAACCCTCCTGGTCCTATTGTATGCACCCGGACAGCGGCCCGGTCATACGGATGACCGCAAAACCGTATTCGCCGCTTTGACATGCAGAAAGAAACGTGTTATGATATCGTCGATTGGAGGGGATCGCTTTGCGCGAGCAGATCATAGGCATCGGCGGGGCCAATGTGGACCTGTGCGGAAAAGCTGTCGGCAGCGTGATTGCCGGCGACTCAAACATCGGAAGAATCCATATTTCGGCCGGCGGCGTATGTCGGAATATCTGTGAAAACGTCGTGCGGATGGGCGTGCCTGCAGCGCTGATCAGTGTGGTAGGTGACGATGCCAACGGCGATTATCTGCTGCGTCACTGCAAGAACACGGGCTTGGATATCAGCGCCGTCCGCAGGATCATGGGGAAACGCACGGGGGCGTATTTTTCCATCCATTCCGGTGATGGAGAGATGGTCGCTGCGATCAACGATATGGAGATCGTTGATTGCATCACGCCGACGTTTCTGGAACCGTATATTGACAGGATCCGCAATGCAAAGGCGGTTTTGGTAGACGCGAATCTTCCCTCTGACACCATTCGCTGGATCGGCGAAACCTTTGCAGATCGTCCGCTTTTTGCCGACCCCGTTTCCTGCGCCAAGGCGGAAAATCTGAGACCCATCCTGCATCGGCTGTTTTTGCTGAAACCCAACCAAATGGAAGCAAAAGCGCTTACTGGCTGTTCCGATCCGAAGGCCGCCGCCGCGGCGCTGCACGAGGCTGGTGTCCGGCATGTGTGCGTCAGCTGCGGCGCCGAGGGCGTCGTCTATTGCGGCGAGCAGGGGAACATGCTGACAAGGCCAAAACCTTTACTGTCTTTCCCCAATGCCACAGGCGCCGGCGACAGCTTGATGGGCGGCCTGCTTGCGGCCTACGCCCAGGGTCTGACGCTGGATGAGGCGCTGCGGTTCGCCGTGACCGCATCTGTGCTGACCCTTCAAAGCCCCGATACCATCCGCCCCGACTTGAGTCGGGAAAGCATCATCAAATCACAAAAGGAGTGCATCTTCCATGAATCCATATCTTTCGATCCTTCCTGAGATCCAAAACGCGCTTGATACGGGAAAACCCGTGGTCGCGCTGGAGTCCACGATTCTTTCTCACGGGATGCCGTATCCGCAGAACCTTGATTTCGGCCATAAGGTGGAACAGATCATTCGGGACGAGGGCGCCGTTCCGGCTACCATCGCCATTTTGGACGGAAAGCTCAAGGTCGGTCTGAACGATGAAGAGCTGGAGCGCATGTGCCGCGCCGAGGGGGTAGGAAAAGTGAGCCGGCGGGATGTCCCGGTGTATCTTGCCGCCGGGCTGCCCGGTGCGACCACCGTAGCGACCACGATGCTGATCGCAGAGCTGGCCGGGATCCGCGTGTTTGCCACGGGGGGGATCGGCGGCGTTCATCGCGGTGCAGAGACTACGATGGATATTTCCGCCGACCTGCAGGAGCTGGCGCACACCTCGGTAGCTGTGGTCAGTGCGGGTGTCAAGTCTATTCTGGATATCGGGCTGACGCTGGAGTACCTGGAAACGATGGGCGTCCCTGTTTTGGGCATGCGGACAAAGGATTTTCCGGCCTTTTATTGCCGCGAGAGCGGATTTCAGGTGGATTATGCGCTGCGGGATGAGGAAGAAGCGGCGCGTGTCATGAAAGCAAAATGGGATGTGGGCCTGAGGGGCGGCTTGATCATCGCAAATCCCATTCCCGAAGAATATGCCATGGACAGCACTTATATGAACGGCGTTATTGAGCAGGCCGTCGCCGAAGCACGGGAAAAGGGGATCCGCGGCAAAAAGATCACGCCGTTTTTGCTGGCACGCATCGTGGAGCTTACGGGCGGTGAATCACTGGCCTCCAACATCCAACTGGCTTTTCACAATGCCCGCTGTGCGTCACGCATCGCCGTGGCTTACAGCAAACTGTGATCCGGAAAGGATGATTTCAGCAGGAGGACCCGAAAACCGGGTCCCCTGCTATTTTTATTGGTAAAAATAAACATACGTCGCCGGCAGAACAGACGGCACAGAATCGAAGCTTTACGAGCAAGGAGATATCTATGGGGGAATTGTTGCGATAGCAGGTGGCGAATTGGAAACCACTCATAAAATCAATCAATGCGTTATTGCCCTGACAGGTAAAGAAAAAGCGAATCTTCTCTTTATTGGAACTGCAAGTCACGATGCTGAGGATTATATTTCCGCTAT
>JAFOPS010000042.1 GCA_017394205.1 Clostridia bacterium | reverse complement strand
GAACAGCGCGATGGAGGAGGCGCCCAGGGAGAAGCCGGTGAGGATATCGTTGTTGCCGTCGAAGATCAGATAGAGGACCGCCAGACCCAGCGCGCCCAGACCCACGACGCACAGCCCCAGCACGGCGCCGCCGGAAAAGGCCACGTTAAGCGCCGCGGGCATGCCCTTTTTGGCGCTTTGCGCGGTGCGGACGTTGGAGAGGGTGGCGCTCATCATGCCGCAGAAGCCCGCCAGCATGGAAAACAGCGCGCCCACCAGAAAGCACAGCGCCGTGTTCAGGCCCAGGATCACCAGCAGCACCACGAACATCACGGCGGCAAACACCGCCATCACCACGTATTGCCGCTTGAGATAGGCCATGGCGCCGTCGCGGATGTAACCGGCGATCTCCTTCATCCGGGCGTCCTCCACCCGGATAGCCGCGTTCCTGCGATAGAGGCCCAGCGCCATCAGCAGGCTCACGGCTGCTGCGGCGATCACGAAATAAGTACTCATGTAAATGCTTCCTTTCCCCTTGATATCGTTAAAAATTATAAAAAATAAAAAAGTTTTTCGGTAAAATTGCCGAAAGCAGTGTTTCTATTGTAATGCAAAAAGGAAAAAAATCAACCCCGTTTTCACTGATTTATTTAATATAGACAAATTATAAATATAAAATATAGCAAAAATCACGAACAGTCTGACAAAAAACCCGGAAAGTCCGTCAAAGGGCTGACGAAGTCGCGGAAAAGCGCCGCCCTTGGGCGGCGCTTTTTGCGCTACGACCGGTCGCCGGCGGAGAAGAAGACCGCCGCCAGCAGCGAGAAAAAGACCGCGGCGGCCACGCCGCCCGCCGCGGCGGTGAGCCCGCCGGTAAAGGCGCCCAAAAGCCCGCTTTCGGCCACGGCGCTCCTGACGCCCTGCGCCATGGCATAGCCGAAGCCCAAGAGGGGCACGGTGGCGCCGCATCCCGCAAAGCGCACCACCGGCTCCCACAGCCCCAGCCCCGTCAGCGCCACGCCCAGCACCACGTAGGCACTGAGGATGCGGGCGGGGGTCAGGCGGGTGCGGTCGATGAGGATCTGACTGAGGGCACAGATCAGCCCGCCCACGAGAAACGCTTTGAGATAGATCATCGTCCCCCCTCCAATCGCACCAGATGACAGATCCCGGGGATGCTCTCGCCCTGGTTGGCCGAGGTGGGGCTCATCAGAGCCCCCGTCCCGCAGAACAGCACGGTTTTCAGCCTTCCCGCCGCCAGCGCGGGCAGCACGTCGGCGCACAGCACGGCGGCCGAGCAGCCGCAGCCCGAGGCGCCGGCATGCACGTCCTGCTCCGGCCCGTAAAGCAGCATCCCGCAGTCCCGATAGTTTTCCCCCAGAGGCCTCCCGTCGGCGGCGAAGAGCTGCCGCACCAGTCCGTGGCCCACCGTGGCCAGATCCCCCGTGAGGATCAGGTCGTAGTCGCCGGGGGAGGTTCCGCTGTCGCGGAAATAGATCCGCAGGGTCTCGTAGGCGCTTTGCGCCATGGCGGCCCCCATGTTGGCGCTGTCGGTGACGCCGGGATCATAGATGCGCCCGGCGGTGGCGGCGGTCACGGCGATCTTCGTTTTCTCCCGCCGCAGCAGCACGGCGCCGCAGGCCGTGGCAGTCCATTGTGCGCTGGGAGGACGCTGTCCGCCGTATTCCAGCGGATAGCGATATTGCCGCTCGGCGGAGCAGAAATGGGAGGACGCCAGACAGAGCGTCCGGTCTGCAAAGCCGCCGGAGATCAGCGCCGCGCCCAAAAGCAGCCCCTCGGCCATGGTGGAGCAGGCGCCGTAAAGGCCCAGATAGGGGACGCCCAGCCCCCGCATGGCAAAGGCGCTGGAAATGCACTGGTTCAGCAGATCGCCTCCCAGGGCACAGGTGACGGCCGCCGGCGAAACGTCGGCCTTGGACAGGGCGTGGGTGCAGGCCAGCTCCGCCATCCGCTTTTCAGCCTTTTCCCAGGTCTTCTGCCCAAAACGGTTGTCGGGGCCGATCTCATCAAACCGTGCCCCCAGCGGGCCCTCGCCCTCTTTTTTGCCGCCTACGGCGGCGCAGCTTTCCACCCAGACGGGCTCGTCGAAAAAGACCGTGTCGCCCCGCCGCCTCATGCCGCGCCTCCCGCAAGCCACAAAATCAGCCCGTAGAGCACGCTGGCCGAGATCCCGAAGGTCAGCACCGGCCCCGCGATGGAAAACATCTTGACGCAGGTCCCCAGAACGAAGCCCTCGGTCTTGAACTCCATGGCGGGGGCGGCAATGGCGTTGGCAAAGCCGGTGATGGGTACCAGCGTGCCCGCGCCGGCCCATTTGGCCAGCTTTTCAAACAGGCGCGCCGCCGTCAGCGCCACGCCCAGAAAAATCAGCGCGCAGGACACCGCCGCGGCGGCGGATTGCTCCGTCAGCCCCGCTTGCAGAAACAGGGTCTTCAGCGCCTGCCCCAGCGCGCAGATCGCCCCGCCTGTGACGAAAGCGGCGGGCACGTTGCGCAGGCTGGGCGAAGAAGGCGAGGCCTTTTGGTAAAGAGAGCGGTATTCCGTTCGGTTGAGCTTCATGTGATTTTCACCTCATCAAGAGTCTTCCGTAAAAGCGGCGAAAAATACGCGGTTTTCCGCCGGAATTGCGCGGGGAACGATTGCGCCCGGCAGGAAAATCGATTATAATTACAATAGCGTAAAATTGCGATGGAAACGGACGGAACAGGAGGGAGCGCATGTACGATATCATCATTCGCGGCGCCCGGGTGCTGGATGGGACGGGGAACCCCGCCTACCACGCCGACGTTGCCGTAAAAGACGGGAAGATCGCCCGCATCGGGCAGCGTCTTTCCGGGGCGGAGCGCGTCATCGACGCCGCCGGGCAGGTGCTTGCCCCCGGCTTCATCAACGCCCACAGCCACCAGGATATGGTGCTGGAGGAGGACCCGCTGTGCGCCTGCGAGCTGGAGCAGGGGATCACCACCTTTATCAGCGGCATGTGCGGCGAGAGCCCCGCGCCCGTCTCCCGGCGCTTTGAGGAGGAATGCCTCCGCGCCGCCGGCGTCGGTCAGGTCAGCCCCGAAAGCCTGGCCGCCCGCTATGACATGGGGGATTATTTCCGCTTTCTTGACCGGCCCTGGGGCGCCAACGCCGCCTTTTTGGTGGGACACGGCAACCTGCGGGCCGCCGTGTCCGGCTATGCCGACCGGAAGCTCACCCCGGGCGAGCTGGAGGAGATGAAGACCCTGCTGCGCCGCTGCATGGAGGCCGGGGCGCTGGGCGTTTCCTTCGGGCTGATCTATCCGCCGGGAAGCTATGCCGACACCGACGAGCTCACCGAGGTGTGCCGGGTGGTGGCTGAAATGGGCGGCGTGTTCACCGTGCATATGCGCAGTGAAAACAGCGGCCTCATCGAGGCCACCGACGAGATGCTCCGGGTGGCGAAGGCCTCCGGCGCCCGCTGCGTCATCTCTCATCACAAGGCCACCGGCGGAAAAATGAACTGGAACAAGACCGCCGCCACCCTTTCCATGATGCGGCAGGCGGTGGAGGAGGGCTATGACGTCTTTTGCGACCAATATCCTTATACCGCCTCGTCCACCGGCCTGAACACCAACATCCCCGACTCCATGCACGCCCTGGGGACCGACGAGCTGGTGCGTCGCCTCACCGATCCCGCCCAGCGGGAGGCGCTGCGGCCGGTGATCTGCGGGAAAAAGTCTTCCCACGAGCGATTCAGCTATACCATGATCGGAAATTGCGCCACCAGGCCGGAATACAACGGCCGGATGCTCAACGATATCGCCGACGAGCTGGGTGTGGACCCCTATGATCTGCAGTGCGACCT
This sequence comes from Clostridia bacterium, assembly GCA_017394205.1. GTDB lineage: Bacteria > Bacillota > Clostridia > Oscillospirales > Butyricicoccaceae > UBA4644. Next base: position 37,819 of record JAFOPS010000042.1, on the reverse strand, counting down.
GCTGGCGGAAAACCGCCTCAACGTCACCGGCATCTTCCACAGCATGTGCGAGGAAGACGTGGAACGGGTCATGCGGTGGGATCGGGCCATGTTCGGCACCGACGGCTCGGGCAAGCCCCAAGGCAAGGTGGGACATCCCCGGCTTTACGCTTCCTTCCCCCGCATTTTGGGGCGCTACGTGCGGGAGCGCGGGGTGATTACGCTGGAAAACGCCATCCGCAAGATGTGCTATCTGCCCGCCATGGTCTATGGCTTTTCCACCAAGGGCCTGATCCGCGAGGGGATGGACGCCGATCTGGTGGTCTTCGATCCCGAAACGATCATCGACCGGGCCACTTACGCCCACCCCGAGCTGGACAACGAGGGCATTTCCTGCGTGCTGGTGAACGGACAGGTGGCCGTGCAGGACGGCAAGGCCACCGGAGCTTTGGCGGGACGGACCCTGCTGCGCCGCCATGACTGACGGAGCCGGACAGGCGCCCCTTTCGGTGGAGTTCGCCCCGCTGGAGGGAGTGACGAAAGCGGTCTTTCGCCGGATACACCGCCGGATGTTTTCCGGCGTCGCCCGCTATTACGCCCCCTTTCTCTCGCCCACCGGCGACGGCTTCTTTTCTCAAAAGGAGCTGCGGGAGATCCTGCCCGAAAACAACGAAGACGTGCCGCTGGTGCCTCAGCTTCTCACTGCCCGGGCGGAGCATTTCCGCTGGGCGGCGCGGGAGCTGCGGGCCATGGGCTATCAAACGGTGAACCTGAATCTGGGCTGTCCCTCGGGGACGGTGATTTCCAAGCACAAGGGCGCGGGGGCGCTGGGAGATCCCGAGGGGCTGCGGGAGCTGCTGTGGGGCGTGTTCGACAGCGCGGAGCAGGAAGGTCTCCGGGTGTCGGTGAAGACCCGCATCGGGCTGGAAAACGCCGAAATCTGGCCCGAATTGCTGGAAATTTACAATGACTTTCCGCTGGAGGAGCTGATCATCCATCCCCGGACGGGCAGGCAGCTTTATCGCGGCGCGCCCGACCTGGGGGCCTTTGCCCGGGCGCTGGAGCGGCTGAAGGCGCCGGTCTGCTACAACGGCGATCTGTTCACCCTGTCCGGGATCGACGCCTTTCGGGCGGCCTTTCCCACGGTAAAAACCGTCATGCTGGGGCGGGGATTGGCGGCCAATCCGGCGCTGGCCCGGCAGGCGGCGGGAGGCACGCCGCTCACGCAGAACGAGCTGAGAGAGTTTCACGACGCGCTGTTGGCGGACTATGCCCTCCGGGTGCAGGGCGACGGAAACGTGCTGGCCCGGATGAAGGAGCTGTGGGAATATTTTTCCGCCATGCTGCCTGATTGCGCCCGCCCGCTGAAGGCGCTGCGCAAGACAAAAACACTGGCGGAATACCGCGCGGCCGCGGCGGCGCTTTTTGCCCAATGCCCCGTGGATCCCGCAAGGGGCTTTTGCCCGCCGGCAAACGGCGGAACACATTTTTGAAAACCGCCGGTCGGGAAACCGATCGGATAAAGGAGGCGCGGGATGGACGAGCTGGAGCTGGCCCGGCAGGAGATCGACCGGGCGGACGCGGATCTGGCGGCGGCGTTTGTCCGCCGGATGGAGGCCGCGTCCCGCATCGCGCAGTATAAAAAAGAACGGGGCATCCCCGTCTTCGACCCGGCGCGGGAGGCGCGGGTGCTGGAGCAAAACGCCCGGCGGGTGGAGGACCCTTGCCTGCGGGAGGAATATCTGCGGCTGCTGAAATGCGCTATGGCCCTTTCCCGGGCCCGTCAGCGCCGTCTGGGGGCGGAAACCGGCGACACCCTGTGGGTAGAGAGCGAAAGAGGCGGCTACGGCGTCACCGTCGCCCGCGGCGCGCTGGCCCGGGCGGGCGAGCTGTTTGATCTGGACCGCCGGGTGCTGGTGGTCACCGACCGGGGCGTTCCGGCGGGTTATGCCGCCGCTCTGGCGGAACGGTGCGGAGAACCCGTGACGGTGACGCTGGACGAGGGCGCTGCGGGAAAATCCCTTTCCGGCGCCAAGCGGCTGTGGAGCGTGATGCTGGAGCATGGGTTTACCCGGACCGACTGTGTCTGCGCCGTAGGCGGCGGATCGGTGGGGGACACGGCGGGCTTTGCCGCCGCCTGCTGGATGCGGGGCGTGGATTTTTACAACGTGCCTACCACGCTGCTGGCCCAGGCTGACGCTTCCATCGGCGGCAAGACCGGCCTGGACGTTTGCGGCGTGAAAAACAGCGTGGGCGCGTTTTGGCCGCCCCGGGCCGTGCTCATCGACCCCGATCTGCTGAAGACCCTGCCGCCCCGGCTGCTGGCCGAGGGCATGGCGGAGATCGTCAAAACGGCCGTAGTGCGCGACGGGGAACTGCTTGCGGAGATCGAAGCGGGCGACCCGTATGAAAAGATCGAAACGCTCCTTTTGCGGGCGCTGAAGATCAAGCGGGCGCTGGTGGAGGCGGACGAGCGGGACGAGGGGCCCCGCCGCCTGCTCAATTTCGGACACACCGTGGGCCACGGCGTCGAGGCGCTGTCCGGCGGCGCGCTCTATCACGGAGAATGCGTGGCGCTGGGCATGCTGCCCATGTGCGCCCCGGCGCTGCGGGCGCGGCTGACCGCGCTGCTTCAGCGGCTGGGACTGCCCACCCGCTGCGCGCTGGAGCCGGAAGCCGTCGTTGCTGCCGCCCTCCACGATAAAAAGCGGACGGCGCGGGGGATCGCAGCCGTCTTTGCCGACGAGGCGGGGGCGGGCTATTGCAGAGAAATCTCGCCGGACGAGCTGAAATCACGCATCGAAACGGGGTGGAACCGATGAAAAACACCATGGGAACGGCTCTTTCCGTCACCATTTTCGGAGAGAGCCACGGGCCGATGCTGGGCGCCGTTTTGGACGGACTGCCTGCGGGCATCCCCGTGGACGGGGATGTTATCGCCGCGCAGCTTGCCCTGCGCCGCCCGACGGACGAGCTTTCCACCTTCCGCCGGGAGGAAGACCCCTTTGAGATCGTCAGCGGCGTCTGCCGGGGCTTCACCTGCGGCACGCCTTTGTGCATCCTTATCCCCAACCGGGCGCAAAGCAGCGAGGAATACGAAGCGATCAAAACGCTGGCCCGTCCGGGCCACGCGGATTACGCCGCCCAGATGAAATACGGCGGCTTTCAGGACGCCCGGGGCGGCGGACATTTTTCCGGGCGGATCACGGCGGCGCTGGTGGCCGCCGGAGCGGTGGTTTTGCCCGCGCTCAGAAGGAAAAACATCGTGATCCGCAGCCATATCCTGCGCTGCGGCGGCGAAAGCGACCGTCGGTTTTCCCTGCGGGAAGAAGAGCTCCGGGCGGAGCTCGCGTCTTTGGAAAACATGGCCTTCCCGGTCTTGTCCCGGGAGGCCGGCGAGCGGATGAAGCGGGCGATCCTTGCGGCAAAGGAGGCGGGGGACAGCGTGGGCGGCGTGCTGGAAACGGCGGTCTGCGGCGTCCCCGCGGGCGTGGGCGAGCCCTGGTTCGACGGGACGGAAAACGTCCTTGCCCGGGCGCTTTACGCCATTCCCGCCGTCAAGGGCGTGGCCTTCGGCGACGGCTTTTCGCTGGCGGACATGCGGGGCTCTCAGGCCAATGACCCTTATTATATGGAGGACGGGCGGGTGCGCACCGCGTCCAATCACAACGGCGGGATCAACGGCGGCGTGACCAACGGGATGCCCCTTGTGATCCAAACGGCGATCAAGCCAACCCCCTCCATCGGACAACCGCAAAAAACCGTGGACTTTGTCCGCGGAGAAGATACCACCCTCACCCTGCGCGGACGGCACGACCCCTGCATCGTCCACCGGGCGGCCGTCGCGGTCGACAGCGCCGCGGCGCTGGCCCTGTGCGACCTGCTGATGGGGCGCTTCGGCGCGGGCTGGCTGACGGAATGAGAAACGGAGGCGGAAGATGCAATACGGATTGATCGGACAGAACCTTTCCCACAGCTTTTCCCCGGAGATCCACCGGCTGCTGGGGGACTATGACTATCAACTGAAGGAGCTCGCCCCCGAAGAGCTGCCCGCCTTTTTCGCGGCGCGGGCGTTTGCGGGGATCAACGTCACCATGCCCTATAAGCAGGCCGTGATCCCCTATCTGGACGAGCTGGACCGCCGGGCCGCCGCCATCGGCGCGGTGAACACCGTGATCTGCCGGGATGGGCGTCTGGTGGGATACAACACCGATTTTGACGGCATGGCGGCGCTCATCCGCCGCACCGGGCTGGAGGTACAGGGCAAGACCGTCCTGATCGCGGGCACCGGCGGCACCTCCCGCACGGCCATGGCCGTGGCAAAGGCGCTGGGAGCCGCCGCCGTGTACCGGGCGGGCCGCAGCGGAGGCGAGGGCGTCCTGTCTTACGCCGAGACCCGGGAGCTTCCCGTTCAGATCCTTATCAACGCCACCCCCTGCGGCATGGAGCCCGACCCCGAGGGGCAGGCCGTGGACCTGACCTCCTTCGGCTGGCTGGAGGGGGTCATCGACGCCGTTTACAACCCCATGCGCACCCGTCTGGTGCTGCAGGCCCGGGAGCAGGGCGCGCGGGGCCAGGGCGGCCTGTATATGCTGACAGCCCAGGCCGCGGCGGCGGCCGAGCTGTTTTTGGGCCGGACGCTGCCCGAGGGCACGCTGGAGCGCGCCTATCGCCGCATCCACGGCGAAAAGCAGAACATCGTTCTCATCGGCATGCCCGGCAGCGGCAAGACCACCGTGGGCCGCCTGCTGGCGGAAAAGATGGGCCGGGAGCTGATCGACACCGACGAGGAGATCGCCCGGGCGTTCGGTATGCCCGTCACCCGCATATTCGACGAGCAGGGTGAAGCGGCCTTCCGCGAGGCCGAGAGCCGCGCCGTGGCCCGGGCCGCCCGCAAAACCGGCTGCGTCATCGCCACCGGCGGAGGCGTGATCCTCCGCTCGGAGAATCTGCGCCGTCTGCGGCAAAACGGGCGGCTGTATTTTATCGACCGTCCGCTGGAGCTGCTGCTCCCCACCGAGGACCGGCCTCTTGCCCGCACTGCCGACGCCATGCGCCAGCGCTACGAGGAGCGCTATCTCCGCTATATCGCCGCCTGCGACGCCCGCGTCCACGGCGAGGGCACGGCCCAGGCAGCCGCGGCGGAGATCGGGGAGGATTTCCGCCTATGAAAATTTGGATCATCAACGGCCCCAACCTCAATCTTTTGGGGCTGCGGGAGCCGGAGATCTACGGCAGGGAAACTTACGGGGAGCTGGAGGCACGCATCCGCGCCTATTGCGAAAACAAGGGGATCGAGGTCCGCTTCGTCCAATCCAACCACGAGGGCGATCTGGTGGACGCCGTGCAGCAGGCCTATTTTGACGGGGCCGACGGCATCGTGCTCAATCCCGCCGCCTATACCCATACCGGCATCGCGCTGCTGGATGCGCTGCGGGCCGTTCCCGTCCCCGCCGTGGAGGTGCATCTCTCCAAACCGGAGGAGCGGGAGGCGTTTCGCCGGGTGAGCTATGTCCGCGCCGCCTGCATCAAAACCATTACGGGGATGGGCGGCGACGGCTATCTGCGCGCCGTAGACGCGCTGGAGGAGCATTATGCGCGTCGTCATTGAAAAAAGCCTTGCCCGCGGCACAGCCGCCGCGCCCCCCAGCAAAAGCGAAGCCCATCGGCTGCTGATCTGCGCCGGACTGAGCGGCGGGCCCTGCACCGTAAACAATCTGGAGTGGTCGCAGGATATTTCCGCCACGCTGGACTGCCTGCGGGCGCTGGGCGTGACGGTGGAAGTGCGGGAGAACGCGGCGCTTCTTTCCGGGGGCGATCCGTTTTCTTCGCCCCGAGAGCCGGCGTTTTGCCGGGAAAGCGGCAGCACGCTGCGCTTTTTCATCCCCCTTTTTCTGCTGGGGCGGGAACGGGTGACCCTGCGCGGCGCGCCCCGGCTGATGGAGCGGCCCATGGAGCCCTATGCCGCCCTGTGCCGGGAACGGACGCTGCTTTTTCGCCGGGAGCCCGCGGAAAACGCCCTGTATCTGCGGGGCCCGCTGACGCCTGGCGTCTATGCTGTCCCGGGCAATATCAGCTCGCAGTTTGTCAGCGGGCTGCTGCTGGCCCTGCCTCTGCTGGAGGCGGGCAGCGTCGTGGAGCTGACGCCGCCGGTGGTCAGCCGCCCCTATATCGAGCTCACCCGCGCCGTTCAGCGGCGGTTCGGCGTGCTGTCGGCGTGGACGGATGACAACACCCTTCGCCTGTTCGGCGGACAGCGGTATGTTCCCACCGATGCCGAGGCGGAGGGCGATTGGAGCGCCGCCGCCGTTTTGGAGGGTCTCAACCTGCTGGGCGGAAAGGTGCGGGTCACGGGATTGAATACAGAAAGTTATCAAGGCGACAAAATATACCGGGAGCATTTTGAAGCTTTGCGCCGGGGCTGCCCCACGCTGGACGTGGAGCAGTGTCCCGATCTTGCGCCGGTGCTCATGGCGCTGGGCGCGGCGCAAAACGGCGTCATCCTTACGGGCGCCGGCCGCCTGCGCCTGAAGGAGAGCGACCGGGGCGCGGCCATGGCGCAGGAGCTGCGCAAGCTGGGTGCGCGCGTCACGGCGGAGCAAGACCGGATCACCGTTTCCGGCGGCCCGCTTCACGCGCCGCAAGAGCCGCTGTCCGGCCACAACGACCACCGGGTGGTGATGGCGCTGGCCATGCTGCTCACCCGCACCGGCGGTGTCATCGAGGGCGCCGAGGCCGCGGACAAGAGCTGGCCCTCCTTTTTTGACGCGCTGGAGCGGCTGGGGATCGGCCTGCGCCGATCCTGATCCCGAAAAAACACCCGGGCGCGGCCCGGGAAAGCGAGGAACGATTATGAACATCCAATGGATCCGGGAGCTTCCTTCTCCGGCCGAGGCAAAGGAGGCGCTGCCCGTCCGCCCGGCGCTGCGGGAGGTCAAGGCCGGGCGCGACGCGGCGATCCGCGCTCTGTTTGCCGGGGAAGACAGCCGCCTTCTGCTCATCGTGGGGCCCTGTTCCGCCGATCGGCAGGACGCCGTGCTGGAGTATCTGACCCGCCTGCGGACGCTGGAGGAGCAGGTGGCGGAAAAGATCTGCATCGTCCCCCGGGTCTATACCAACAAGCCCCGCACCACCGGCGAGGGCTATATGGGGATGCTCCACCAGCCCGATCCGGGAGCGAACAGCGATCTTTACCGGGGATTGCTGGCCAGCCGCGAAATGCATCTGCGGGCGCTGGAGGAGACCGGCTTCACCTGTGCCGACGAGCTGCTGTATCCCGAAGACCACGCCTATCTGGACGACCTGCTCAGCTATGCGGCGGTGGGGGCCCGCAGCGTGGAGGACCAGCAGCACCGGCTGACGGCCAGCGGGCTGGAAATCCCCGTGGGCATGAAAAATCCCACCTCCGGCGACTGGGGCGTAATGCTCAATGCCATTGCGGCGGCCCGGCATGGGCACGCCTTTGTGTATCGGGGATGGGAGGTCCGCTCGGCGGGCAATCCGCTGGCCCACGCCATTTTGCGGGGCTATACCGACCGGCAGGGCCGCGCACATCCCAATTATCAGACCCGGGAGCTGCTGCGGCTGGAGGAGCTGTATCGGGAGCGGGTGCCCGGCAGCCGCGCCGTGATCGTGGACTGCAACCACGCCAATTCCGGCAAGCAGTATCTGGAGCAGATCGCCATCGCGAAAGAGGTGCTTCAGAGCCGCCGGGACGAGCCGCGTCTTGCCGCGCTGGTAAAGGGCCTGATGATCGAAAGCTATCTGGAGGACGGCGCCCAGCCCATCGGCGGGGGCTGCTACGGGAAATCCATCACCGACCCCTGTCTCGGCTGGGACAAGACCCGGCGGCTGATCCTGGAGCTTGCGGAAATGCTGTAAAAAAGAAACAGCCTTCCCCAAAAGGGGAAGGCAAGCGAAAAGAAAAGCCCCCTTGTACAGGGGGCCTTTTGGTTTTCGCTCAATTTTGATATTTCGGGTCGCTGAAATCCCGGATCCGGTCGCCCACCTTGGCGTCGTAGACGTAAACCGGGCGGTCGCTGAAATAGGCCAGCCGCATGGCGAAGTCCTTGGCCTCCTGAAAATCCTCGGTCTCGAAAAACGGCTGGAACCCGGCGCCGTCCAGCCGGTCCTGCATGATTTGATATCGCATGGCGAACTCCTTTTTCGTTTTTCTCAGTATACCACGGGGCGGGGCGATATGCAAGAGTTAGCACTCTTTTTGCTAGAGTGCTAATAATTCACACTCCGTTCACAAATTCGCGTAGATTTTTTCATAAATTCGCCGTATATTAAAGGCGTAAGGAAAAAAGATATCAGCAAACGGAAAGATAAGCTGCCAAACGGCAGCGGCCGTTTTGCCGAATGAACAGGAGGTAACAAGTATGTTTGATCTGATGCCTTATGCCAAGAAGCACTCTGACGCGCTGAACCGCGCTTTTTATGACCCCTTCCGCGAGCTGGAAGAGATGGAACGCAGCTTTTTCGCCAACCGCAAGCTGCCTGATTTCCGCACCGACATCCGGGAACAGGACGGCGCGTATCTGCTGGAGGCCGAGCTGCCCGGCTTCAAGAAGGAGGACATCCATCTGGACCTGCAGGACGGTTATCTGACCATCTCCGCCGAGCGCAGCAGCGAGAACGAGGAGAAGGACGAGAACGGCCGCTATCTCAAGCGCGAGCGTTCTTACGGCTCCTTCCGCCGCAGCTTTGATATGAGCGGCATCGACACCGAAAATATCAAGGCCGCCTATCAGGACGGCATTTTGTCCCTGACCCTGCCCAAGCTGATCGAGCAGCCCAAGAACAGCCGCCGTCTGGAAATCGAATAAGCGCAAGCAAAAAAGCGCCTGCAAAACGCAGGCGCTTTTTTCTTTTCTCAGCGAGCTTCTCCCGAAAGACCGGTCATTTCCGCCGCTCCGGACGGATAAAGGGCGCTTCGATCCGGGTTTCGGTCAAAAGACCGTATTTGTCGGGGCGGCGAAAGGCGTTGCCGTGGATCTCGGTTTCGCGGAAGGCCCGCAACAGATCCAGATCCAGCCGGGCAAGATAGATCCCTTCTTCGCCCGGCGCCTCCAAAAGACAGGTCTCCCGGGGATAGGGAAAGCCCTCGGCCCAGGTCACACCGTCAAACACAGAGGAGTGGCCGTTGCAGTCGGGATAGCCGGCGGGATAGTTGGCGGTTGCCACCGCCAGCATGTTTTCAAAGGCTCTGGCCCGCAGTTGGGACAGGCGGTTGATCTCCATGGGGCAGGCGTTGGGCACCAGAATCAGCTCGGCGCCCCGCAGCATCAGGATGCGGGCGCTTTCTGGAAATTCCCGGTCGTAGCAGATCATGGCGCCCACCTTCACGGGGCCGGCGGCGGTGTCCAGCACGGCCACGGGGAACTCTTCGCCCCGAGTGAGCAGGCGCTCTACGTCAAAATCGCAGGTGTGCACCTTGGCGTAGGTGAGCACGGCCCGCCCATGCCGGTCAAAAAGGCGCAGACTGTTGCGGGGCAGGCCGTCCCACCGCTCCAAAAAGGTCACGCCGACGGCCATGTCCAGCTCCTTTGCCAGCGCGCCGAAGGCGCGGACGAAGGGTCCGTCGGCGGGAATCGCCATGGCGGCGTTTTTTTCGGGGTCGTCGGTGAGGCGATAGCCGCAGCTCCACATTTCGGGAAACAGGGCGAGATCGGCCCCCAGCGATTTTGCCCGGCGGCAGGCCTCCAGACCGATGCGCAGGCTCTCGTCCCGGGTGTCGCCGGGCAGAAGCTGCAGAAGCGCAAGGGTGAGATGAGACATACGCGGCCTCCTTTCGGTCAAAGCGGCAAAGCGGGCAGGGCTGCGCGGAGAAAGGCCTCCAGCGCGTCCCCTTCCCGCAGGCCCACGGCCCGCCCCACGACGCTCCCGTTCTCAAAGAGCACCAGCGTGGGCAGGGTGACCACGTGATATCGCAGGGTCAGGGCAAACTGGGCGTCGGCGTCCACGCAGCCCCAAAGGAGCGCGGGATGGGCGGCCGCCAGCGCGTCGATCACGGCGCTCTGCCGCTTGCAGGCGGCGCACCAGCCGGCCCGGAATTCCAGCAAAACGGGCAGGGAAGAGGCAGCGACGGTCTTGCTGAAGTTTTTCACGGTGACGTTCACAGGCTCCATAACGGCCCTCCTTTGCATGGGAATATCCGTATTATAAGAAATTTTTCGTGCCCCGTCAACGGCGAAACGAAGCGTCCCCGGAAGCTGTGCTTCCGGGGACGCGGACTGCTCGTCGGGATCGCCGGCAGGCGGCGGTCACACCTCGCCGTCGACGGTCTGCTCCGTGGGATAATCGGACTTTCCGGTGACCTTTTTCTTGATGATCTTGCCCATGCGCTTGATGGCGTAGGGGCCGACCAGCTTCATCATTTCCTCGGCGGTGTGCATCTCGGAGGCGGCGGGGATGTCGCGGGTGAGATGGATGGCGTCGAATTCACAGCGGGTGGTGCACAGGCCGCAGCCGATGCACTGGTTGAGATCCACCACGCTGGCGCCGCACTTGAGGCAGCGGTTGGCCTCGGCCTTCACCTGCTCCTCGGTGAGGGGCAGACGCAGGTCGCTGAAGCTGTCGCGGGCCGAGCCGGGCTTCATGCCGGGGCGCTGACGGCCGGCGGTATCAAAGCCCTCGGTGAGCACGTCGTCCCGATCCAGCTCGATAAACTGCCGCAGGTCGCGGCCGATGGTCAGGCTCTGGCCGGGATGGACAAAGCGGTTGATGGACACCATGCCCTCCTTGCCGTCGGCGATGGCGTCGATGGCAAAGCGGGCGCCGTGGAAGATATCGCCGCCCACAAAGATATCGGGCTCGGCGGTCTGGGCGGTCACCTTGTCCGCCTCGGCGATGCCGTTGGGACGAACCTTCACCTGACTGCCCTCCAGCAGACCGCCCCACTGGGCAGACTGACCGATGGCGGTGAGCAGCGCGGTGCAGGGGACGGTGATGGTGTCGTTCTCATCGTATTTGGGGGAGAAGCGGTGATCCGCGTCAAAGACAGAGGTGCAGCGCTTGAAGACCACGCCCGTGACCTTGCCGTTTTCGGTGAGGACCTCCTTGGGGCCCCATCCGTTGCGGATGTCGATGCCCTCGTGGAGGCACTCGGCCACCTCGTCCTTGGCGGCGGGCATTTCGGCCTCGCTCTCCAGACAGAGCATGGTCACCTTGCCCTTGGTGCAGCGCAGCGCGGTGCGGGCTACGTCGGCGGCCACGTTGCCGCCGCCCACGACCACCACGTTGCCCTCGAAGGCGGGGGGATTGCCCAGGTTGACCTGCTTGAGGAAGGACACGCCGGACAGAACGCCTTCGGCGTCTTCGCCGGGGACGCCCAGCTTGCGTCCGCCCTGCAGACCGATGGCCACATAGAAGGCCTTAAAGCCCTGCTCGCGGAGCTGCTGCAGCGTCACGTCCTTGCCCACTTCCACGCCGCAGCGGATCTCGGCGCCCATGGCGCGGACGATGTCGATCTCCTTTTCGAGAACGGTCTTTTCCAGCCGGAAATTGGGGATGCCCAGCGTCAGCATGCCGCCGGGGCGGGCTTCCTTTTCAAAGACGGTGACGGGATAGCCCTCGGTGCGCAGCCAGTAGGCCGCCGACAGGCCGGCGGGGCCGGCGCCGATGACGGCGATGGGGAACTCGCTCCATTGCTTGCCCTCGCCGTTCTCGCTGGGAACGGTAAAGGCCTGAGGATTCTCCAGCTCCCACTGCGCCAGGAATTTCTTGATCTCGTCGATGGCCACGGGCTCGTCCACCGTGCCGCGGGTGCAGCGGTCCTCGCAGCGGCGGTTGCAGATGGCGCCGCAGACGGCGGGGAAGGGATTGTCGCGGCGGATGAGCTTCACCGCGTCGGCATAGCGCCCTTCGGCCGCCATGCGGATATAGCCCTGGACGGCGATGTGGGCGGGACAGGCGGTCTTGCAGGGAGAGGTGCCGGTGTCGTAGCAATTGAGCTTGTTGGTTTCCCGGTAATCCCGGTTCCAGCGATCCTCGCCCCACACGTTGTCGTCGGGCAGATCGTGCATGGGATACTTCACCTTGCTGCCGTCCGCCTTGCAAAGCTTTTGCCCCAGACGGGCGGCGCCCGCGGGACATACCTCCACGCACTTGCCGCAGGCCACGCATTTGGCGGCGTCCACGTGGGCGCGGTAAGCCGAGCGGGACATGTTGGGCGTGTTGAACAGCTGGCTGGTGCGCAGACCGTAGCAGCTGCCCGGAGAGCAGTTGCAGATACCCACGATGCGGTTGGGGCCGTCCAGATTGGTGATCTGGTGGACGTAGCCCTTGCGCTCGGCCCGCAGGATGATATCCATGGCCTCTTCCCGGGTGATATATTTGGCGTCCTTCCCGGTCTCCACCAAAAACTCGGCGATGTCGTCCACGCCGATGCACATGTGGCCTTCGATATCGCCCACGCCTTCGCCGCGGATGCGCTGTGCCTTGCGGCAGGCGCACACCATGGAGCAGAACTTGTCATACTTGTTCAGCCAGTGGGAGAGATGCTCCACGCTGACGCTCTGACTCTCGTGCTCAATGGCCTTTTCCACGGGGATGACGTGCATGCCGATGCCGGCGCCGCCGGGAGGCACCAGCTTGGCCGCCAGCTCCAGCGGCTCCTGCGGCGCCAGATTGAACATGGTGGCCACCTCGGGATGCTCGTCGGGCAGGGTGGCGTGCTCCACCATGTATTCGCCGGAGCCCACCACCCATTTGGGGATCATGTACTGGATATGCCGGTCGGCGTTGTCCCGGTTTTGCTCCAGGATGCCGATCCAGATCAGATGGTCGATGACCTTTTGGGCCTCTTCCTCCGTCATGTTGTTGCGCTGTGCCAGCTCCGCGGTGGTGCGGCCCACGCGGCGCTTTTCAAAGGAGAGCATGAACTTGACCTCGTCCTTGGTGAGCATCCGGTCGAGGATCCAGAAATCCATATGGTTTTCCTTCATGCCGCCGGGCAGCTTGCGGGGGATATTGTCGGTGATCATCACCGCCAGCTTTTTGACAAGCTTTGCCTTTTCCGGGTCGTCGCAGCGGTGCTCGGTCTGGGGATAATCCAGGCCGTTCACGTGGATCATGGGGTTGACTTCTTTTACCATAAAGGTTACCTCACAGAATGGGGATTTTGATGGTCAGATCGCTGAGGGGCCAGGTGCTGCAGGCGTGGAACCAGCCCATTTCCTTGTCCATCAGTCTCCGTCCGTCACCAAAGGCGGGAACAAAGATCTCACCGGACAAAAGCTGGCTGCGGCAATAGCCGCACTCGCCGCCCCGGCAGTGGGTGTCCACGGGGATGGCGGCTCGCTCCAGCGCCACAGCCACGGGCTCGGCGCCGGAGGCGGTGATCACGGTCTCGCTGACGCCCCGCTTCACCGTGATGGAATAGGTCTTGGTCTCGTTGCCTGCGGGCCAGCCCTCGATCTGGGTGGGATCGGCGGGATGACTGAGCACATCGTGACGGAACCGGCGGCAGGTGACGCCCATCTCGTCCATGATCTTTTGGATCAGCCGGAACATCACCAGCGGCCCGCAGAAGAAATAGGTGGGATCCTCGCCGGAATACTTTTCAATGAGCTCCCGGGTGATAAAGCCCTTTTCGCCGGGCCAGTCCGGGTCGCCGGACAGGACGTTGACCACCTTGACCCGGTCGCACTCCTTTTCCAGCGCCTCCAGCTCGTCCCGGAGGATGATGTCGTCGCTCTTCACCGATCCGTAAAGGATGGTGATGCGGGCGTCGCCCATCTTGCCCCGGACGATCTCCTTTGCCATGGAGAAGAAGGGGGTGATGCCGCTGCCGCCCGCCAGGGCGACGATGTTTTTGCTGTCGCGCATCGGCTCCCAGTAAAAGGTGCCGAAGGGCATGTTGCCCACCAGCTCGGTGCCGGGGACGGCGTGCTCAAACAGCCAATCGGGCACCAGATAGGGGCGGTTGCGGCGGACGGTGATCTCGATATAGCCGTCCTTGCCCCGGGCCTCATAGGGGGCGGAGCTGATCGTATAAGGACGGGTCAGCTCGCTTTCGCCGATCTTCAGACGGAAGTTGACGTACTGACCCGACTGAAAAACGGGGATATGGCCGTCTGTGCTTTTCAGACGGAAGGTTTTTGCCGTGGGGGAAGAATCCCGCACGGAGACCACCTGAAACCGCATGGAGGCGGGGTGGAGGGCGTCGGCCAGGGCGCGGATGGGATCCCGGGGATCGGCCTTGGCGGAGGCGTTGTCAATGGACTGCTGCCGCAGCGCGGTGACGCGGGAGGCGCCGCCTACGTCCTTCAAAAAGCCTTTGACCTTGATGCTCATTTTGCCGCCTCCTTCTTTTCCTTATCCTCGCGGATGGCCTTGGCCGCGGCGCGGCCGTTGGTGATCTGGGGACCCATGCCGTCGCCCGACATGCCGTGGGCTCCGGCAAACTCCAGACCCTCGATAAAGTGATCCTTTTCCTTCATCTGCAGTCTTGCCACGGCGTGGTCGCTGAGGGAGTGGGAGTAGCCGTAGATGCTGCCCTTCCACGCACCCACATAATGGGCGATGGTCATGGGGGTCTCAACCTCGATCTCCACGATCTTGTCCCGGAAATCGGGGATGCCGGTGTGGCGGAGATAGGTCTCGATCATCTCGTTTGCCAGACGGCGCTTGAGGGCGTGATAGTCCTCCTCCTTGACGTCGGCAAAGGGCTGATTGAGGGGGAGCGCCGTGATGGAAAGCTGCGTATAGCCCTCGGGCACGCAATGGGGGTTGGCGTGGTTGAGGCAGATGGTGGTGATGTAGTTATAAGGCTCGGTGAGGTTCTGGTAATTCTTCCAGATCTCGTTGGTGTCCATGGTGTCGCCCGAGAAGGTGGAATAGTTGGTGATGCCCAGCTCCTCCGGCTTGCCCTCCAGCACCAGGATCACGCTGACGGGGCACACCGACAGGGCGCGGCCGTTGACCATCTTCACAGCGCCTTCGGGCACCTCGCTGAGCGGCTCGATCATCTGGGAATACACCCGGTTGGGATAGGCGCCGGACACGACATAATCGCAGTGGATCTCGTCGCCCCGGGCAGTGCGCACGCCATAGACCTTGCCGTTTTTCACAAGGATCTTTTCCACTTCCTGACGGAACTCGAACTGGGCGCCGTTTTCCTCCACCTTGCGCTCCATCTTCATGCTCATCTCGTGGCTGTAGCCCCGGCAGACGTAGCTCCCGGTGAAATAGTCGGCCATGAGGAAGGCGTAAATGGTAAAGGGCAGGTCGTCCATCCGGTTGCCCACATAGATCCAGTAGGGGGTGAGCATCTCCACCGCCTTTTTGGGCAGACCGAAGGTGTCGATGACCTCGGTGGCGCTGTAGCCCACCGTCTTGACAAAATCGGGATGCTTCATCAGCATCTGCACCTTGCTCATGGGAGTGACGGAGAGGATGTTCATGCTGTCATATACCCGGCGGCACAAAAGCATCAGCTCGTGCACCTTGTCGTAGGTGCCGGGACATACGGCGTCCACCTCCCGGGCCACGGTCTCATAGCCCTCGTGCAGCGTGGCGTCGATCCCGGAGCCGGGCAGCACCACCCGGTAACATTCGGGCACGGGCAGCCAGTCGATATCCACGCCCATATCCCGAAAAAACTGGCCCACCTTCAGGGGATGCTCCTTGGTGCCGATGGACATCATCTCATGCAGCGTGGCTTCGATTTCAAAGCCGTTGCGCACAAAATCGGTGGCCAGACCGCCGGGCAGATTGTGCTTTTCCAGGATCAGAATGTCCCGGATGCCCCAGGCCTGAAGCTGCAAAGCGCAGGCCATACCCGCAAGACCGCCGCCGATGATGACGACGTCATAGTGGTCTTTGTAAAACTTCATATTGCTTCCTTTCCGCCGCGCCTCCCCGCGGGGGAGACGCGGCAAGCGCTTGCTTTCGGGACGCGGGCGCTCAGAAGAAGCGCTCCACCAGCTCGCGGCTGTATTCGGCGGTCTCGTCCATGTCGCCGAAGCTCATGATCTCACCGGCGTAGAAGGTATCGTATTTGCCCTGCATGGCTTCCACCTTGTCATACCAGCCGGAGGCATAGTCCTCGGAGAAAACATGGGGGAAGTAGTAGACGCTCCACTCGTTGATGACCTCCCTGGCGGGGTTGTGCATGGTCTTCAGATCGTCCTGCACCATCTGGCGGCACTTCTCATAGGGGATCTCCTCCGAATCGCGGTGCTTGCGCAGGGCGTAGGTGGTGATGACCTGGTCGATCTGATCCTTCCAGCGGCGGTAATAGACCATCAGGTGGCCCAGACGCTGGGGAACCATGTTGTCGAAGACGTAGTAGGAGATCTCGGGATGATCCTCGGGCTTGGTGAGGACGGCCTGCACGTCATAGCGCTCGTAATCGATCTTGGAGAAGAGGGCGCGCTCGTCGTCCCGGGTGTCGAAGTAATCCACCATGCCCACCTGGCCGTCGGCCCGCTTGTTGGGGATGTAGAGGGGCGCGGTGACGATGATCTTGTCATACTCCTCCACCTGACCGTTGACGGTGACATACACCTTGCCGCCGCGGCGCTCCACCTTTTCGATGGTGCTGTTCAGACGGGCGGGGTGCTTGAGATGCTCGTTGAGCTGCTCCCAGATATACTGGGTGCCGTTTTTCCAAGTCCACAGATTGACCTTGACGAAATTCATGGTGGTCTGGAAGTCCAGATACTTCAGCACGTAGGCCGCGGGGATCTCGTCAAAATAGCCGTAGCCGAAGGAGGTGTACGGTCCGATCCAGATGTCCTGCACCAGATCCACATTGTTGATGCGGCAGAACTCTTTGAAGGGAAGCGCCAGATCCTTCAGGTTGGGGTTTTCGCCGCTGACGGGCTCGCGCTTGGCGCTCTGCTGGGAAAAGCCCTCGTAGCGCCCCTCGGCCACGCCCCGGTGACCGTTCACGTCATAGCCCTTGTACTTGGATTCCAGCAGCTCGCCGAACAGCTTGACCTGCTTTTTCATTTTCAGCAGACGGGGGATCTTGAGGAGATTCTTTTTGGGCTCGAAGGGCTCGATGACCTGGCCCTGCGAATTTTTGTAGTTGCGGTTGAGCTTGGGCCCGTCGTGGGTGATGCCACAGAATTCCTCCACGTCGTGCACAGCGTAATACGAGGGCACGCCCATGATGGCGCCCATCTCATAGCGCCGGCCGTTGTAGGTGGGAGACCAGCACTTGCCGCCCACACGGTCCTGCCGCTCCAGGATGGTGTAGTTCTCGTAGCCCTTCTGCTCCAGATACATGCCCGCAGACAGGCCGGCGGGACCGCCGCCGATGATGCAGATGCGCAGATTCTTTTCCATAGCAGCTCGTCCTCCAGTCATATATGTTTTGTTGGTCGTAGATGAGATTGCTTCCATTATAAACCAACGGTGGATAAATTGCATTATTTTTCATCAAGTTTTTCGGATAATCGGGAGGCTTTTCGGAAAAAACTTCCCAAATTCCGGATTTCATTGTATAGTTATGTTAGGAAAACGGATGTTTTTCCGCTGCGGGCGGAAGGACGCCCGCCGAAAGGAGAGGAGCGCGATGCGCTTTCACAGCTTTTCCGGGATGCTGACGCATTGGGCCGGACTGACCCCCGACGCACCCGCGCTCCGGCAGGGGGAGCAGGAGCTCACCTTCTCCCGGCTTTTGCAGCGGGTGAGCACCCGGGAAGCAGAGCTTCGGGAACAGGGGCTCGCGTCGCTGGGCGTTTTGTGCGACGGCAGCGCAGAATGCGTCGTAACGCTGCTGGCCGCCCCCGGCGCCGGGGTGCGGACCGTGCTGCTGGACGAGACCGCCGATCCCTCACACCTGCGGGAGATGATCGCCGCCGCCCGCGTGGGCGCGCTGTGGGGCGACGGGGAGCTGCGGGAGGAGCTGGAATCCGCCCTGACCCGGGACGACGTGCCCGGTCCGGGGGAGATGCTCTTTTTCACCTCCGGCACCACCCGCCGGGCCAAGAGCGCGGTGCTCACGCAGCAAAGCCTGTGCGCCAGCGCATTTAACGGCGGCGCGCTGCTGCCGCTGCGCCCTGAGGACACGCTGCTGTGTCTGCTGCCGCTGAATCACGTGTTCGGCTTTGTCTGCGGCCTGCTGTGGGGGCTGAGCTGCGGCGCCTGCGTGGCGCTGGGCCGCGGGCCGCGGCATTATTTCGACGATTTTGCCTATTACCGCCCCACCGCCGTTTCGCTGGTGCCCGCGCTGCTGGCGGCGCTGCTGAAGGGGAACTGTCTGGATCCGGAGCTCCGCCTGGCGCTGATCGGCGCGGGCGACTGTCCGGCTCCGCTGCTGAACGCCCTTCGGGCAAAGAGGATCCGGGTCTCCTTCGGCTACGGCCTCACGGAGACCAGCTCCGGTGTTGCCCTCAGCCTGGGCGAGGATCCCCTTGCCATGACCGTCTGTCCCGACGACCGGATCACGTTGGCGGAGGACGGGGAGATCCTGATCCAGGCCCCCACCTGCATGATGCAGGGCTATTTCGGACAGCCGGAGGAGACGGCCCGGGTCTTGCGATCCGGAGTCCTGCACACCGGCGATCTGGGCCGCCTGGATGAAAACGGCCTGCTGCACGTCACGGGCCGGAAAAAAGAGATCCTGGTCCTGCCGGACGGCACGAAGCTGTTTCTGCCTGAATACGAGCAGGCGCTGCAGGCCGCGCTGGGGGGACGGGAGCTCACCGTCATTCTGCACCGGAACGCGCCGGCGCTGGTGGCGCGGGGGACGGAAGCGGAGCGGGCGGAGCTGAGCGCCCGGCTCGCGCCGCTGAATCAAACGCTGCCCCGGGGGCAGCAGATCAAAACGATTTTTTTGACTCCGTCGCCGCTGCCGCGCACGGCCACGGGGAAAATCAAACGCTGGGAGGTCGCGCAGGCTTATGACGAGAAATGAGATCATCAAACAGATCGCCGAAACGGTGAGAGAGAGCTTTCCCGATATGGAAAACGCGGAGCTGCGGGAAGACACGGTCATCAACACCGACACCGCCATCGACTCCATGGGGCTGATCCTGATCATCTGCCGGCTGGAGAGCGCCTTTGACATTCAGATCCCGCACCGAAAATGGTCGAAGATGCAGACCGTCGGCGACGTGGCCGACGCCATCGAGCGGGAGCTGAGCAGGAAGGGCTGAGCATGGAGCTTTATCAGATCGAGCGGAAGATCTTGGCCTCCGACGTGGATCTTCACCGCCGGCTGCGGCCGGCGACGCTGTTCACGCTGCTGCAGGAGGCCTCCATCGCCCATACCGAGGCGCTGGGAGCCGGTCGGGAAAAGACGCTGGACCGCGGCCTTTTGTGGGTGCTCACCCTGCAGAACGTCACGCTGCGCACCGTGCCCGAATACGACGACCGGATCACCCTGCAGAGCTGGCCCGGCCCCATGATGCATCTGCTGTTCCCCCGGTATTACCGGATCCTGGACGCGGCGGGGAACACGGCGGTGCAGGCGGCGGCTCTGTGGGTGCTGGTGGACGCCGAGACCCGTAAACCGGTCTCGCCGCAGGAGGTCGGCGTTTTCGTTCCCGGGATGGTGCTGGGGACCGAGCCGCCCTTTCCCCGGGCGCCCCGGTCGCTGCCCGTCGTCCGTGAGACCTGCTGCACCGTGCCTTACAGCGCCGCCGACCTGAACGGCCATATGAACAACGCCCGCTATCCCGAGCTGGCGATGGACCTGCTCCCGCCGGAGGTCCTCGCCCGGCCGCTGGCCTCCGCGGAGATCGAATACGGCGGAGAGGCCCGGCTGGGCAGCGCCTTCACCGTGGCCTGGGGGCGGGAAGATCCGTCGTGCTATTTCGAGGGAACGGACGGGGACGGAAGACGGATCTTCCGCCTGCGGATGACCTTCCAAAAGGAGGAAAACGCCCTGTGAATTACGAAATTTTTGAAACGAAAGAGCGCGTTTTGGCGGACAACGACGCCGCCGCTGCCGAGACCCGCGCATCGCTGCGGGAGAGGGGCTGTTTTTTCATCAATCTGATGGGCTCGCCGGGGGCGGGAAAAACCACCCTGCTGCTGCGGCTGATCGACGCGCTGAAGGACCGTTACGCCATCGGCGTGATGGAGGCCGACGTGGATTCCGACGTGGACGCCCGGGCTGTCGCCCGGGCGGGGGCCCGCGTCATCCAGCTCCACACCGGCGGCCTGTGCCATATGGACGCCGACATGACCCGCCGCGGCCTGGAGCGGCTGGACGTGCGTGGCCTGGATCTGGTGGTGCTGGAAAACGTGGGAAATCTGGTGTGCCCCGCCGAGTTCGACGTGGGAGCCGACCTGCGGCTGATGCTGCTGTCCGTCCCCGAGGGCGACGACAAGCCGCTGAAATACCCCTTGATGTTCACGGTCTCCGACGGACTTGCCGTTACCAAGATGGACGCCGCGCCGGCGTTTGATTTCGATCTGGCCGCCATGGAGGCCCGGGTCCGGGCGCTCAACCCGGAAATGCGGATCTTCCCGGTGGCCCCCGACGACAAAGCGGGATTTGCGGCGCTGACAGACTGGCTTGTGGAACGGATCGAGGAGGTGCGGGGAAAATGAGGATCATCGAACTGGGGGCGTCGGTCACCGCCTCCAACGATGCGGATGCTCGCGCCCTGCGCATGCGCATGCGGGAAAGCGGCGTGCTGTTGATCAATCTGATGAGCGCCGCCGGCTCGGGCAAGACCACGCTGCTCAGCCGTCTGATCCGGGATCTGAAGGAGCTGCGGGTCGGCGTGATGGAGGCCGATATCGCCTCCAGCGTCGACGCCGAGCGCATCGAGGCGCTGGGCGCCCGCGCCGTTCAGGTCCACACGGGCGGCATGTGCCATATGGACGCCGGCATGACGGCCGCCGCGGTGGAGGCTTTGGGAACGGAACGGCTGGATCTGCTCTTTTTGGAAAACGTGGGAAATCTGATCTGCCCGGCGGAATATGACACCGGCGCCGGGAAAAGCATCATGCTGCTCTCGGTGCCCGAGGGCGACGACAAGCCGCTGAAATATCCGCTGATGTTCCGCGAGAGCGACGCGGTGATCATCACCAAGACCGACACGGCGGGATACTTCGATTTTGATCAGGAGCGCTGCCGGGAGAGGATCCGCCGGCTCAATCCCCGGGCGGAGATCTTTCCCGTTTCCGCCAAAACGGGGGAAGGCATGGAGGCGCTGGAGCGGTGGCTGCGGGAGGCGCTGCGGGAATGGCGCGGCGCGGAAGCGGCGCGCCCGGCAAAAGGAGAGGACGCCGATGCATGAGATGGGGATCGTCCTCCACCTTGCCAAGACGCTGGACGAAACGGCGGCGCAGGAAAAGCTGACCCGCATCGGCTCGGTGACCCTTTCGGTGGGCGAGGTGTCCGGCATCATGACCGATCTCTTTGAGGATTGCTGGAACTATTTCCGGGGGAGGCATCCGCTGCTGAAGGACGCGGTGCTGAAGATCGAGACCGCGCCCGCCGTCACCTTCTGCGGCAGCTGCGAGCGTACCTATCCCACCGTGCAGTACGGACGGGAATGCCCCTATTGCCATTCCGGCGAAACCTGGCTGCTCACCGGAAACGAATGTATCATCAAGGAGATCGAAGCCGAAGGCGGAGAAGAACAGGAAGAATAAGAACGTCCCCGGAAGCTGTGCTTCCGGGGACGTCTGCTTTGTGAAACGGTCAGTTCTGCGCCTGAGTCTTGGCCAGCTCCTCGGCCTCCAGCTCCCGATAGGCCACCTTGCCCACCAGGGTCTTGGGCAGGCTGTCCCGGAACTCGATGTCGTAGGGCAGGGCGTATTTGGCGATGTTTTTCTTACAGTATTCCATGAGGATCTGCTTGTTTTCCTCGCTGGGGGCTTCGCCGGGCTTGAGCATGACGAAGGCCTTGACCTTCTGGATCTTATAGGGATCGGGCACGCCGATGACGCAGCTCATCTGCACCAGCGCGTGGGCGTCCAGGATGTTTTCCAGCTGAGAGGGATAGACGTTGTAGCCCGAGGTGACGATCATGCGCTTGATGCGCTGCTTGAAGTAAACGAAGCCCTCGTCGTCCATCTTCCCCAGGTCGCCGGTGTGCAGCCAGGTCATCCCGTCGGGATGCTGCTGAAGGGTCTGGGCGGTCTCGTCGGGATGGTTGACGTATTCCATCATCACAGTGGGGCCGGAGATGCAGATCTCGCCCTCTTCGCCGTAGGGCTGCTCCTCCTGGGTGCCGGGCTTGACGATCTTGTAAAAGGTGTCGGGGAAGGGCAGACCGATGGAGCCCTCCTTATACACCGTGGGCGGCGTGAGGCAGGAGGCGGTGACGCACTCGGTGGTGCCGTAGCCCTCCCGCACCTGGATGGTGGCGTGATGATCGTACAGGAACTTGTCGAACCGCTTTTTCAGCTCGACGGACAGGCTGTCGCCGCCGGAGAACACGCCCTTGAGGAAGGACAGATCCTTGCCCTCCATGCTGGGCAGGCGCAAAAGCGCCTCGTACAGGGTGGGGACGCCGGCGATGAAGTTGCAGCGGTGCTTTACCAGCAGCTTGGCATAGCTCTCGGCGGTAAAGCGGGGCACCAGCACGCAGCGGCCGCCGTTTGCCAGCATGGAATGGATGGAAACGCCCAGGCCGAACCCGTGGAACACGGGCATGACGGCCAGCATCCGGTCGCCGGCGCGGAACATGGGGTTGGTGGCCACGATCTGCTGGCCCAGCGCGTTGAAGTTCAGGTTGGAGAGCAAAATGCCCTTGGTGGTGCCGGTGGTGCCGCCGGAATAGAGGATGACGGCGGGGTCGGCGCCCACCTTGTCGGCCTTGTATTTCCAGTGGTATTTTTTGCCCATCTTGAGAAAATCCTTCCACCGGAGCACGGGGGCGTCGGCGGGGATCTTTTTGATCTTGCGGCCCTCGGTGAGCATATAGCCCGCCTTGATGGGGGCGGAGAGGGCGTCCTTGATGGAGGCGATGATGATGTTGCTCACGTCCACATTGTGGCGGACGGCCTCAAACTTGTGATAGAACTGATCCAGCGTGATGGCGGCCACCGAATTGGATTCCTTGAGGAAAAACTCGATCTCCCGCTCGGAGGACAGGGGATGCACCATGTTGCAGATGGCGCCCACCAGATTGACGGCGTAAAACATGATGACGGCCTGGGGGCAGTTGGGCAGGCAGATGGTGATCTTGTCGCCGGCGCGGACGCCGATGGATTTCAGCGAGCGGGCGCACAGCTCGATCTGCTGGACAAACTCCCGATAGCTGGTGCTCTTGCCCATGAAATCATAGGCCACGTAATCGGGATACTGCTGAGAGATGCGCTCTACCGCCTGGAACATGGTGCCCTGGAAATAGTCCAGATGGGCGGGGATATCGCCCAGATGGGCGAGCCACGGGGCTTTTACTTCAGTCATAAGTCGATCTTCTCCTTTGCGGGCATTTCAAGCAGCTCGGGATGCTCCAGCAGGTGCTTGAGCAGCTTGATGGATTTGGAATAGTAATAGCCGTCGGCCAGACGCTCGTCGATGGTCAGACCCAGATCCAGCGTCTCGCGCATGGCGTAAGTGCCGTCGGGCTGAAAGACCGGCGTCACCTTTTTTTCACCCAAAATGCAGAACAGCGAGCAGGTGCCCCAGTTGGTGAGATGATGATATCCCGAGCGCAGCTTGATAGAGCCCAGATTGGACAGCACCACCGAGCAGTAATAGGGGTCGCTCTCGATGAGGAAGTTGGGGACCCATCCGTGCACGTCCAGCCGGGTGATGATCCACACCAGGAATTTGCTCAAAAACCGGGGCATCCGGTTGAGGATGTCCATGCTGTCGGTGGAGCCGTCCACCTTGCCGCCACGGAGCGAACGGATCTGATCGTACAGATCCTGATGGATGGTGTCGATGGTGCTGTCTTCCTTGGCCTTGACCACGGCCAGCGCCTCGCCGCCCTCGTCGGAAAAGATCTTTTTCACCACGAAGGCCGCCGAGATGTCGTTGCGCTGATAAAAGTTTTTGCTGGCGATGAAGCGATTGAGCTTGGGCCGCAGCGTGATGGTCTTGAGGATCGCCGCCACCACCACGTGGAACATGGTATAGGGGAAATCCGACGGCTGAGCGTTTTTCTTCGCCAGATAGGCGTTGATGGCCGTCAGATCCACCCGCTCGGCCACATAGGCCTCGTTGTCACAGCGGTTGGGGTAGATCAGCGGGGTGATAAAGTGCATCCCGTCCAGATCGCGGATCAGCTTTCCGTCCTTGCGGTCGCCGAAGCGGCGCTTTTCTTTTTCCATATTCGTCCCTCGTTTCGTTCGGGCCTTTCAGCCCAGAGAATCCAACAGCGCGCCCAGCACGCGGGTAAAGGTATTGACCTCTTCGGGGCTGAACTTTTCTTTCAGCAGCCGGGCCTTGCCGGCCAGCGCGCCCTGCCCCTCTTCGCAATAGCGCAGGAACTTTTCGGTCACATGGAGGTGGGTCTCCCGCCGGTCCTCCCGGGAGGGGACCTTTTTCACATAGCCCTTTTGGATCAGGTTGTTCACCTTATAGGTGGCGTTGGGCTGCGAGATGCCGATGCAGTCGGCAAACTCCCGCACCGTGGGCCCCCGCAGGAGATAGATCACATCCACCGCGAAGGCCTCCGTGGCGCTGAGGCTGCCGTCCCGCTCCCGCAAAAGGCGGAACAGGCCGCGGTAGCTCATCAGCCGAAACCGCTCATAGCAGCGGGTGATACAGGAAAACATGCTCCGCCCTCCCCATCAGAAAGTTCCAATTTTTGAATTATCTCCAGTGTACTATTTTCCCAGGAAAAAGTCAATACGAGGCCCGCCGGACAGCGGACGGCGCGGGAGGCCTGCGGCGGCGGGAAAAGCCGGCTCTTTTTTGTAAAAACCTGCAAATTCGAAGAAAAGAGGATGCAATTTTCAAAAAAGAGTGGTATAGTAGTAATATCTATATTCTCAGGCGGCGGGGCGGCCGGTTCTGCCCCGGATCGGAAGAAGGAGAGCATATGCTTGAGCTGAAGAAAAAAGAAGCCCCCCGGGGGCTGCGGATCATCATCGTGGGCTGCGGCAAGGTGGGCGCCACGCTGGTGGAGCAGCTTGTAAAAGAAGGGCACAACATCACCGTGATCGACCAGAACGCCAAACGGCTTCAGGCGCTGACGGCGCAATACGATATCCTGGGGCTGGAGGGCAACGGCGCCAGCTACAGCATCCAGCAGGAGGCCGGTATCGAGAGCGCCGACCTGTTCATCGCCGTCACGGGCTCCGACGAGCTCAATCTTTTGTGCTGCACCGTGGCCAAGCGGACGGGCAACTGCGCCGCTATCGCCCGGGTCCGCACGCCGGATTACAGCCGCGAGGTGGGTTATCTGCGGGAAAAGCTGGGCCTTGCCATGATCATCAATCCCGAACTGGAGGCGGCCTCCGAGGCGGCCCGCATCCTGCTGGTGCCCACGGCGCTGGAGGTGGACTCCTTTGCCCACGGACAGGCCGAGATGATCAAGATCAAGATCCCCGAGGGCAACGTGCTGGACGGCATGACGCTGGCCGATCTGGGCAAGACCATTTCCCAGGACATCCTGGTGTGCGGCGTCGAGCGCGAGGGCAAGGTCACCATCCCCCGCGGCGCCTTCCGCATCGGCGGCGGCGACATCCTTTCTGTGGCGGGGTCCCGCCCCGTGATCAAGCGGTTTTTGGCCGGGATCGGCTTCCGGAACAATCAGATCCGCAGCACCATGATCATCGGCGGCGGAAAATCGGCCTATTATCTGGCCACCCAGCTTTTGAGCATGGGCATCCAGGTGAAGATCATCGAGATCCGGAAGGACCGCTGCGAGGAGCTTTCCGTCCTGCTGCCCCAGGCCGTCATCATCAACGGCGACGGCACCGACGAGAGCCTTTTGCAGGAGGAGGGCATCGAAACGGTGGACTCCGTGGTGGCGCTGACGGGGATCGACGAGGAGAACATCCTCCTGACCCTTTACGCCAAGCGGGTCTCCGGCGCCAAGATCATCACCAAGATCAACCGCATCACCTTCAAGGACGTGATCAACAGTCTGGATCTGGGCAGCGTGATCTATCCCAAATACATCACCGCCGAGGCCATCATCCGCTTCGTCCGGGCGAAAAAGGACTCCATGGACAACAACAACATCGAAAGCCTGTATCATATGTTCGACCGGCGGGCCGAGGCCATCGAATTCCATCTGGACGGCCCCTCTGAGGTGACCGGGATCCCCCTGAAGGATCTGCCGCTGAAAAAGGAGCTGCTGGTGACGTCGATCTACCGCAACGGCAAGGTGCACATCCCCAGCGGCCAGGACACGCTGCTTCCCGGCGACACGGTGATGATCGTCACCACCCACACCGGCTTCAACGACATCCGGGATATCCTGGCGTAAAGCGGAGGCGGGATATGAATCGTTCGATGATCCGTTATATTCTGGGCTACGTGCTTGCGGTAGAGGGGCTTTTGCTGCTGCCCATCTGCCTTGCGGCGCTGTATTTCCGTGAAACCGTGGGGATCTATTATCTCTGCGTGTCGCTGCCTGCGCTGGCAGCGGGCCTGCTGATCATCCGGAAAAAGCCCGAAAGCACGGTGTTTTATCTGAAAGAGGGCTGCGTTTCCACCGCCCTGAGCTGGATCGTGCTCAGCCTTCTGGGCTGTCTGCCCCTGTGGCTCAGCGGCGAGATCCCCTCCTTCACCGACGCCCTGTTCGAAACCATCTCGGGCTTTACCACCACCGGCGCCAGCATCGTGTCCAACGTAGAGGGCCTGAGCCACTGCGCCCTTTTGTGGCGCAGTCTGACCCACTGGATCGGCGGCATGGGCGTGCTGGTGTTTCTGCTGGCGGTGGTGCCCATGAGCGGCGGCTCGCACATGAATCTGATGCGGGCCGAATCTCCCGGCCCCTCGGTGGGCAAGCTGGTGCCCCGGGTGCGCACCACGGCGCGCATCCTCTATCTGATCTATCTGGGCATGACGGCGGCCGAGCTGATCCTGCTGCTGGCGGGGCGGATGCCCACCTTCGACGCGGTGTGCACCAGCCTTGCCACCGCCGGCACCGGCGGCTTCGGCATCAAAAACTCCAGCCTTGCGGGCTATTCGCCCTATATCCAGTGGGTGGTGGCCGTTTTCATGCTGCTGTTCGCCGTCAATTTCAATATGTATTACCTGCTGCTGCTGCGGCATTATCGCGAGGCCTTTTCCATGGAAGAGGTGCGGTGCTTCTTCGGCATGGTGGGCGTGGCGGTGGTGGTGGTGTTCGCCAGCATCCTGCGGCAGTGCGCCGGCGTGTTCGACGCTTTGACGCAAACGGTCTTTCAGGTGGCGTCGGTGGTGTCCAGCACGGGCTTTGCCACGGCGGATTTTAACCTGTGGCCCGATCTGGCCCGGTCGGTGCTGGTGCTTTTGATGTTCGTGGGCGCCTGCGCGGGCAGCACCGGCGGCGGACTCAAGGTCTCGCGGCTGGTGATCCTGTTCAAATCGATCCGCAAGGAATTCGGGATGTATATCCACCCCCGCAGCGTCAAAAAGATCAAGATGGACGGCAAGCCCGTCGAGCACGAGGTGGTGCGCTCCACCAACGTGTATTTCATCACCTTTATGCTGGTGTTTGCCGGGTCGTTCCTGGTGGTCACCAGCGAGGGCGGCGATCTGATCACCGACTTTACCGCCGTCATCGCCACGCTGAACAACATCGGCCCGGGACTTGGGCTGGTGAGCCCCGCGGGCAATTATGCCATGTTCAGCACGCTGAGCAAGTGGGTGCTGATGTTCGACATGCTGGCGGGCCGGCTGGAGCTGTTCCCCATGCTCATTTTGTTCCATCCCGCCATCTGGCGGGACGTGGCCGCAAGCCGGAAAAAGCGGATCAGGCAGTAACAGACGGGGTGCGTCGTCCGTGCGGACGGGCACCCCGATCATTTTGCCAGAAGATCCCAAAAACTTACAAATTACACAAAAAAGGAGAAAAATTTTCGACCGATCTTACAAAATTGCATGTTTTTCCGAAAATACGCGAACAAATCGCATTTTTTCGGCGTCTTTCACAAGAGCGTTCGAAATAATGGATTCGCATTTGGAACTACTGCAAATAATGCTGCAGCCTTTGTAACCGTCAACAGTTATTCGACTTGGTATGCCGAAGATGTAAGCATATCTTTTTAACGCTTCAGGAGGTGTCACACAATGAAAAAAGCAGCTCTCATCACAGCGCTGGCGCTGCTGCTGGCAGTCATGCCGGTCCCGGCGGCTGCGGCGCAGCCGGGCGGCCGCGTCAACGTGACGGTGGCGCCCTTTGCCGTAACCTTGAACGGGATGAAATATGACAACGCGTACAGCGAATACCCGCTTCTGGTCTACAAGGACATCACCTATTTCCCCATGACGTATTTCGACGCCCGCTGGCTGGGGCTTTCCACCTTCTGGAGCGCGGAAACCGGTCTGGCCGTCGATATCGGAGAGGCGGAGCCCGCAAACTATCACCCCAACACCCGCGCTTCGAAAAATGCGTCGTACTGCAAAGCGACGGTGGCGGCGTCCAAAATCGCCGTCAACGGAAAGACTGTCGACAATGCATCAGAGCCTTATCCGCTGCTGGTGTTTCGGGACGTGACGTATTTTCCGCTGACCTGGCGCTTTTGCGTGGATGAATTCGGCTGGAGCTACAGCTGGAACGCGAAAAACGGGCTGGTCATCAACGCAGCCAACGCTGTGACCTGTGCCGGTTATACGTGGTTTTTGCGGAACGATATCCTGTATCGGACCGACGCCGCAGGCAGAGAGGAAGCGGTTTACGACGCCGGCGGCAGATACCGGATCCGGATCCGGTATTACGAAAACGTTCCGGACCCCCTGGTCCCTTATCTGGAGTTTGCCAATGATGAATCTCCCACCATGGCGACCATGTATCGCTATCCTCTGACCGCCGCGGGCCTGGGCGAGCCGGAAACGCGGATCAACTGGGATCCGGCCTGGACGTAACGCCGCGCGCCGGGCGGTTGCAAATCCCCTGAACGTCCTTACAGCAAACCGCCGCCCGGTTTTCGCCGGGCGGCGGTTCTTTGGGTTTTCACGCTTCAGTTGTACATGCCGTTTACCGACATATAGTCGTAGATCAGCTTGCCGTGCTCCTGCTCTTCCTTCTGGATGTGGTTGAGCACGTCCCGCACCCGGGTGTCCTTGAACTCAAACACACAGGTGTCGTAAAGATGGGAGGCGTGCTTTTCCCCGGCGAGGACGTCGGTGCAGAGATACCGGTCCTCCTTTTGATCGGCGGCGTCGGCCCGGGCGTCGGAAAAGCCGGTGGGGAGCTGGGAGCCGCCGCTCCCGCCCATCTGAGGGAGCGTGCCCTGCTCCAGCTCAGACAGGGTCTGCAGATGCTGCAGCTCGTTTTGCGCCAGCTGGGTAAAGAGATTTTTCAGCTGGGGATCGCCGGCGCAGGAGGCGTGGCGGGTGTATTTGTCCGCGCACAGCTGCTCCTGGTCCTTCAGATCCTTGAGAAGAGCGGTTTCCTTTTGCGAAAGACGGATCATGATAAATCACCTCGGCCATAGTATGGCCGCGCCGCGCCGGAACATACAAAAAAGCCGTGAAGCTCCACGGCTTTTTTTGAAATTTGTTCATTCGATGGTGCCGCCGCCCAGCACAAGGTCGCCGTCGTAAAAGACCACGGCCTGGCCCGGCGTCAGCGCCCGGACGGGCTCGTCAAAGACCACCCGCGCCCCTTCGCCCGCGGGATAAACGGTGCAGGCCGTTTCATTTTGATGATAGCGGGTGCGGGCGGCGCAGCGGAAGGGCGCTTCCGGCGCGTCAAAGGCGATCCAGTTGAGCTCGCCGGCGGCCAGCTCGGTGCGCCACAGATCCTCGTCCTCGCCCAGCATCACGGTGTTGCGGGCGGCGTTTTTCTCCACCACGTAATAGGGGTGGGCACCCGAAAGGCCGATGCCCTTGCGCTGACCGATGGTGTAGCATTCAATGCCTCCGTGCTGGCCCAGGATGCAGCCGTCGGGGTCGATGAAATCCCCGGGCTCGGGGGTGTGTCCGGTGTAATCCCAGATAAAGCGGGCGTAAGCCCCGTCGGGGACGAAGCAGATGTCCTGACTGTCGGGCTTTTGACTGTTCAAAAAGCCGTTTTCCGCGGCGATGGCCCGCACCTGCTCCTTTTCCAGCGCCCCCAGCGGAAAGAGCAGACGGGAAAGCTGCCGCTGGCTCAGGGAATACAAAACGTAGCTCTGGTCCTTTTTGGGGTGCAGCGCCTTTTTCAGCAGCCAGCGGCCCCGACCCTCGTCCCATTCCACCCGGGCGTAGTGGCCGGTGACCACCTTGTCGGCGCCCTCCTTCAGGGCGCGGTCCAGCAAAAGGCCGAACTTGAGGAACCGGTTGCAGCGGATGCAGGGGTTGGGGGTCTTGCCCAGCAGATAGCTCTGGGCGAAATGATCGGTGACGAAGGCGCGGAAATCCTCCTGCCCGTCCCAGATCGCGTGGGGCGCGCCCAGCAGGGCGCAGATCTCCGCCGCGTCCCGGGCGTCGTCGGCGCTGCCGCATGCGCCCTTTTGATACTGATGGAGCCGCAGGGTGACGCCCCGGATCTCATAGCCCGCCTGCTTCGTCAGCAGGGCGGCCACCGAGCTGTCCACGCCGCCGCTCATGGCGATATACGCGATTGCCATATCAGTTGCTTCCTTTCCAAAAAAATCGGGGCGGACAGCGTCCGCCCCGATGGATGCGCGTCGGTCGTCCGGAAAGAACGCTCAGTCGTCGTCTTCCTCGGGCTCAGACAGATCGTCGATCACCTGAGACAGGTCAAAGTCCAGATCCTCGCCGCAGGCGGGGCATTTCATGCCGCCCTTGGCCAGAACGTCCTCGTCCACAACGATCTCTTCCTTGCAGGTGGGGCAGGTGAGCTGATAGAGGTCTTCCTCGTCGTCCTCTTCGTCCTCATCCTCGTCCCATTCGTCCCAGTCTTCCTCGTCCATATCCAGCTCGTCGCGGATCTCGTCCAGATCCTCGTCCACGGCGTCCAGATCCTCGTCGATGGCGTCCAGCGCCTCTTCGATATCGGAAAGCTCCTCGTCAAAGGAATCCAGAGATTCCTCCACGGAATCCAGCTCGTCGTTGATGGCGCCCACTTCGCCCTCCAGATCGGCGACGCTCAGGGCGATCTCGTCCAGCGTATCGACGATGGCGGCCAGAAGCTTGCCCTCGTTGGTGGTCTGATCGATGTTCATGCCCTCCAGCAGGCCCTTGAGATAAGCGGTTTTTTCGGTGACGGTCATAGTCGTTCTCCTTTCCTGTACACGGAATTGGTTCAGGGATGGCGCGGGAAGCTCCCGCGGATCACGATCTGTTACTTGGAGCGGCCCAGATACTCGCCGGTGCGGGTGTCGATCTGGATCTTTTCGCCCTCGTTGATGAACAGGGGCACGCGCACGATGGCGCCGGTCTCCAGCGTGGCGGGCTTGGTTACGTTGGTGGCGGTGTCGCCCCGGACGCCGGGCTCGGTGGCGGTGACCTCCAGATCCACGAACATGGGGGGCTCGACGCCGAAAACGTTGCCCTTGAAGGAGAGAATCTTGCAGACCATCTCTTCCTTGACGAACTTGAAGTTCTCGCCCACGGTGTCGTGGCTGATCAGAGTCTCTTCCCAGGTCTCGGTGTCCAGGAAGTGATACAGATCGCCGTCGTCATAGGAATACTGCATATCGCGGCGCTCGATGACGGCCTCCTCAAACTTATCGGTGGGGTTGAAGCTGCGCTCCACCACAGCGCCGGTGATGACGTTTTTATACTTGGTGCGAACAAACGCCGCGCCCTTGCCGGGCTTGACGTGCTGGAACTCGATGACCTGGAACACCTGTCCGTCCATTTCAAAGGTCTTTCCGTTTCTGAAATCGCCAGCAGTTAACATTCTATCGGCCTCCTAATGTGTATTATTCGTTATAACAGAGATAGTTTACATGATGTTTTTGAAAAATGCAAGCAAATCCGCGCATTTTCCGGAAAAACACCGAAAAAAGGAAGCGTTTTACAGAATGGTCAGCTCTTTGGGATAAAGCGTCAGGTTGCGCTTGCCGTCTTTTCCCAGATAGACCATGTCCTCGATGCGGACGCCGAACTTCCCGGGAATATAGATGCCGGGCTCCATGGTGGTGATGTTTCCGATCTCAAAGGCGGCCTCGCTCTTGGGGGAGGCGTTGGGGGCCTCGTGGATGTTCAGACCCACGCTGTGGCCCAGGCTGTGGCCGAAATACTCCCCGTAGCCCGCGTCGCGGATGACCTTGCGGGCGGCCTCGTCCACGTCGCGGCCGATCTTGCCGGGGCCGAAGGCCTCGATGCCTGCCAGCTGCGCCTGCAAAACGGTGTTGTAAACCTTCTTCATTTCGTCGGTGGCAAAGCCCACGGCAAAGGTGCGGGTCATGTCGCTGTGATAGCCGCCCGCCATGGCGCCGAAGTCGATGGTGACGAAGTCGCCAGCCTCGATCTTCTTGTCGCCGGGGACGCCGTGGGGCATGCTGCTCTTGGCGCCCGAGACAAAGATGGTCTGGAAGGACACGCCGGTAGAGCCCAGACGGGCCATGCGATAATCCAGCTCGGCAGCCAGCTCCCGCTCCACGGCGCCGGGACGGATCATGGGCAGCAGCTCATCCAGCGCCTTTTCCGCGATGCGCTGGGCGGCCACCACGTGCTCCACCTCCACTTCCTCCTTCACCTGACGCAGGCGGGAGATGCCGTCCTCCACGGGGACCAGCCTGGCGGGGACGGCGGCCTCGTAGCGGCGGAACTCCGCCACCGACATTTTCGCGTCCTCAAAGAGCAGGGTCTCCAGCTTTTCCTCGCGGCACACCTGCGCCGCCACGGCGGGATAGCCCTCCTTGGGGTCGATCACCTGATAGCCCATGGGGGCGATGGCCTTTTCGGCGGCCTCAATGTAGCGGGAATCGGTGAAGCACAGGCCCTTGCCGTCGGCGGTGACCATCACCATGCCCTCCAGCCCCACGAAGCCGGTGGCGTAGCAGAGATCCTCCGCCTCGATGATCAGAAGGCCGTCGGCCTTGCGCTCCTTGACCATGGCGGCCAGCTTTTGCAGTCTGTTCATAATTGTTCCTCCTGTATCGCTTTCATAAATTGTTGTTTCATGTTCAAAGCGTCCTCGGCCTGAGTGCCGGCCGATTCGCAGATGATCCGGGGCGCCAGCCCCCGCCGCGCCAAAAGCCGCGCCAGCGGCGCGAACTCCGGGCCGTAAACGGCGTCGTCAAAGGTCAGATGCCGCACCTCGCCGCCCTTGCCGTATTCGATCTTGCTGAAGTGCGCGTGAAACGAGCGGGAACGCTCTTCCCCCAGCGTGTTCCGCAGCAGATCCAACAGGGCGGCCATCTCCTCTTCGGTGGACATATGCCCGCCGGTGCGGGCGTTGAGATGTCCGAAGTCGATGCAGGGGAGCAGACGCTCGTCGCTTTGACAGATGCGGCAGACCTCGCCGCCGTCGCCCAGCACGTTGATCTTGCCCATGGTCTCCACGCACATGCGCACGTCGCCCAGACCCTCCTGCTCCAGCGCGCGCAGCGCCTCCCGCAGGTTGAGCAGGGTGTGCTCCATGGCGGTTTCCCGCTCCATGCCCGAAAGGCCGCCGCAGTGCACCACGATCCGGTCGCCGCCCAGCCAGCGGCAGACCCGGGCCGATTGCAGGATATATTCCGTGTTTTTCTCCACCCGCCGGGGGTCGTCGCCGGAAAGATTGATGAAATAGGGCGCGTGGAGCGACATCACGATGCCGGCCTCGCTTGCCGCGCGGCCGATGGCCCGGGCGGTGTCCTCGCCCACGTTGACCCCCCGGCCGCATTGATATTCATAGCAGTCCAGCCCCATATCCCGCAGCCAGGCGGGGGCGTGGACGCTGCTTTTGTATTGTTTCGTAAAGCTGTCGCAGTTGCCTGCGGGTCCGAAAAGCGGTGTCATACGGGCTCCTTTTGCATGAGTTACGGCTTTTCCCGGCGGAATGGCAGCTCAAACAGCCGCCGCAGCGGGAAATACCAGAGATAGGTGTCGGTGGATTCCACCAGAAGGGCGCGGCAGCCGCATCTGCGGGCGCCCCACATGTCGGTGAAGATCTGATCCCCCACGACGGCCAGCTCTCCCGGAGCGAGCCCCGTTTCGGCAAAGGCGCGGACAAAGCCGCGCTTCAGCGGCTTGC
Source organism: Clostridia bacterium (assembly GCA_017394205.1). GTDB lineage: Bacteria > Bacillota > Clostridia > Oscillospirales > Butyricicoccaceae > UBA4644. Next base: position 3,734 of record JAFOPS010000042.1, on the reverse strand, counting down.
GGGCCAGATGCTGCCAGGGCAGCGCCACCGCCTCGGCAAAGGCCCGCACCCGGCGCTCGTGCTTGTTGTTGGAGAGGATATAGAGGAAAAAGCCCTCCCGCCGCAGGCGCTCCATCCAGGCCAGCACCTCTGCCCGGGGCATGGCGTCCCGGGTCTGCATCAGGGTGCCGTCGATGTCCAGAAGCAGGCCGCGGATCCCGTTTTCCCGCAAAAAGGCGGGGGAAATGCAGGTCACGTCGGGAAACATCACCTGGGGAAAGGGCAGCGGCATAGGCGGACCTCCTGTGAAAAAAACGGATAAACGCGGCGCTGCCGCATAAAGATGGAACGAAACGCAGATCAACAAATTCAGTATACCATAACTTAGCGGCAAATAACAAGAGGGGAGAGGGCTATGGGAGAAAAAACCCGAGGATTTTTGGTGGCGGCGGCACGGGACGCCGCGGCTGCGGCGCGCATCGGCGCGCCCTGCGTCAGGCTCTGTTACCGGATCGCCGAGGGCGGGACGCTCCAGCGGGCGCAGGTCCCTTTTTCGGGACGGGGCGGGCTGCTGGGCGTTTACGAGGCGCCGGGGCTGGCCGACGTGCGGCCGGAAAAGCTGGCGCGGGATCTGCAGGCCGAATGCACCCGGCGGAGCTGCGCCGGCGTGGTGCTGGACCTGGAGCCCAACGAGGGGGCCCGGGCAAAGCTGGAGGAGCTCTGCGCCGCTCTGACAAGGCTGCGGGTGAGCCACTGTGTGCCCGAGAGCATGGCGGCGCTGGCCCCCGAGGGGCGGGTGGTGGTCCCCGCCGCCGTCAGCGGCGGCTCCTTCGACGAGCTTTTGGGCGATCTGTGCGGCAAATACGGGGCGCCGCGGCTGTGTCTTGACCTGGTGCGGACCTGCAGCGACTTTTCCATGCCCTCCTATTCTCCCGACGGGCAGCCGCTCACCTACGAGGCCTTCCGCACCCTGCAGGAGACCTATCGGGCCCAGAGCTTCTTTTCCCCCGAGCTGTGCGCCAAATATTTCACCTATCGCAAGGACAACGGCAGCGCCCATTTCGTGCTGTTCGACGACGCCGACACCGCCGCCGCCAAGCTCCGCGCCGCAAGCCGGCGGGAGATCGGGGCCGTGTTTCTGCTTTACAGCGAATGGGGCGCTTCGGCAAAGGAAATTCTGGCGGCCCTGTAAGGACGCGAGAAAAAGATGGAAAAACCCCGCGTTCTGTGTTACACTGGACAAAAGAACGGAAACGCCGGGCGCCGCGGCCCGGCGAAAAAGGCGGGAGGCGGGAACGTGAAGCGATGGATCGTCTGGCCGGCGGCGCTGATCCTGGCGGCGCTGTGCGCCTGCGGGAGGGCGCCCGCGCCCGCTCCTGCGGACGAGCCTCCCGCTCCCGTGACCGTGCGGGAGCCCGAGGAGCCGGTTTCCGACCCCGCGCCGCAGCGGGTGCCGCCCGACCCCGCGGCCCTGCCCTGGGAGGTTTCCGCCCCCATGGCGGAGGACGCGGCGGAGCCCGATCCGGGCAGCACGCTGCTCACCTGGGATCCGCTTTCGGCGGAGGACTTCCCCGCCGACGTCTATTGCGGCGAGGCAGCGCTTTTGGAAAAATGGCTGGCAGCGGAGGGCCTTACCGAGGCCGATCTTGCCGCCCGGGGATGCGATCAGCTGATCCTGACCGCCGCCCAGCCCTACGATCCCGAGGACGAGGAGGCCGAAGCGTTCCACGCCGTGGCGGTCTGCTACGAGCGGGACGGCGACGGACGCTGGCAGACCGCCGTCCCCGGCCGGATGGAGGCCTTCGTGGGGCGCAGAGGCATTTGTCACGACCGGGTGCAGGGCGACCGCACCTCACCCGCCGGGCTGTGGGCGCTGGGGCTGGCCTTCGGAAACGAGCCCATGCCCGCGGGGCTGCTGCTCCCGTGGCGGGACGTCACCCCGCAAAGCGAGTGGATCTCGGACAACGATTCGCTGTATTACAACACCTGGCAGGAGCTGGGCGATCCGGCCCTGACCGACGACTGGGCCGAGGCCGAGCATCTGGAGGATCACGCGGGCTACGCGCTGGCCTGCGTCATCCGCTTCAACATGTATCCCTACACCGTCCGCGACCGGGGCAACGCCATCTTTCTGCATTGCAGCGAAGGCCCCACCTCCGGCTGCGTGGGCCTGTCACGGGACGATATGGAGACCGTATTGCTGTGGCTCGACCCCGACGCGCATCCGCATATTCTGATCACGGGCTATGAAGCCCCGTAAGGGAGGAACGTATGGAAAAGACTTTGGAACATCTGGTGTTCAACGACAAGGGACAGTGCCTGCTGGAGATCTTCGTCCCCGCCGAAGCCTTTCTGGCCCTGCTGGACGAGGCGTTTGAAGCCGAAAAGCCCTCGCTGGAGGGAAAATACGACACCCGGGCCCAGGCGGAAGCGGCGCTGGGCAGCGACGCGTTTTATCCGGCGGCGGCTCAGCTTGCCTGCATCCGCGCCGCCGACGAGGTCATCGCCGAGGAAAAGCTGGACGTGGTGGGCTATCCCGAGATCACCAAATGCGGCACCGAGCCCCACGGCCTGCGCTTTACGGCGGTGTGCGATCCCCGGCCGCGGGTGACGCTGGGCGAATACCGGGGCATCGACCCCCGGCTTCCCCGGCCTCAGGTCACCGAGGAGGAAGTGGACGAGATGCTGAAAAGCTTCGCTTTGCGGGCGGCGGAGGACGTGGATCTGCCCCGGCCGGCGCAGGCGGGCGATCTGGTCTACGTGGACTTTACGGGCACCGTCGGCGGCCGCCCCTTTGACGGGGGCAGCGCCGAGGACTATGCCCTGCGCCTGGGGGGACGCACCTTTTTGCCCGAGCTGGAGGCGGGGATGACCGGCATGTCCGCCGGGGAGGAAAAGGATATCCCTCTGGTGTTTCCGGACAATTACGCCGCCGGTCTTGCGGGCAAGGCCGCCGTATTCCATGTAAAGATGAAGCGGGTGTGCCGCCGGGACGTGCCCGCCGTGGACGAGCGCTTTGCCCGGACCTATTTCGAGACCGATCTCGCCTCCCTGCGGACAAGCGTAAAGGAGAGCATGCTGGCCGACAAGCGGGAGCAGCACCGCGTCACCCGGGAGGAGGCCGCGCTGGCTATGGCGGCCCAGCGGATGCAGGTAGAGCTGCCCGAGAGCATGATCCGCCGGGAGATGGACCTGCTCACCGGCGATCTGGCCCGCCGTCTGGAGCAAAACGGCGGCTCGCTGGAGGAGTATTACCGGGGCGCCGGCATGGAGGAGGGCGATTTTTGGGAGACCGCCCGCCGCACCGCCGAGAGCCGCCTGCGGGAGGAGCTTCTGCTCCGCGCCGTGCAGGAGAAGGAGGGACTTATCCTGGACGACGCCTTCCGCGCCCGGGCCGCCGCCGATCTGGCCCGCCGGTTCGAGGTGGAGGAAAAGGACATTTATCAAATGATGACCGACCAGCGCATGGAGCGGGAGCTCCTGCGCATGCGGGTGCTGGAGGTCGTCCTGGCCCCCGAGGCGGAATAAGCGCAAAAAATCACGCCTGTCCGAGAGCTTCGGACAGGCGTTTTTGCATGCCTGCGGCCTTTGCGGAAACGGGCTTGCGCCGCTGCCGCCCGTTATCGGGGAGAGGCGTTTTCCTGCGGGGGAAGTACGGTAAGGACGGGCTCCTCATCGTCGAGATAGAGATCCTCGCATTCGGCCTGCGCCTTCCGCAAAAGCAAAAGCGCGCCCTGCACGCCCAGCGCGCCCCG
>JAFOPS010000041.1 GCA_017394205.1 Clostridia bacterium | reverse complement strand
GTGCTGCTCGAGCGGGCCTTTTTTCCTGCTTCAAACAGACGGGTCTGAAAAAGAAAGAACGCTTATTCGTTGAGAAAGATATGGACGGCGCCGTTGAGATAAAAGACGGTAAGGATACCGTATTTCGCCATCCCGGCCCGGCCTGTGGTAGAGGGGACTTCCGTAAAGGTGCGGTCACTGAGAGAATACGCCCAGCCGGAGTAAGTCTGGACGCCCTCGAAAAACATCATCTCCCATGCCGTCAATCCCAGACGAAGCTCCCCCTCTTCGGGACCCTCGGGCAGCTCCTGCTCTTTGGCCCAGGCGACCACGTCGTTCACCAGCCGGGGAAGCTGTCCCGCCGTCAGCGGCGTGACATAAGGGCGGCCGTTATACGCCTCACGCTCCGTTGTGAAATCGGCGTCCGGACGGTAGAAACAGTGCATTTGCTGATCTTCACTGAGAAGAACGGAATAGGAAACCGCAGCCAGCTCTCTGTTTTGAAGTGTTACGTAAAAATAGGTGAGCGGCTTGTCGGCCACCTCCTGCACCAGCCATGGGACGTCGTTCCCACTGCAGGCAGTCAGAAGCGCCAGCGCCAGAACAAACGCAGTCAGAACAAAGCGGCGCAGAACGGTTTTCATACGCGAGCTCCTTTCTGCGTCCCAGCATGCACAGCATACGCAAAGAAGGTGCATTGCTTCGGGTATAAACGGTCAAACATCCCAACATTTTTGATAGGTTCAATGGTTCGATTTTCGGCATTCCCAACAAGGAAACCGGCACAAATGAGGGACATAACCAGAAGCGTTGACAACAGCTTTTTCATGGGACACTCCTTTCTGCTGTAATGGGCTGGCTGCTTGAAAAAACGAACATCGACGGGAGGCTGCGGATGCGAAAAAGTCACGCTTCGCTTTTTAAAACTGTTTTGGCTGACAGTGGCGCTAAGAAAACGAAATTTTATATTTTCAATATAACATGGGAAAAAACAACTGTAAATAAAAGGAAAAAATAATTTAGAATTTTTTTTAGAAATCATTCATCGGGCAGATCGCCTTTTGCTTGCCTTTTTTCAGCCGGGGCGGTATACTGGGGAAAACGGAAAAAGGAGCGGAAATCATGGTCATTCGAAAGGAAGATATGCGCCTGCAGGTGCGGGACAACGTCCGCGGCGGGCCGGGGCGGCTGGAAAACCGGCACATTCTGGAGCAGGAGGACATGTTCGGCGCGGCCACGCTGCTGACGGAGTTTTACTTTGACCCCGGCGACGGCATCGGCCCTCACGTCCACGACAGCGACGCCGAGGTCTATTATATGCTGGAGGGCGAGCTCACCCTTGTGGAGGACGGGAAGGAGACCGTGCTCCGCCCCGGCGACGCCTCTTACGCCCATTCCGGCGTGTCCCACAGCATTTTCAACCGCACCGACGCCCCCGCCCGCATGCTGGCCCTCATCCTGACGGTGCGGGAAGCGTAAAAATCAAAAAAATCGCAAAAAAGGGTCTTGACCTTACAGCAAACTGCAATGATATAACGGTTTCAGAAAGGAGGGCGTGATATGACGATCAAGGACTTTGCCGGCCTTTGTGGCTGCAACCCCCAGACGCTTCGGTATTACGATCACGTCGGTCTGCTGAAACCGGTTCAGGTGGACCCGTGGACGGGGTATCGGTATTACGACGAGGAGCAGGCGATCCCCTTTGTCAAGATCAAAAATCTGCAGAAGGCCGGTTTCACCATCGAAGAGATCAAGGGGCTTCTTGATCAGGATAATCAAGTGATTTTTGACGCCTTTTCGGCCAAAATCGCCGAGCAGGAGCAAAGATTGCGGGAAATCAAAGAGATCCAACAGTCATATCAGACCGAAATGAACGAGATCCAAAAGAAAATCAACGAGGTGCGAGAAAAAATCACCGACGCCATGCGGGACTATGACCCGGCGGAGGAGTTCGGGATCGACGAAGCGCGGTACAAAGAGATCATTGATATGGTGGACCAAGCCTTTGCGGGCATTGCCGAGCTGGATCCCAAAGAAGTGGAGTATTCGGAAGTCAACGAAGAACATCTGGACGAAGCGGGAAAAAAGAAGTTTGATTTCCTGAACGACCCCGGCTATGAGACGTTATATGAGGCCCACGGCTGGCAGCGCGCCAAAGAATTCTTCGGCGCGTGGGGCGAGCTGGAGACCGAACGGGAGCACGTGCTGCTGTTCCGCGGGGCCGAGGGCCGGTTCGGCATCGGATTTTCCAACACCGTTCTCGGCCTGATCCTGGCCGAAAACAAGGGAAAACGCATGGATCTTTCGTGCAGCACGGGAGAATCTCCCGACGGACAAAACCACTTCTGGCTGCTGCGGAAGCGGTGATTCGCCGTCAAAACAACGCGCCCTGCGGAGCTTCCGCAGGGCGCGTGTTTTTGTTTTATGAAACCGGGAGGACTCAGTTCTTGGAGGGCAGGCGGCTGGCGATCAGGCCCACGAAGCTGTTCAGCGGCATGGTCTGGAGCACCACGCGGCCGGGGCCGGTGATCACGGTGTTGAACAGGCCCTCGCCGCCGAAAAGCACGTTTTTCACGCCTTTCACGGTCTGGACCTCCATCTTGCAGGTGGCGTCCATCATGGCGACGTAGCCGGTGTCCACCACGATCTGCTGGCCGGGCTGGAGGTCGTATTCCACCGTGCTGCCGTCCAGCTCAATGAAAGCGACGCCGTTGCCCGAGAGCTTCTGCATGATGAAGCCTTCGCCGCCGAACAGGCCGGAGCCCAGCTTTTTCTGGAAGAAGACCGAAAGCTCCACGCCGGTCTCAGAGGCGAGGAAGCCGCTCTTCTGCACCACCACGGGATGGTCGGGGGTGACGTTGACGGCGCGGATCGAGCCGGGGAAGCTGGAAGCGAAGGCGATCATGCCGCTGCCGCTGGCAGTGTAGCGGTTCTGGAACAGGGATTCGCCGGAGAACATCCGTCCGAAGACCTTTCCGGCGCCGCCGCCCACGGTCTCCATCCTCATGTTGGGGCTCATCCAGCTCATGGCGCCGGATTCCGAGATCATGGACTCTCCGTCCTGCAGCTGGCAGATGACCACGGGCATGGGTTCGCCTTGGATTTCGTATTTCATACCGAAAACCTCCTCTTGATTCGATCGTCGGGGCGTGCGCCCCGCAGATTACTAACAGGATACTATATTTTTGCAAAAAAGTAAATCGGTTTCAGAAAAAAAGCCCGCCTTTTGGGGCGGGCTTTTTTTGGTTTGCGGAAAGAGAGGCTTATTCGGCGTTGGGGTTTTGCACCAGGGTCACCTGGACGGCGACCATCCGGCCGCCCCGCTCCACGTTGAGGGTGACCACGTCGCCGGGCGCCTTGTCCGCCAGATAATCGGTGACGTCGGAGGACTGGGACACCAGCACGTCGTCTACGCTGATGATGCGGTCGCCTTCCCGCAGGCCGGCGCGGCGGGTGCTCTCTTCGGTGATCGAGCGGATATACACGCCGGCGTTCACGTTGTATTGGGCGGCCTGCTGGGCGTCCAGCACGGTGACCGTGATGCCCAGAACGGCCTTGTTGTCGGTGGGGGTGACGTTGCCGAGCTGCTGATCTTCGCCGCCCTCGTAGGTGCCGGTGGCGATGAGCTGGGCGGCGATCTCCATGGCGGTGTTGGAGGGGATGGCGAAGCCCAGACCCTCGGAATCGCTGTCGGAGCTCTTTGCCGAGACCATGCCGATGAGCTGACCCTGATCGTTGAACAGCGCGCCGCCGGAGTTGCCCGGCGAAACGGCCGCCGTCATCTGGATCACGTTGAGAGAGATGGCGGAGGAGGCGCCGTAGCCGCCGTAGAACATATCATACAGGCTGCCGCCGCGGCCGGTGCCGTTGTCCACCTGAACGGAGATGGTCCGGTCCAGCGCCGAAACGATGCCGTCGGAGATCGAGCCGGAAAAGCGGCCCTCGGGGTTGCCCACGGCGTAGCACACCGCGCCCTGGCGCAGCGCGTCGCTGTCGGCCGCCACCACGGGCGTCAGGCCTTCGGCCTCGATCTTGACCACGGCCACGTCGCCGTTGACGTACATGCCCACCACCTGGGCCTCGTGGGTGGTGCCGTCGCTCAGCTCCACGGTGATCTTGGAGGCTCCGTTGATCACGTGGGCGCAGGTGAGGATATAGCCGTCCTCACTGATGACGATGCCCGAGCCCGCGCCCGAAAGCACGTAGCTGCCGAACCAGTAATTCCCGGTGGTCATCTTTTCGGTGGTGATGGCGACGACCGAGCTCTTTACCTGCTCGGCCACCTCTTCCGAGGTGAGGACTCCCTCCGTCACGGCGGGCGTGCGGGTGCCGCTGTCGGAGGACGTGATCTGCTGGAGCACCACCTTGTTCCCGGTGTTCCCGGCGACACGCACGCCGGCATAGCCCGCGCCGAAGCACAGGGCGGCCGCCAGCAGCACGGCCACGACGGCCAGCAGCGTCCTGCCGGAGCGGCGGCGTTTTTCGGGCTCGGCGGGAGCGGGACGATCCTCTTCGGCCTGCCATTGGGCAGAGCCGAAGGCGGCCTGCCGGGGCTCGTCGGCGCGCCCGGCTTCCGCGGAGTCTTCTTCCCGGGACGCGGACTGCCCGGCGCCGGAGGAGACCTCGGCGGCGATCTCGTCTGCGGTGGCATGGGCGGCTTCTTTTACGGCATCTTCCACATGGGAAGGCTCGTTTCCGGCGTCAAAGAGCCGGGTGTTTTCCATATCGTTACGGTCTGTCATAGCTGATCGCTCCTTTTCAAAGGGATTTTTGTTTTGATGGCCTTAGTATAGCCGGAAAAGTTAAACTCCGTTTAATCAGAAGATAAACAGCGGATAAATTCGCAAAACAGACAAAAACCGCCTTTCGGCGGTTTTGGCGTAAAGATGGTTCAGCCCTCAAAGCGGTAGCCCGCGCCGCGGACGGTGACGATATACCGGGGCTCGGCGGGGTTTTCCTCCAGCTTTTCCCGCAGGCGGTTGATGTGCACCGCCACGGTGGCGTTGTCGCCCAGCGCCTCCATGCCCCATACCCGCTCGTAAAGGGTCTCCCGGTCAAAGACCATGCCGGCGTTGCGCATGAAGAACCAGAGAAGCTCGTATTCCTTGTTCTTCAGCGGGATCTCCCGGCCCGAAAGAAACACTTTGCGGGAGCGGGGCTCCAGCCGCAGCGCGCCCGCCGTCAGCGCCTCGTCCGGCGCGGCGCCCTGCCGCAGACGGGCGTATTGGGCCAGATTGGCCCGGATGCGGGCCACCAGCACGGCGGGGGAGAAGGGCTTTTCGATGTAATCGTCGGCGCCCAGCCCCAGC
>JAFOPS010000040.1 GCA_017394205.1 Clostridia bacterium | reverse complement strand
TCCGCATCGGCCTGGACCAGAGCGCGGGAGATGCCGTGACGGATGGCGCCGGCCTGGCCGGTGAAGCCGCCGCCCTGGACCTTGACTTCCACGTCAAACTTATCGGCGACGCCGACGGTCTCGATGGGCTGACGAACAATATACTTCAGCGTCTCCATGCCGAAGTAGTTATCCAGCGTGCGGTTGTTGATGGTGACGACGCCGGAGCCGCCGGGGATCAGACGGACGCGGGCGATGGAGCTCTTTCTTCTGCCGGTGCCGTAAAAATAAGCCTTTTTCGGTGTATACATGGATCGTTACCTCCCCTTATTCTGCCCAGACTTCGGGCTTCTGCGCGGCGTTGACGTGCTCTTCGCCTTCGTAGATCTTGCAGCGGTTCAAGGACCAACGGCCGATGCTGTTCTTGGGCAGCATGCCCTTCACTGCCAGCTTCATCGCCAGGCAGGGACGGGTGGCCATCAGGGTCTTGTACTGGGTCTCCTTCAGACCGCCGACATAGCCGGAATGGGTACGATAATACTTGTCGATCAGCTTGTTGCCGGTGAGGACAGCCTTGCCGGCGTTGATGATGATGACATAGTCACCGCAATCAACATGAGGGGTGTAATCGACCTTGTGCTTCCCCTTCAGAATCGAGGCGGCGATGGCGGCGGTGCGGCCCATGGGCTTGCCGGCCGCGTCCAGAATGTACCATTTCCGCTCGACGGTCTCATTTTTTGCCATGTAAGTGGACATAATGCTTTTCCTCCGTTTATATTTCAAATTAAATTTGAGCACAAAATCAGCTTCTTAGTTATATCACAGGGAAAAACGCTTGTCAACACCTTTTTTGGAAAAAATCAATTTATAAAAAGAAAACTCTTTTTTTCTTTAATTATCTCAGTTTTTCTCGCGTTTTCTGAATTGCAATTTCACTTTTTTCACTTGTGTTTTTTAGGCTTTTCCGCTACAATAGCAGCGGAGTTGATCGAATGCAGAAGCTGCTTTCTCTTGTCCGCCGCTGCGTGGCAGACTATGACATGATCAGGGATGGCGACCGCATCGCCGTGGGCGTTTCCGGCGGTAAGGATTCTTTGTCGCTTTTGCGGCTGCTTGCCGAGTTAAAAACGTTCTATCCCGCCGCCTTTTCGCTGTATGCTGTTTCCCTTGACATGGGATTTGACGGAATGGACTTTTCCCCCGTCGCCGCGCTTTGCGAAAGCCTGGGGATCCCCTATGTTGTCCGCCCCACTCAGATCCGCGAGATCGTTTTTGATATTCGGCAGGAGGAGAACCCCTGCTCTCTCTGCGCGAAGCTGCGCCGCGGGATTCTGAATGAAGAAGCGCTCCGGCTGGGATGCAACAAGGTGGCGCTGGGCCATCATTACGACGACGCCGTCGAGACCTTTGCGCTGTCGCTGCTCTATGAAGGTCGGATCAGCTGCTTTCGCCCCGTGACCTATCTGGACCGGACGGGGCTGACATTGATCCGCCCCATGCTCTATCTTCACGAAAAAACCATTGCCAATTTTGCCCGCCGGCAGCAGCTTCCCGTGGTATTCAATCCCTGCCCCGCCGACAAGGATACCAAGCGCGAGGAGGTCAAACAGCTCCTGTATGAAATGGAGGGCCGCTATCCCGGTCTGAAGGATCATATTTTCGGCGGCATGCAGCGGTCGACTCTCCCCGGCTGGGCGCCGGAACGAAATACAGAAAGTCAAAACAGCGCTTCCGAATGATCCGGAAGCGCTGCGCTATTATGATATTGCCGTTATTTCTGCTTTTGACAAATGTAAAGCAAATGATTGGCTGCGCCCAGCAGCTCCCTCTTTTCACAGGTGGCAAAATGATAGGACGCAAATGCTGCAAAATCCTCGTCGGACATAGAGAAGTCATCCCGTCCTGCGGCTACCTCCAAAATGCTGTCGGCAGACACCGTTGTGATATGCCGGACAGGCTTTTCCTTGAAAAGAGCTTCAAACTCGGCGGGATCAAAGCCGGTAAAGAGCTGCTCGGGAAAGTGCCGCACCTGATAATCCGCCGTAAAGTTTTCTTCGAGCCCTGCAAGAAGATTTCCCTGCAGATAGTTGGCATACAGGATCGCGTGGACCGACAGAAAAGCAACCAGCAGCATGCCGCCGGGCTTCGTCACGCGGATTGCCTCGTCCAGCGCCCGATGCTGCTCCTGCAGCGAATACAGATGATACATCGGACCGAGCATCAGTGTCAGATCAAATGTATCGTCGGCCAAGGCGCTGAGATCCAGCGCATCGCCCTGTTTTGCCTGCAAGTTGGAAATTCCCGCGCCGTTTTCCAGTAAACGGTCGTAGTTCTGCTTCACCAGTTCTATTGCCGTGACGTCATGGCCTTCTTTTGCCAGCGCGACGGAATATCGCCCCGTGCCCGCGCCGACCTCCAGGATCGTTGACGGCGCGTTGAGATATCGATGAATATAACGCATGGTCGTAAGATATTCCAGCTGCCCGTGCCGGCTGCGCTCAAGGCGCGTATTTTCAACATCCTGCCCGTAAAACAGGTTCAGAATCTCCAATCTGGGATCCATCCGATGTCACCTCCTTATGATTTCGCTTATGATAACACCACGGCTCCTGCAAGTCAAGGATCATTCTGCTTTTGTCAGCGAAGCACCCGCAGCGCTGTCACGTTTTCTTCTTTTATCCGCTGGATCAGATAGGCGTAGCGTTCCTGGAGCGCGTTCATTTCATAAACGCAGGACGAGATCAGTTCCGGCTCCGTGACCTGCTCAAAGGCGGCCCGAACATGCCTGAGCTGCAGCAGCGTATCGTAATACTCTGTGAGAAGCTCTTGACGGGACCGCGTTTCCTGCGCCCGCTGTTGCGCGGCTTGCTTTCTTTTTTTCAGCAGCTGCATGGATATGCTCCTTTCCTTTTGCATTGCTTTTCTTCCAGATACAGTCAGTTTTCCCAAGCGCTGGGAGAATATTCCGAAAGCCTTGATTTTCAACGCTTTTTCATCATGGATTTGTTGACAGCACAGGCTTTTTCCGATACAATATATTGTGGTATGATTTGAATTTCGGAGGTATATATGGCAAAGACAACGAAGGATTACGGCAACGAGAGCATTTCCTCTCTGAAGGGCCCCGATCGGGTGCGCAAGCGCCCGGGCGTGATTTTCGGGTCCGACGGTTTGGAAGGCTGTCAGCATGCCTTTTTTGAGATCCTGTCCAACTCTATCGACGAGGCCCGCGAGGGGCACGGAAGCGTCATCAATGTGATCCGCTACCTGGATCATTCGATCCTGGTAGAGGACTTCGGCCGCGGCATGCCGCTGGATTATAACGAAAAGGAAAAGCGCTATAACTGGGAACTGATCTATTGCGAGCTCTATGCCGGCGGAAAATACAGCAACAACACCGGCGAAAACTACGAGTTTTCCCTTGGCTTGAACGGCCTCGGCGCCTGCGCTACACAGTATTCTTCCGAATACTTTGACGTGGTCTCCCATCGCGACGGATTTGAATACCGTCTGCACTTTGAGCACGGCGTCAACAAGACGAAGGCTCCCAACAAGCTCATCAAAGAGCCCTACGACGGAAAAAAGACAGGCACGCTCCAGCATTTCAAACCGGATATTCAGGTGTTCACCGACATCAGTATTCCCCTGTCCTTTTTTGAGGAAACCCTCAAACGGCAGGCTGTGGTCAACGCGGGGCTTAAATTCGTTCTGAAAAACGAGACTTCGCCCAACCGATTTGAAACCACGGAATATATCTATGAAAACGGCATCCTGGATTATGTCACCGAGCTGGCGGGAGAAACGGCGCTCACCCTTCCCCATTACTGCAAGACCGAGCGTTCGGGCCGCGACCGGGAGGACAAGCCGGAATACCGGGTAAAGGCGGAGGCCGCCTTCTGCTTTTCCAACGCCAACCCCGTCATCGAGTATTATCACAATTCTTCATGGCTGGAGCACGGCGGCGCGCCCGATAAGGCGGCTCGTTCGGCCTTTGTTTCGGCGTTGGACGCCTATCTCAAGCAGACCGGAAAGTATCAGAAAAACGAGAGCAAGATCAGCTTCAATGACATTGCCGACAGCCTGATCCTTGTGACAAACGGGTTTTCTACTTATACTTCTTATGAAAACCAAACGAAAAAATCCATCACCAACAAGTTCATTCAGGAGATGATGACCGATTTCCTCCGCTCGTCGCTGGAGATCTATTTCATCGAAAACAAGCAGGAGGCCGACCGCATCGCCGATCAGGTCCTGGTGAACAAGCGTGCCCGGGAGCAGGCCGAACGCACTCGCGTCAATCTGAAAAAGAAGCTGTCCGGCTCGTTGGATATCACCAACCGGGTACAGAAATTCGTGGATTGCCGCACAAAGGATCCCGACAAGCGGGAGCTTTACATCGTGGAGGGCGATTCGGCTCTGGGCTCGGTAAAGCAGGGGCGCGACGCGGAATATCAGGCCATCATGCCGGTGCGCGGCAAAATATTGAACTGCCTCAAGGTGGAATATGAACGCATCTTCAAGAGCGATATCATCACCGACCTGCTGCGGGTGCTGGGCTGCGGCGTAGAGGTCAAGAGCAAGGTCAAGGATATCAACGCCTTTGATCTCAATGCCCTGCGCTGGAACAAGATCATCATCTGTACCGATGCCGACGAAGACGGCTATCAGATCCGCACGCTGATCCTCACCATGCTTTACCGGCTGACGCCCTCGCTCATCGACCTGGGTTATGTTTATATCGCGGAATCGCCCCTGTATGAGATCACCTGCAAAGATCAGTCGTACTTTGCTTACACCGACAAAGAGCGCGACGAGATCGCGAAATCCCTGGAGGGTAAAAAATATACCATCATGCGTTCCAAGGGTCTTGGTGAAAACGAGCCGGAAATGATGTGGCAGACCACCATGAATCCCGAAACCAGACGGCTGATCAAGGTCCTTCCCGGCGAAGCGGAACAGACCGCCCGGATGTTCGACATCCTGCTGGGCAACAATCTGGCTGGTCGAAAGGAATACATCGCCGAGAACGGCGCCCGCTATCTGGATCTGGCGGATATTTCCTGAGGAGGTGCGGAAAGCATGGAAAAGAAGTATTACACCGAACAGCAGATCCCCGAAACGCTGGAAACCAACTATATGCCCTATGCCATGAGCGTGATCGTTTCCCGCGCTCTGCCGGAAATCGACGGCTTCAAGCCTTCGCACCGAAAGCTGCTGTATACCATGTATAAAATGGGCCTGCTAACCGGAAATCGCACCAAATCTGCCAACGTTGTGGGCCAGACCATGAAGCTCAATCCCCACGGCGATGCGGCGATTTACGATACCATGGTGCGTCTCAGCCGCGGCAACGGCGCGCTGCTCATGCCTTTTGTGGATTCCAAGGGCAATTTCGGCAAGGTCTATTCCCGGGATATGGCTTATGCCGCTCCGCGATATACCGAAGTCAAGCTGGACAAATTCTGCAACGAGATCTTCTCAGACATCGATAATGACGCGGTGGATTTTGTAGACAACTACGACAACACCATGAAGGAGCCTACCCTTCTTCCCACCGTGTTTCCCAACATTCTCGTCAATCCAAACCTGGGTATCGCCGTGGGAATGGCCTGCTCGATCTGCGGATTTGATTTGAACGAGGTTTGCCGCACCGCCATCGAGCGGATCAAAAACCCCCAGCACGATCTTCTGAGCACGCTCACGGCTCCCGATTTCCCCACCGGCGGCGAGCTGATCTATGACCGCAGCGTGCTGGAGGAGATCTATCGCACCGGCCGCGGCTCGTTCCGCGTGCGGGCAAAGTGGGAGTATCTCAAAAAAGAAAACATGATCGAGATCACCGAGATCCCCTACACCACCACTGCCGAAGCCATCATCGACAAGGTGGCGGATCTGATCAAAAGCGGGAAAATCCGCGAGATCTCAGATCTGCGTGACGAAACCGACAAGACCGGCCTCAAGCTTGCCATCGATCTCAAGCGCGGCACAGACCCCGTGAAGCTGATGGCCAAGCTCATGCGGCTGACTCCCCTTTGCGACAGCTTCGCCTGCAATTTCAATATCCTCATCAGCGGGATGCCGCAGGTGCTGGGCGTGGGCGAGATCCTTGACGAATGGACGGCCTGGCGCACCGACTGTATCCGTCGGAGGATCTATTTCGATCTGCAAAAGAAAAAAGCGAAGCTCCATCTGCTCCGCGGTCTGAAAAAGATTTTGCTGGACATCGACAAGGCCATCGCCATCATTCGCGACACTGAAGAGGACGCCGAGGTCATCCCCAACCTGATGATCGGCTTTGGCATCGACGAGGAACAGGCCGATTTTATCGCAGAGATCAAGCTGCGCAACATCAACAAAGAGCACATTCTGAAACGGCTCAAGGAAGTGGATGAGCTGGAAAAGGAGATCGACCGCCTTGAGGACCTGCTCTCCAGCAAAAAGAAGCTGCAGAAGGTACTGATCCAGGAGCTGGAGGCAGTGATCAAAAAATATCCCACCCAGCGTCATACGGCCATCGTTTACGAAGACGAGGTGGAGGAATTCGACGAAGTCCAGCAAATCGAGGACTACCCCGTCACGGTCTTTTTGTCCAAAGAGGGCTATTTCAAAAAGATCACGCCGCAATCGCTCCGCATGAGCGGCGAGCAGAAATATAAGGAGGGCGACGGTCTGCGCATCGTCCTTGAAGCCACCAACAAGTCCGAAGCGATCTTCCTTACCAATCGTGCGCAGGCTTATAAAGTTCGGCTTCACGAGTTCGACGACACAAAAGCCAGCGTTCTGGGCGATTATCTGCCTCAGAAGCTGGGAATGGACGAAGGCGAGCAGCCGGTATTCATGATGCTTCCCGGCGATTACAAGGGCAATCTGATCTGCGTGTTTGAAAACGGAAAGATCGCGAAGGTGGAGCTTTCTTCCTTTGAAACCAAGTCCAACCGGAAAAAGCTCACCGGAGCTTATTCCGACAAGAGCCCGCTCGTCGCGGCGTTCCACGGTCGCCCCGATCTGGAAATCGCGCTTTATACGCAAAACAGGATCCTGATCGTCAATACGGCGCAGCTTCAGGTCAAGACGACACGAAGCACGCAAGGTGTGGCTGCCCTTTCTCTGAAAAAGAACCAGCAGGTACTGCGCGCGCTGCCGCTTGCGGAGGCCGGGATCGAGAATCTTTCCCGTTACCGCACACGCACGCTTCCCTCCGCCGGCGCTCTGATGAAAGAAGAAGACGCGCCGGACAAGCAATTATCCATGCTGTAAAGCCATTCCGCTTTCGGGGGATTTTATGGAAAAACCGCGCTCAGCACTGTCCGAAAAAGGGACTGCCTATTTACTTGCGCTTTTGTGCTGCGCTCTTTGGGGCAGCGCCTTTCCCGCCATCAAGATCGGATATCGCCTGCTTCAGATCGACAGCGCTGATACGCCGAGTCTGATCCTGTTTGCCGGATGCCGGTTTTTGCTTGCCGGCTTGATCGGCCTCCTCCTTCTGCTTGTGACCGGCCATTCGATAAAACCGAAAAAAGAAGCCGCATCCGGGATCCTGATGATTGCGTTTTTGCAAACGGTCGTTCAGTATTTTTTCTTTTATGTCGGGCTGGCGCACACCAGCGGCGTCAAGGCATCGGTCCTTTCTGCTTCCAACGTCTTTTTCATCATTCTGATCTCTGCCTGTCTTTTCCGACAGGAACGCCTCAGCGCCGGAAAAATGATCGGCTGTGTCTTTGGGTTTCTCGGCGTCCTGTTGGTCAATCTCGAGGGGCTGGAGCTGAAGTTCAATCTTTTGGGTGACGGGTTTATGGTGATTTCCGCGATCGCCTATTCCCTTTCGTCGGTGCTTGTTAAAACGTATTCGGCAAAAGAGGACCCGGTGGTGATCACCGCATACCAGTTTTTGCTGGGCGGTGCGGGTTTGGCAGCTGCGGGCATTCTTTCGGGCGGAGGCTTCGGCGCGTTTCCGGCGGCCGGGGCTGCCATTCTTTTGTATTTGGCATGTACGGCCTCGGTCACATATTCGCTCTGGGGGCTGCTTTTGAAGCATCACCCCGTGTCCCGCATCGCTCCGTTTGACTTTTTTAATCCTGTGGTGGGCGTTATTCTTTCTGCGCTGCTTCTGAAGGAAAGCATCGGTCTGGGCTGGCAGATATTCGCCGCACTGGCGCTCGTTTCGATCGGCATCGTGATCGTCAACCGCAAGGTTAAGGAATGAAAACGATCGGATTTGACTGCTGTACAAAAAAGGACGGCCGCGCAAGCGGTCGTCCTTTTGGATTCTATCGGTTATTCTGTTTTTTCCCATTGGAAGACAAACAGCACACTTTCATCCGCGCCGTCGGTCTCTCCTGCGGCAGCCGGATCTTCAGGCGACTCGTCGCCAACTTCAAGCATATAAAGCGCAAAGCCGTTTTCTTCCAGAGCAGAAACCCATTCTTCCTCCTGGTTTGCGGCCACACGGGTATAATCGGCGCCGTCCGCTTCATCGATCGAAGAAAGGCTGGACTTGTCGATCCATGCGGGAAGCGCCTCCTCTTCACCCACCGCCAGATATCCGTTTACCAGACCTGCATCCTGCAAAACGCCGTTTTTGGCTGTTTCCGCCCAAAGCGAGGCGCTCTCGGGATCAAGCGGCGCTTTGCCAATGCTTTTCCGGCCGGGATCGCT
>JAFOPS010000039.1 GCA_017394205.1 Clostridia bacterium | reverse complement strand
TCGTACAGCGCCCGGCGGCTGCGGTGATGGTATTCCAGGATCCGGGCCGCCGTTTCCAGCGTCTCCCGCTTCACGGTTTCGTCCATAGGCCCTCCGGCGGCCCCGCGGGCCGCTTTATATCTCAGTCTTCGTCTTCAAAATCGTCGGCAAAGACCTCCACGCTGCCCTTTGCGGCGCGGGCGGGGGCCTTTGCGGGAGCGGGAGCCGCCTTCGCTTCGGGGGCGGGAGAAGGCTCCTTGCCCGTCAGCTTGGCCACGATGGCGGCCTCCACCTCGTCGGCCACTTCTGGATGCTCCTTGAAATACTGCTTGGCGGCGTCGCGGCCCTGGCCCAGGCGCTCGTCGCCGCGATAAAACCATGCGCCCGACTTCTGCACGAAGCCGAACTTCACGCCCATATCCACCAGCTCGCCCAGCTTGGAGATGCCCTCGCCGTACATGATGTCGAACTCGGCCTCCTTGAAGGGGGGCGCGATCTTGTTCTTCACCACCTTGGCCCGCACCCGGTTGCCCACGGGGGTGGTGCCGTTTTTCAGCGTTTCGATCCGGCGGATCTCAATGCGGACGCTGGAATAGAACTTCAGCGCCCGGCCGCCGGTGGTGGTCTCGGGATTGCCGTACATCACGCCGATCTTTTCCCGGAGCTGATTGATGAAGATGACCACGCAGTTGCTCTTGGAAATGGCGCCGGCCAGCTTGCGCAGAGCCTGGCTCATCAGGCGGGCCTGCAGGCCCACGAAGCTGTCGCCCATCTCGCCCTCGATCTCGGCCTTGGGGACCAGCGCGGCCACGCTGTCCACCACCAGCACGTCGATGGCGCCGGAGCGCACCAGCGCCTCGGCGATCTCAAGGGCCTGCTCGCCGGTGTCGGGCTGAGAGACCAGCAGGCTGTCGGTATCCACGCCCAGCGCCTTGGCATAAACGGGATCCAGCGCGTGCTCCGCGTCGATAAAGGCGGCCTCGCCGCCCTTTTTCTGAGCCGCGGCCACCACGTGCAGGGCCAGGGTGGTCTTGCCGGAGGATTCCGGGCCGTAGATCTCGATGATGCGTCCCCGGGGAACGCCGCCGATGCCCAGCGCCACGTCCAGCGAGATCGAGCCGGTGGAGATGGCCTCCACCTGCATGGCGGCGTTTTCGCCCAGACGCATCACCGTGCCCTTGCCGTATTGCTTTTCCAGCTGCTGCAGAGCGGTTTCCAATGCTTTTTGCTTATCCATATGACACCTCGTAAAAAAGAGAATATTTACCTTTTTATTTTATCATATCTTCCCGAAAAATGCAACATTTGTTCGATTTTTATTGTTTTTTCAGCAAAAACAGATACTCGCGCACATGGGTCTCCCGGGCCGAAAGATTGCGGCTTGCCCGATAGACGTTGTAGTTCACGGCGGTTTTTTCCACCCGGCCCAGGGGCGCCAGCATTTCCTCCATCTGTTCCGGCGAAATAAAGCCCTCGGAATTGTAGGAAATCAGCACATAGCGGGCGGGCACGTCCCGGATCAGCCCCTCCAGCGCGCAAAGCGCCCGGGCGGGCTTGTTGTAGTCCGAGCGGTTCCACCCCGCCGGAATGCCGGAGACCCGGCTGAGCGGGCCGGAAAGAGTATTTTCCGCGATGACGTTGAGCATAAAATAGTTGGAGCCGTAGGGGTGCTGATTATAGGGCGGGTCCAGATAGGCCAGATCCAGCTCGGGCAGCGCGGCCGCCAGCGCGTTTGCGTCCGTTTGAAACACCCGGCTCTCGCAGGAAAAGCGGGAAAGCACCGGCCTTTGCAGCTCGATTTTTCCCAGAATGCGGGTGAGGGCGTTTTCCCCGTTTCCGCCGAACTTGCCCACGCCGGTGGCGCTGTCTTTATAAAAGCCCTTGAACACCCCGCCGGTGTTGCTGTGGATCGACGCCTCGGAAAGCAGCGGCGCCAGGAAAAAGGGGCGAAGATCCTCGTCCACCGTATCGATAAAGGCCCGCAGCGTGTCGATGATCCGGGCATTTTCCCAGGTGTAAAAGGCCCGCTCCCCGGGCCGGATGTCGCCGTCGTCCCCGGGGGCATAGTTGCAGGAGATCAGGCCCTCCTGCAGCGGCTCAAGCAGGCGCGCTTGCGCCCGGGCAAAGGCCGCTTCGAACCGCGCCGTGGGAAAGTCCTCCCGGTCGGTGAGATAACATCGGTTGACGATGGCGCTGTACCGCTCCAGATCGTTGGCGCAGAGCAGCTCGCTGTGCCGCTTGAGCAGCCGCGCCACCACGCCCGAGCCGGAAAACAGGTCGCCGCAGCGCAGCTTTCGCCCTCCCAGCTCGTCCCGCACGGCACAGACGATCCTGTCGATCTCGGGCAGCAGTGCCCGCTTGTTGCCGAGACAGGTGATGAGCTGGCGGGAAAGATAAGCGGGGTCGTCCTCCGGCAGATAGCGGGCGATCATCTTCCGTGCTGATCCCATACGCCCCAGACCACCCGTTCCACCCCCGCCAGATCGGAGGCGAACTGCACATAGGAATATCCTGCCTGCTCCAGAATGTCCATCACGTCCTCGTACTGTCCCAGTCCTACTTCAAAGGCCAGCGTACCGCCCGGCATGAGGGCAGAGGCAAAATTGCGGGTGACGGCCCGGTAAAAGTCCAGTCCGTCTTCCCCTCCGTCCAGCGCCATGCGGGGCTCGTGCCGCACCTCGACGTCCAGCCCGTCGATGTCGCCCGAGGGGATATACGGGGGATTGCACACGATGAGATGGAACTTGCCCAGCACCGGGTCGGCGGGCTGCAGCGCATCCACCTGATAGGTCAGCGCGCGGAGATTGAGCCCGTTCGCCGCCAGATTGCGGCGGGTGACCTCCAGCGCGGGCTCCGAGCAGTCGGCAAAGACGCCGTGGATGTCCTCGCTGACATTTTTCAAAACGGCGATGCCCACACACCCTGTGCCGCAGCACAGATCCAGCACCCGGCCCTTGCTGCGGGACGAAAGCAGGCCGATGCCCACCTCCGCCAGCTTCTCGGTGTCGGGACGGGGGATCAGCGTGTCGGCGGTCACCTCCATGGGCAGGCCGTAAAACTCCCACCGTCCGGTGATGTGCTGCAGGGGCACGCCGGAAAAGCGCAGCGCCTTGAGCTCCGCCAGCTTTTGCTCGTCCTTTTCAAAAATATACTGATTCCGCTTTTCGTAGAATTCCTCGGGCGAAAGCCCCAGGGCAAAGGCCGTCAGCTCCCGCGCTTCCACGGAATAGCCGGCGATCCCCCGGCTCCGGAACTCGGCCCGCAGGTCCAGATATGCGTCGTTTACGGTTCGGATCATAGATCAGCCCTTCTGTCTGTCAGATTTATGGGGAAAAACCGCGTTTACCAGCGGTCTTCGGTCTCGTTTTCGGGGATCACCTGCTCCATGGCCAGGATGGCCACCTCCAGCATGGAATCGTCGGGCTCGGCGGTGGTCAGCCGCTGCAGCGCCAGACCCGGCGCCCGCAGCGCGTTGGTCAGCCCGTTGTCGTGCCGCCCGGCAAAGCGGTTGATCTCGTAGCTGATGCCCGCCACCACCGGCAAAAGCGCCAGGCGGGTGATCACCCGCACCAGCGGGTTGCTCCAGGAGAACAGAGAGAAAAACAGGATGCTCACCAGCATCACCATAAAGAGGAAGCTGGTGCCGCAGCGGGGGTGGAAGCGGGAGCAGTCCCGGGCGTTTTCCACCGTCAATTCCCGGCCGCTTTCGTAGCAGGCGATGGTCTTGTGCTCGGCGCCGTGGTACATATAGGTGCGGTGCACGTCCTTCTGCCGGGAGGTGAAATAGAGAAACGTGAGGAAGATCACGATGCGGAAGCATCCCTCGATGAGGTTGCGCGCCAGCGAAGGCAGGCTGTCGCCGATGAGCCCTGCCAAAAGGGTGGGCAGCAGGATGAACAGCACCACCGGCAGCGCGATCCCCAGAAAGAGCGCCGCGCCCATGGCGGCCTTTTCCATTTTTTCGTTGCCGAGCTTGTCGTTGAGCCACCGCTCGAAGCGACCGGGCTCCTCCGGCTCGTCCTCGCCGAGAAAATCGGCGGAATAGGTCAGCGCCCGGATGCCCAGGCGCATGGAATCCCAAAAGCTCACCACCCCGCGGATCACGGGGATGCGGGCCCAGGCGCCGTGGCTCATGGTGCCGGTGGGCTCCAGCTTGACCACGGGTTCCTCCCCCGGGCGGCGGCAGACGACGGCCGTTTTGCGGGGGCCCCGCATCAGGATGCCCTCGATGAGGGCCTGACCGGCGATGGTGGTTTTCTTGCAGGATGCGTGCTTTTCCATAAATACTCCTTCATGCTGATGACGAATGACTGTTTTCGGGGCGTTATTGCCCGACTTGTTCCTGATACAGCGGGAGGGTGACGATCACGTCGGTGCCCTCGCCCACAGTGCTCTGGATATCCAGCGTGCCGCCGTGCATCTCCACGATATCGCTGCACACCGAAAGTCCGATGCCGGCGCCGCGGCCCTTGGCGCTGCCCTTGTAAAACTTCTGCTTGACGTATGGCAGCTCCTCCGGCGGGATGCCCTGCCCGAAATCGCGGATATGGACGACGCAGCTCCCGTCCACGGCCTCGGCAGACACCCGTACCCGGTCGCCGTCCTTGCCGTATTTGCCCGCGTTGTCGATGATGTTGAGGAAGACCTGCTTCATGCGGTTGCGGTCGGCAAAGACCATCAGCGGCTCGTCGGGCTCTTCATATTCGATGCGCAGCCCCTCCTGCCGCAGCATATCGGTGTAAGTAAACACTGCGTCGTACAGGTCGCCCCGCAGGTCGAACGGCTCGGTCTGGAGCCGCAGTCCCCCGCCCTCGATGCGGGAAAAGTCCAGCAGCTCCTCCACCATCTGAGAAAGACGGCGGGTCTCTTTTTTGATGATCTCCAGCCCCTGTGACGCCAGCTTGGGGTCGTCAAGGCTGCCCTCGATGGTATCGGTCCAGCCGGCGATGGCCGTAAGCGGCGTGCGCAGCTCGTGAGACACTGAGGAAATAAAATCGTTTTTGGTGCGTTCCGCCTGAGAAAGGGCCGAGGACATCTCGTTGAGCGTGTCGCACAGCTCGCCGATCTCGTCGTCGTAATCCGAATTGATCTTCGCCCCGTACTGCCCGCCGGCGATCTTTTTGGCAAAACCGTTGATCTTCACCACGGGGGTCACGATGGAACGGAGGAAAAAGCTGTTGGAAAAGATGATCAGCCCTGCCATCAGCACATAAATGGCCACGGCGATGACGTAGATGCGGCGCATCTGCCGGTCCAGGAGCTGCAGCGACGTGACGTAGCGCACGCCGCCGATAAGCCGCCCGCCGCTGCTGTGATACACCGGGGCGGTGGTGGCCATGACCTTTTCCTCTGTCAGCGTATCGTAGCCGACATAGGTAGAGGGCTTTCCGCCGGAAAAGGCCTGCTGGATCTCGCTCGTGGCAGGGATGAAGCCCGCCGTCAGCCCGTTTGACGAGAACATCACCCTGCCCGATTCGTCCAGCACCTGCATCTCCATCCGGTCAGCGAGGCTGAAGGTCTGCACCATGCTGCGGCTGTAATCGTAAAATTCACTGAAGCTGGAGCTGAAATAGCGGTTGAGATAGCGGGCCTGGGTGTCGGCCCGTGTCACCAGCAGCGATTGCATGGAAGAATAGAAATAATAGGTCACCGCCAGCGACGCCGCCAGCATGATGACAAACAGTACCAGCAGCACGATGCTGATGCTGTTGAAAAACCACCGGCGGCGGATACCGCTGTCCATGCCCAGCCGGTGCCAAAAGCCCTTATGCACTTTTTTTGCCGCCGGATCCGCCATGTCGATGCTCCTTTCAAGATTGTTTCAACAACCGCCGATTTCCTTGCGTTTTGTGTCGAAGACCTGCCGCATCCGCCGGAACGCCTGGCGATGGCTCTCGTTTTCCTCGTAAAACTCCGCCATCATCGGACAGGGAAAGTCGGGACATTCACCGCAGCAGGAGATGCTCTTGTTCCAGCAGCAGCCCGTCGGAGGGCAAGGATCGTCGTCCGGCCAGACCGTTTCGCGACAGCCTGAACATTTCTTTGCAAGCAGATCGGGACAGGCGGCACAATCCACGCCGCAAAAGCCCGGCAAGACCATTTTTTGCTCCGCCATACTACCGCTCCCTCTGTATCCGCAATTCAAAAAGAAGCCGCCTCCGGGCTCTTCGCTCCTTACGCTTCCCACTTGTAGCCGTAGCCCCAAACCGTCATGATATGCTTGGGATTTGCGGCGTCTTTGCCCCGCAAAATCTTCGATTTTTCGGGGGCCCCGGGGATTTCATACGCTCCGGTCGGGCTTTGCCGCCCTCCCTGCGCGGACGCCGGCACTCGCCGGCGCGGCGCTTTCGCGCCGTGGAAGAAGCCGCCTCCGGGCTCTTCGCTCCTTACGCTTCCCACTTGTAGCCGTAGCCCCAAACCGTCATGATATGCTTGGGGTTTGCGGCGTCTTCTTCGATCTTCAGGCGGAGGCGGCGGATATTGACGTCCACCACCTTCAGATCCCCCTGATATTCCTTGCCCCACACCGTGGTGAGGATGCTGTCCCGGGAGAGTGCTTTCCCGGGATTCTCCAAAAAATTCTTCATGATGAGATATTCCACCTGGGTCAGCTCGATCTTTTTTCCTTGCTTTTTCAGCTCACGGGCGCGAAGATTGAGCTCATAATCTCCCGAGATCAGGCTGTCGCTCTGAAAGCCCCCGCCGCACACCCGGCGGTACAGCGCGTCCACCCGCGCCACCAGCTCGGCCACGGAAAAGGGCTTGGTCACATAGTCGTCGGCGCCGGTCATCAGTCCGGTGACCCGGTCGCTCTCCTGCCCCATGGCAGTGAGCATGATGACGCCCATCTTGCTGCCCATGCCCCGGATGCGGCGGCACACGTCAAAGCCGCTGATGTCGGGAAGCATCACGTCCAGCACGGCGATGGAAACGTCCTGATGATCCCGCAGATACGCGGCCGCCTCCTCGCCCATGGCGAATTCCACCGTTTCGTATCCGGCGCGCCGCAGATTGATCACCACGAATCCGCGGATATTGTCCTCGTCCTCCAGAACCAGTACTTTTTTGTTCATCTCAATATTCCTCCGTGCGCCAATTGCTCTCGATGGGATGGAAGGCTGCCGCCACCATCTCCTCCGTCAGTCGGTAACTGTTGTTTTCCACATTTTCCGGAAGGGTGTCGCAATAGATGCCGTTGGCGTTGTCCGCCAGGATATGGAACCTGCGGGCCAGGTTTGCCGCGATCTCCCGGTTGGCGCTGTTGAACACCCGGATGCTCAGCAGGATCTCCCGGCCCTCTTCGTCCTCCAGATAAAAGTTGGTCTGCTCGGCATAGGCCGTGCGGCTCTTTTCCGCCCGGACATCGTCCTTCCAGGCGTCGGGCCAGGTCAGATACCAATACTCGCCCGGCACGTAAAAGGTGCTTTCCACCACCTCGCGCTCTCTCCCGGAGCCGTAGTCCACCCAATCCAGCCGATAGCGTGCCTCCACCTCCGAGGTCTCCCGCTCAAAGACGTGGCTCACGGGGATCTCGGGCAGACCGTCGCCGTTCATGTCGAGGCAGGCCGCCGCGGCGCCCCGCCAGGTAGAGCTGCCCGAGCCGCTGGTGGGGTCGATGGTGCGGTTGACCGCCGTCTGCCCGTCCCAGCAGATCATATCGGTGACGTAGCCGCCCATGGTGGCGGCGCTGTCGATAAAGATCGCCGACTCCCGCCCCGACAGTCTGCCCGCCGTCATTCCGATCACCGAGCGGATCTCCAGACACAGGGCCGTTTCAAAGATCTGACGGTACTGCCCGTTCTGGAGCTGATAGCCCCGCGCGGTGTAAAGGCCGGTGGCGGCGTCCCACACGGCAAAGACCAGCTCCGCCGTGCCGTTGCCGTCCAGATCCTCGATGAGCACGTCGGCATACTGCATATCCAGCAGCATCCGCAGCCCGTCCTCCTCAAAGCCGTAAATGGTCATGCCGTAAGCGCCGTTCTGGTCAAAGCCCCAGCACAGCGCCAGCGCAAGCTGCCCTCCCGACCCGCAGGCGGGGTAATAGATGGCCCGCAGCGTGCTTCCGAAGCCCTCGGCGACGCCGATGGGGACGTAGCGTTCGTCCTCCTGCCGGAAGGCGTGCACCTGATAGGTCCCGTCGTCCGATTGGAAAAAGGCCAGCGCCTCGTCCGTCCCGTCGCCGTCCACGTCCACAAGCTGCACCGGCTGACGGTTGGTGCCCGCCTCGGCCACCGCGTAAGAGGCGCCGTTTGCCAAAACCCCGTCGAGCTGCTCCTGAAGCTGCATATATTCCGACGGGACCTTGGGCAGCAAAAGAAGGCCCTCGGCCGATTCCAGCCCACAGCCTCCGCAAATCATCATCAGTCCCGTCAGCGCTGCCAGCAGCAGCGCCCTCTTCACATACTTATACATAAGAGCATTATATCACAGCCGCCGCGGTTTTCCTATATCTTTCCCGTGAATTTTTCGTCTTTTCCGCAAAAAAAGCGCCCCCGAAAGGGGCGCTTTGCAAAATCCGCCGTCAGATCAGATATTTCTTCACATCGTCGGCTGCGGTCGCGGCGTCGGCACTGATGGTGATGGTGAACTTGATGCCGCTGGCCTGAGAAAACTTTTCCAGCTTATCCAGGAAGGCGCCGGCCTTGGCGTCGTCGTCGTCGCCGGTGATCTTGAACAGACTGTCGATGAAAACGTGGGTAATGTCATAGTTGCCGGAATACAGCCCGCAAAGGAAGGCGTACAGATAATCATACCCCAGCTCCATGGGATATTCGGAAATGTCGATCAGCTTGGCGCTGTATTTGATATTGAAGCGCAGATTCTGACCCCGCTCAACGCAGACGACGCTGCCTGCCTCTTCGTTGACGGCGGTATTGACCAGATCGATGACCTGCTTTGTCTTGCCGGAACCCCGATTTCCCATGATGACTTTTACCATATGTGATCTCCTCCTGTTTGGTCATAGAAGCAAATTGCATTCCTGTTGGCACTATCATACCATAGTTTTCGTTTTCAAACAACCCGTTTTTCGGAATTTCCCCGTTAAAATTTCATGACCACCGCCCGCATGGCGCAAAAAAAGATCTGCCAAAGCGTCAGCCGCGCCGTACTCTGGGCCGCGGCGATGGGGATCTCCGCCACAAGCGCCCCCTCCCGGGTCACCCGCAGTGTGCCGATCTGCTGTCCCTCCTCTACCGGCGCCGTAAGCGACGGGGCGAGCTCCACGCTCTTTTCCAGCCCGTTGAGCCATTCCCGGGGCAGGACCAGCGGCCGTTCCGCCGCCAGGCGGCACTCCACCCGTTCCCGGTCGCCCAGGATCACCGGGACGGGCTCCAGCGGCCGGTCGGGCCCCAGCGTCACGGCGGCATAATTGGCAAAGCCCCAGTTGAGCAGACTTGACGCGTCGGCGGTGCGGCTCTCTTTGGTTTCGCCGCCCAAAATCACAGCGATGAGATGCAGGCCCTCCCGCTCCGCCGAAGCGGAAATGCAGTAGCCCGCCGACGAGGTGAAGCCCGTCTTCAGCCCCGTCAGTCCGGGATAGGAGCGGATCATCTTGTTGGTGTTGTCCAGGCCGAAGGCGCCGTTTCGCACGGTGTCCTGCCAGATGAGGGAATACTCCGAGATCCAGGGATGCTCCCGCAGCAGCGCCGCGCTCATCAGCCCCACGTCACGCGCCGAGGTGAGATGTCCCTCGGCCGTGAGGCCGCAGGCGTTGACGAAATGGGTGTCCTCCATCCCCAGCTCTGCCGCCCGGCGGTTCATCAGCTCCACGAAGCTCTCTTCGCTGCCCGCCAGATGCTCTCCCAGCGCCACGGCGCAGTCGTTTGCCGAGGCCACGGCCACGCATTTGAGCATCTCCTCCGCCGTCATGCGCTCCCCCTCCTCCAGCCAGATCTGGCTGCCGCCCATGGCGGCGGCATGAGCCGAGGCAGTCACCGTGTCGGAAAGGGACAGCCGTCCCTCGTCCACGGCCTCGCACACCAGCAGCATGGTCATCACCTTGGTGACGCTGGCGGGCTCGCGTCTGGCGCGGGCGTCCTTTTCCAGCAGGAGCTCTCCGTCCAGCGTCATCAGCGCCGCCGACGGGGCCGCGATCTCCGGCCCGGCCGCCGCGCCCCTGCAGGGGATGGCCATCCCCGCCGCCAGCGCCAGGCAAAGGGCCGCCGCCGCGATTTTTTTCATTCTCATCCCTCCGATTCTCCGTTTTGTTCATTTCTATGTGAAATCCGGCGGAAATATTTGCAAATCGCCGTTGTTTCCGTTACAATGAGGGATGGTGATCGAACTATGAAAGTCGCGTTTTACACGCTGGGCTGCAAGGCCAATCAATTTGAAACGCAGGCGCTGGAGCGCCTTTTTACTGGGCACGGACATACCCTCGTCCCCTTTGACGCCCCCGCCGATGTCTATATCGTCAACACCTGCACGGTGACGGCCCTCTCGGACAAAAAATCCCGCAACGCCGCCCGCCGCTGCAAAAAGATCAATCCCGACGCCCGCTTGATCCTCTGCGGCTGCTACGCTCAGGTCAAGCCCGAGGAGGCAAAGGCCCTGTGCGGAGCCGACGCCGTCATCGGCACGGCGGACAAGAGCCGGGTGCTTTCGCTGGCCGAGGGGCTGTCCCGGGACGGTGTCACCGACCTGTGGCACGGGGAAAAGCCCGGCTTCGACCTGCTGCCCGCAGGCGGGCTTTCGGGCCGCACCCGGGCGCTTTTGAAGGTGCAGGACGGGTGTCAGAACTTCTGCACCTATTGCCGCATCCCCTATGCACGGGGCCCCGAGCGGAGCATGCCCTTTGACGACGCGGTGAGCGAGGCCCGCCGTCTGGGGGCCGAGGGATATCGGGAGATCGTGTTCACCGGCATCGAGATCAGCGCCTATGGCCGCGACCTGCCCGGCCGGCCCGCCCTCATCGACCTGATCGAGGCCGTTTGCGCCGCCGCGCCCCGCGCCCGCGTCCGGCTGGGCAGTCTGGAGCCCCGCACGGTGACGGAGGATTTCGCCGCGCGCTGCGCCGCCCTGCCCAATCTCTGTCCCCATTTCCATCTTTCGCTGCAAAGCGGCTGCGACAAAACGCTGAAGGCCATGAACCGGAAATACGATTCCGCCCGTTATCGCCTTTCCTGCGATCTTCTGCGGGAACGGATGCCCGACTGCGCCGTCACCACCGACCTGATCGTGGGCTTTGCCGGCGAGACCGAGGCCGATTTTCAGGAAAGTCTTGCCTTCGTGGAGGAATGCCGGCTGTGCAAGGTCCACGTCTTTCCCTATTCCCGCCGGGAGGGCACCCGGGGCTATGACATGCCCGGACAGGTCCCCAACGCCCAAAAGGCCCTGCGGGCGGCCGAGGCTGCCCGCCGCTGCGAAGCGCTGGAGCGGGACTATCTGCAAAGCAGGATCGGTCTGGTCCGCCCCGTGCTGTTTGAGCAGGAGGAGGAGCCGGGCGTTTTCACCGGACACATTCCAGAATACTGCCTGGTGCGGGCAAAGGGCGAGGATCTGCACAACCGGATCCTGCCTGTCCGCATCTCGGGAGTGCACGGCACTACGCTGACAGGAGAGATCGTATATGAGTAAAGTCGAAACGCTGAAGCAGGGGCTGGAGGAGATCGCTTCCCTGCCCCTCGTCCGTCTGACGGTGAGCAATCCCCGCCCGGGCGCGGAATACAAAAAGATCGTAGGCCGCCCCGTGGAGATCCGGGGCGAAACCTTCCTGCAGCTGGAAAAGTTCACCGCCACCCAGGCCTTTCACGAAAATCTTCCCACGGAGCAGACCCAATCCGTGCTGGAAGGGCTGATGGCGCAATACGGTCAGTTGGACGCCGTCTGCCGGGGCGCGGTCTTCTGCCTGAAAATTTCAAAAAAGGGCAAGCTCTTTTTCCAAAAGCAGGAGGCAAAGACCGCCCTTGAACGCCCCGCCGCCCACAACCGCAGCAAGCAGTATCTCATCCCCGAGGGGCGGATCGTGCCGCCGCTGGTGGATCTGGGCGTGCTGACCCCCGACGGGCGGGTGGTCAAGGCAAAATACGATAAATTCAAGCAGATCAACCGCTTTTTGGAGTTTCTCGACGACTGTCTGGCAAAGGACCCCGCCGAGACCGTTTCCATCGTCGACTTCGGCTGCGGAAAGTCCTATCTCACCTTTATCGTTTATTACTACGTCACCGAGATCCTGGGCCGCAAGGCCGAGATCGTAGGGCTCGACCTCAAGCGGGACGTGATCGAGCACTGCAGCGCCGTAGCGGAAAAATACGGCTATACCGGCCTGCGCTTCCTCTGCGGCGACATCCGGGACTATCGTGCCTCCCGCGCGCCGGATATGGTCATCACCCTCCACGCCTGCGACACCGCCACCGACCACGCCCTGTTCCACGCGGCGGAATGGGGGGCGAAATACATTCTCTCCGTCCCCTGCTGCCAGCACGAGCTCAATCTCTCGGTGGGCAAAGACGCTCTGCCTCCCGTTACCGACTACGGCATTTTGAAGGAGCGCTTCTGCGCCCTCGCCACCGACGCCGTGCGGGCCAAGCTGCTGGAGAGCCGGGGCTATGAGGTGCAGGTGCTGGAGTTCATCGACCTGGAGCATTCTCCGAAAAACCTGCTTATCCGCGCAAAAAAGGGCCGCTCCTCGGAAGAAAAGCGGCAAAAAGCCCTGCGCGAGGCCGAAAGCCTGCTTTCCCGGCTGGGCGGCCGGAACACGCTGCATCGGCTGCTTTCCGACGGCGGCGTCCCCGTCCGGACCGATGATTTCCGCGGGCGCATCCGCCGGGCCGTCCCCGCCGATCTGGAGGAGATCATGGCCCTGTATGCCGACGGCCGCGCCCGGATGCGGGCAAGCGGCAACACGGAGCAGTGGACGGGAGATTATCCCTCCCGCGGCATGATCGAGAACGACATCCGGCTGGGCAACAGCTTCGTTTATGAGCAGGACGGGGCGCTGCTGGCAGTCTTTGCCCTGATCTGGGGCGAGGATCCTACCTACGCCTCCATCGACGGCGCATGGCTCGACGACCGGCCTTACGGCACCGTTCACCGCATCACTGCCAAGGCGGGCTTTCCCGGACTGGGACGCCATTGTCTGGAGTGGTGCCTCGATCTGTGCGGCTGCATCCGCATCGATACTCACGAAAGCAACGTCCTCATGCGCCGCACGCTGGAAAAGAGCGGCTTTTCCTACTGCGGCGTCATCATCTGCGACGAGGGCACGCCCCGTCTGGCCTATCAGAAAAACAGGTAACTCAAACGCCTTTTGCAAGGCAAAGCTGAAGAACACAAAAAAGCGGCCGGGCATATGCCCGGCCGCCGTTTTCGTCCGGCGTTCCGCAGGAGCGCTTTTTTGCTTTATTCCGTCCGCAGGGCGATGACGGGATCCTTGCGGGCGGCTTTTTTCGCCGGGATAAGACCGCCCAGCACGGTGATCCCCACGCTGAGGGCCACCAGAATCAGCGCGCTCAACGGCGGGAGCGCCGCCTTGGGCGCCTGCCCGTGGATCAGCGTGCGCAAAACGGCGTTGATGGGGACGGTGAGCAGCGCCGAAACCGCCACGCCCAGCACGCCGGAGCACAGGCCGATGATCACCGTCTCGGCGTTGAACACCTGGGATATGTT
The DNA here is from genome assembly GCA_017394205.1 of Clostridia bacterium. Taxonomy (GTDB): domain Bacteria; phylum Bacillota; class Clostridia; order Oscillospirales; family Butyricicoccaceae; genus UBA4644. Next base: position 48,447 of record JAFOPS010000039.1, on the reverse strand, counting down.
GCGCTTGGAAGCGCCAAGCGCCCGCAAAATGCCGATCTCCCGGGTGCGCTCCAGCACCGAGATGTGGGTGATGATACCGATCATGATGCAGGACACCACCAGCGACACCGCCACGAAGGCGATGAGCACATAGGAGATCACGTCCACGATCGAAGTGATGGAGCCGGTGAGCAGCGCCACATAGTCGGTATAGGTGATGCGGTTTTCCTCAGCCACGCCCTCGTTGTAGCGGGCGATGGCGTCCGAAATAGATTCCTTGTCCTCAAAGGTGTCGGCATAGATGCTGATAGACGAGGGTGCGTCGTAGCGCACCTTGCCGAAGGCTTTCATATTGGCGTCGTAAGAAACGTCACCGAAGTATTGTTGATACAGCATCAGAAGGATCTCCTGATCGGGGGTCTCCTCCAGCCACCGGTCCAGCGCCGCCGCCATGGCGCTCTCGCCCACGGGCATGGCGGCCATGCCGCCTGCGGGGTCAAAGCCGCCCTCCGGCAGACCTGGCGCGGTTTCGGGGGCCTTCGGCGCGGAAGCCGCGCCGGAATACAGGATCAGGGTATACAGCGAGGCCTTTTCCGACACGCCCAGCCCGGAGATATAAGCTGCGGCGTCGGCAGCCTTCTGTCCGTCGGAGGCGGGTGCGAAGGCCAGCCCCGTGAGCACGTTGATCTCCGGCTCGTTTTCCTGCGCCTTTACCACAGGGCTCTCATCGGCATGGGTGATGAGATAATCGGTGAGGGCGGCGGTATAGCCCACCGGCGCGGTCAGATTGGCCATGGCGGCGTCTTCCCTGGGGCGGACTACGCCGCTGATCTTCAGCTCCAGCGCCCCTTCCAGCAGGGTCGCCAGGTCGGGCACAGAGTCGCCAAGGGCAGCAAAGGTGCCGTCCTCCTGCATGACGTAACGGTCGCAGGCAGGCACCAGATAAAAGGTTTTGGACAGGATCTCATCAAAATCCCAGCTCCGCTTGTCGGCCTCGCCGCCCGCTTTGATCTCATCCTGCGCGGCGGTATATTCGTCGGCGGTCATCAAGCCAAGCTGATACAGCGTCCCCGCAGAAAGGGCGTTGTTCCGGTCGAGCACCAGCACCGCCTGATCGTACTGCGCGGGCCATGCGCCCGCCAGAAGCTCGTAGCTGTCGGTGACGACCCGACTGACAAGCTCATCCCCGGCGCCGGGCATGATCTGGGTAAAATTCTTCGTACCCGAGCCGTCCTGCGTGGTAAAGAGCATCAGGCCCCCTCCGCCCATGGATACGCCGCCGGACGCGCTGCCCAGATCGGCAGCCGTGTCCACGAGCACATCGTCCTCGTCCTGAGCATACACCGAGAAGGACACGTCGTAGCCGTAGACCACGCCGTTTTCGCCCAGATACTGCCGGATCTCACTTTCAGGGTCGTCCAGCCATGTCTTGAAGGCCGAAAGATTGTTTTCCTTGATGCTTGCGGCCAGTGCTTCGCTGCTTTCAATATCCCGATAATCGGCAAACAGCCGCGCTTCCGGCTCCTCGCCACTGTCCTGCATCGAGCGGATCGCGGCGTCGCGGGTGCCCAGCAGGCCCGAAACGTCCAGCTCCTCGGCGCTGATGGTCACGGGGTACGAAACCATGGTCTCCCGCTGGATATCGTCGATATAGGTATTGACGCCGTTGGACAGCGACAGGATCAGCGCGATGCCGATGATGCCGATGCTCCCGGCAAAGGCCGTCAGCACCGTGCGCCCCTTTTTGGTGCGCAGATTGTTGGCGCTGAGGGCCAGCGATGTGCCGAAGGACATTTTCGCCCGACCCATGCTTTTCCGCTCCGTCGGCTGCGCCTCCGGCTCGAAGGGATCGGTGTCGCCCACGATCTTTCCGTCCCGCAGACGGACGATGCGGGTGGAGTATTCCTCCGCCAGCTCGGCGTTGTGCGTCACCATCACCACAAGCCTCTTTTCGGCCACCCGACGCAACAGCTCCATGATCTGACGGCTGGTCTCGCTGTCCAGCGCGCCGGTGGGCTCGTCGGCCAGCAGGATATCCGGATCGTTCACCAACGCCCGGGCGATGGCCACCCGCTGCATCTGTCCGCCGGACATCTGGGCGGGGCGCTTATGAAGCTGATCCCCCAGGCCCACCTGCTCCAGCGCCTCTTTGGCCCGCCTCCGGCGCTCGGCGCGGGGGATGCCCGCGATGGTGAGGGCCAGCTCCACGTTGGCCAGCACGCTCTGGTGCGGGATGAGGTGATAGCTCTGAAAAACGAAGCCCACGGCGTGGTTGCGGTAAGCGTCCCAATCCCGGTCGGTGTACTGTTTCGTGGACACACCGTTGATGCGCAGCTCGCCGCCGTCATAGCGGTCCAGCCCGCCCACGATATTGAGCAGCGTGGTCTTACCCGAGCCGCTTGGGCCCAGGACCGAGACGAACTCACAGTCCCGCAGACTCAGCGAAACGCCGTCCAGCGCCCGCTGAACCAGCTCGCCCGTTTGATAACGCTTGGAAATATCGGTCAATTGCAGCATAAAATATCCTTTCTTTGCTTTACAGAATGCTGTTATCAGCATACCGCAAGAATAAGGTTTCCATACCAAAGGGAGCTAAAGCTTCTTTTTCCGGACGCTTCCTTTGATCCGGTGGCACAAGCATAGCACAGAGCATTATGTTTGTCAAGTATTTTTTATTGAAAAACATTAAATATTTAATGTTGTATTGAAAAGAAGGGCCTGACAGGCCCTTCTGCGGTCCTTTCACAGAGAGGGCCAGACCCGCGATGCCCGGATCTCGAGGGGATGAAGCGTCCGGCGGACCTGCCGTCGGCGGCAAAGGCCTCCGGCGCCTTCAGCATACCGAAAAAGCGGAAAAACATCCTGAACGGCGTGTAAGCTTCAGTGACGCACGAGGCGCATCAAAAATACCGTCTTCCCCTCGGGCAGTGAGGCCCGCAGATCCAGTGCGCCCTCACCGGAGCGCTTTTGCAGGACCAGACGGTCGCCCTCGAAGCAGGGCGCGCGGAACACCGCCTCCGCCCCGGTGATCTCGGGCTCCTGCCATTCCCGGCAGGAAAAGGCGCCCGCGCAGGCGCGGATATAGGCGGCGTTGTTCATGTGGCCGCCCAGATCGATGTCGGTAGAGCGGACGACATATTCCCCCAGCGTTTTCCCGTCGGAAAAATCGTCGCCGATCCGGGAAAAGGGCGGGATCGCCACCGTATCCTCCGGGATGACCAGCTCCGGAGGATAAATATCCTTCGCGGGGCAGAGCGTCCCGGCGGCGGTGTCCAGGATCGCCCACTCCGTCCTGCCCTCGGCCAGCAGCTCATCCCCCTTGCAAAGCCGGTAATCCCGGCAGCAGCGCAGCCGTTCCGGCTGCTCGGGCCAGGTCGACAGCTCCGTCTCCTCCATCATGGCGGGGCGACGGTAAAAGCGGACTTTCGTCCGCACCGTCAGCCAGAAAAGGCCCCGTTTTCCCAAATCGGCGGCGCCGATCCCCAGATGCTGGGCGTGCTCAGCCGCGATATCCATAAACAGGGAAAAGGTGTTCGGCACTCCCAGGCGGGCGCTGCTGTCGCAAAGGCCGGGGAGAATGACAACGGTTTTCTGATATGTTCCTTTCATAAACGGACCTCCTGTCAAAACACGGCGGTTTTCATTCCGGCCGTCTGTGCGCCCGGAATGAAAAGAAGGGCCCGACGGGCCCTTCTTCGGTACTTGCGTATCGGGTCATTCGCCCTTGACCAGCTCCTTGACGGAGGTGGCCAGGCCGGCCAGACCCTGGATCTCGGAGGGGATGATGATCTTGGTGGACTTGCCGTCGGCGGCGGCGGCAAAGGCCTCCAGCGCCTTCAGCTTGACCACCGCCTCGGTGGGGGCGGCCTCGTTCAGCAGCTTGAGGGAGTCGGCCAGCGCGGTCTGCACCTTCATCAGGGCCTCGGCCTGACCTTCGGCTTCCTTGATCTTCTGCTGCTTGACAGCCTCGGCGCGGAGGATGGCGGACTCCTTTTCGCCCTCGGCGATCAGGATGGCGGATTTCTTTTCACCCTCGGCCTTGAGGATCGACTCGCGGCGCTCACGCTCGGCCTTCATCTGGCGCTCCATGGCGTCCTGGATCTCCCGGGGCGGGATGATGTTCTTCAGCTCAACGCGGTTGACCTTGATGCCCCAGGGGTCGGTGGCCTCGTCCAGGATGGCGCGCATTTTGCTGTTGATGATGTCGCGGGAGGTCAGGGTCTCGTCCAGCTCCAGATCGCCGATGATGTTACGAAGCGTGGTGGCGGTGAGGTTTTCGATGGCCGACATGGGCTGCACCACGCCGTAGGTATAGAGCTTGGGGTCGGAAACGAAGAAGTAAACCACCGTGTCGATCTGCATGGTGACGTTATCCTTGGTGATTACGGGCTGCGGGGGGAAGTCGGCGATGCGCTCCTTCAGGGTGACCTTGTTGGCCACGCGCTCGATCAGAGGGAGCTTGAAGTGCAGGCCGGTCTGCCAGGTCTGCTGATAGGCGCCCAGGCGCTCCACCACGAAGGAGCTGGCCTGCGGCACGATGACCACGTTGGCTACCACCAGGGCGATGAGCAGGATGACGATCACGGCGATGAGCACGGTGCTGAACAGGGATGCGGTAGTGATCAGAAACATAATGTTCCTCCTTTTCTCTTTTCACAAAACGGATTCTCAGTAAATCTGCGGGAGTCAGTCTTGCTTTGCGGGAACGACGATGGCCTTGACGCCGTCGATATCCACCACGCGGACGGTGGAATCGTGGGGGATGAACTCTCCGTCGCGGCTGCGGGCCGTCCATACGGCGCCGCCGGCCCGGATGGTGCCCGTGGCGTGCATATTGTCCACGTCCTCCAGCACCAGAGCCTCGGTGTCGATGATGCGGTCGGCGTTGGTGGGCTGCCGGCTGCGGTTGAAATACTGCTTTGCGATATCGCGGGTGAGCACCAGCGTGACCGCGCTGATGACCACAAACGCCAGGATCTGCAGCCAGAGCGGCCCATGGAGCATGGCCACCACCATGGCGCCCAGAGCTCCCAGGGCGAACCAGATGGAGGTCAGACCCAGCGTCGCGGCCTCAATGATCCCAAACAGGATCGCAATCGCCAGCCAGACGGTTTGCATCGGGAAGGGAAACATGTGAGATTCTCCTTTCTTTGTATTTTATCACAGTTTATTATTGTTGTACATCATTTTTTGCGGTCTTCCGCTGGCGGGTCATCCGGCAAAATCCAGAGGGATCTTCAAAATATAATGCAGCACCAGAAGGACGATGATCGCTGAGCCCGGGCAGATGAGAAGCGTCCACAGCAGGCGGTAATACAGGGGGATATCGTCATGATCCTTCAGATGGATATCCCGCCTGCCCTTTCGGTAAAACAGCGTGGCGGTATCGGGAAACCCGGGATTCATCTTCTGAAGCTTGATCCGATGGGTCTTGCCCTCCAGGGTGTATTCATAGACGCCCACAGCAACGGGGCGGTCGGGATAGCTTTTATCGTGTCCGAAGCGCTCCTTCAGGAGCCGGGCCTCCAGCGGTTTTTCCGGAATGCTCCTGTACCGTTTCACCCCTCTGCGGTAGCCCCTTATGAACAGGATGATCAACGTGAGCACCGATTGCACGTAGAGGATCTGGTTTCTCGGCATTTTCATGGCGATCTGAACACCCAAAAAGACAACCCAGATGATGACCGGGATCCATTTCTTCACACATCGCGCCTTCTTTCGCATCCAAAATCAGTCTCCCGACTGCGGCTCGCCGTCTTTTCCGGCGGGAGCTGCGTTCCGCTCCGCGCCCAGAAAGAGCGCCGCCGTGGGGATGAGGAAGAGCCAGGCGTTGTGATTCACCGTCTGCCAGCTTGCCGCCAGCCAGGGGGCGTGAAGGATCCCCGCCGCGGCCAGACACTGGAGCACATAGAACAGCATCAGCGCCGCACCGCCCGCCAGCGCCGCCCGCCGCAGCCAGGGACGCTTGATCGACAGCTTGCGGCTCATGGTCAAAAGGGCCAGCAGCTCCACGGTGCAGAAGATCCAGATCAGCGGCTTGAGCAGCGCCGCCGCGGCAAAGCTCTCGTAGCGGCCCACCGGGAGGCGGTATGTAACGTGGAAGAGCTGATACAGATCGTCCCGCGCTCCATCCAGCAGCACCGCCGCGATAGCGCAGCAGCCGGCGGCGATGGCCGTCTTTCTGCAGCGGGCCAGGTGCCATGCGGCAGGGTCGCTGCGTCGGCCGTAGATCAGCTCCTCCACCGACACGTTCAGCGCCGTGGCCACCTGGGCCAGCGTTTCCACGTCGGGAAGCGTCCGTCCGTTTTCCCAGCTGGACACCGTCTGCCGGGTCACGTGCAGGGCCGAGGCGAGCTGCTCCTGGGTGAGCGTATTCTTTTTTCGGGATTCCGCGATGTGCCGTCCGATGTCGGGCATCGTGCAAAGCCCCCTTTCCTTTGTTCGTATTGTAGCACGTTCCCGCCGAAAAAGCGATAGAAACCCGCGCAACAATCCGTTGCAAAGGCCCATTTTCCGGGAAACGCTCTGTTGCAGGGAGGGAAAAACGCGAAAAAAAGCGCCCGCGAAATGCGGGCGCTTTGCGATCGGCTTTTTCGGGATCAATACATTCCCATGTCGCCGCCCATGCCGGCGGGGGCTGCGGGAGGATTGGGCTCCTTCTTGTCGGCGACCACGGACTCGGTGGTGAGCACCATGGCGGCGATGGAGGCCGCGTTCTGCAGGGCGGTGCGGGTCACCTTGGTGGGATCCACGATGCCGGCGCGGATCATGTCGCCGTAAACTTCCTTGTAAGCGTCAAAGCCGTAGTTGATGCGGCGGGCGTTCTTGATACGCTCCAGAACGATGCTGCCGTCGATGCCGGCGTTGGCTGCGATCTGCTTGACGGGCTCCTCCAGCGCCTTCATGACGATGCGGACGCCGGTCTTCTCGTCGCCCTCCACCTTGGCAACTTCCTTTGCCACGGCGGGAATGGCGTTGACATAAGCCGTACCGCCGCCGGCCACGATGCCCTCTTCCACGGCGGCGCGGGTGGCGTTGAGCGCGTCCTCGATGCGGAGCTTCTTCTCCTTCATCTCCACCTCGGTGGCGGCGCCGACCTTGATGACGGCAACGCCGCCGGCCAGCTTGGCCAGCCGCTCCTGCAGCTTCTCACGGTCAAAATCGGAGGTGGACACGGCGATCTCGTTGCGGATCTCGGCAACGCGGGCCTTGATGGCGTTCTGGTCGCCCGAGCCGCCCACGATGATGGTGTTCTCCTTCTGGACCTTCACCTGATTGGCGTGACCCAGCATATCCACGGTGGCGTCCTGCAGCTCATAGCCCAGCTCGGAGGAAACCACGGTGCCGCCCGTGAGGATGGCGATATCCTTCAGCATCTCCTTGCGGCGGTCGCCGAAGCCGGGGGCCTTGACGGCCACGCAGGTAAAGGTGCCGCGCAGCTTGTTGACGATGAGGGTGGACAGGGCCTCGCCCTCCACGTCCTCGGCGATGATGACCAGCTTCTTGCCGGACTTGACGATGGTCTCCAGCAGGGGCAGGATCTCCTGGATGTTGGAGATCTTCTTGTCGGTGATGAGCAGATAGGCGTCGTCGATGACGGCTTCCATCTTCTCGGTGTCGGTGATCATATAGGGGGTGATGTAGCCCCGGTCGAACTGCATGCCCTCCACGACCTCGCTGTAGGTCTCGGCGGTCTTGGACTCTTCCACGGTGATGACGCCGTCGGCAGTGACCTTTTCCATAGCCTCGGCGATCAGCTTGCCGATGGTCTCCTCGCCGGAGGAGATGGTGGCGACACGGGCGATATCGGCGGAGCCGTTGACCTTCTGGCTGTTCTTCTTGATCTCTTCCACAGCCACGTCCACGGCCTTGGCGATGCCCTTCTTCACCACCATGGGGTTGGCGCCCGCGGTGACGTTCTTCAGGCCCTCGCGGACAAAGGCCTGGGCCAGCAGGGTGGCGGTGGTGGTACCGTCGCCGGCGATGTCGTTGGTCTTGGTGGCGACCTCCTTCACCAGCTGGGCGCCCATATTCTCAAAGGCGTCGTCCAGCTCGATGTCGCGGGCGATGGTCACGCCGTCGTTGGTGATGAGGGGTGCGCCGTATTTCTTGTCAAGCACCACGTTGCGGCCCTTGGGGCCCATGGTGACCTTGACGGTATTGGCAAGCTGATTAACGCCGCGCTCCAGCGCACGGCGGGCTTCTTCGCCGTAAAGAATTTCCTTGGACATAATAAATGTACCTCCAGTATCCTTAAATTACTTATTTGACGATGGCCAGGATGTCGCTCTGCTTGACGATGGTATATTCCACGCCCTCCATCTTGACCTCGGTGCCGCTGTATTTGCTGGTGATCACGTGATCGCCCACCTTGACTTCCATCTTGACGGGATGCTCGCCGTCCTTGATGCCGGGGCCAACGGCCACGACCTCGGCCACCTGGGGCTTTTCCTTGGCCGATCCGGTAAGGATGATGCCGCTGGCGGTAGTCTCTTCCGCCTCAACCATCTTCACGACGACTCTGTCCTGCAAAGGCATCAGTTTCATATACATAAACCTCTTTTCTGTATTTTAGCACTCAAATTAAATGAGTGCTAACTCTTTGTTTTTATCATAGCATGATTTGCCGGAAATTCAACCCCCTTTCATAAGAAAATGGCCAAAAATTTTTAAAAATATTTGTGAACGTCCGACAATCTCCGCCCGCTTCTGCCAAAATCGGCAGAATGATCCCCCTTTTCAACGGGGGCGAGCTGTGCTATACTGGGAAAAAGGAGGCGATGACATGGATTCGGATTTTTTCCGGTTTCTGGTGGGCGCGCAGCTGATGGAGGGTTCGGACAGCCAGCAGAAACGCCCGACCCGGCGCTACGTCCTGCGGGTCAGGAGCAAACAGGACGGTCATGAGACTGAGTTCACCGTCACCGCTGTTTCCCTCACCGCGGCAAGGCTGCGCCTCCCCTCCGATCTTTCCTTCGTCCGCCTGATCCGGGTGGAATAAGGTTTCTCTGCGCGAAAAAACCGCCGGGCGACGCCCGGCGGTTCTGTTTTCGCTTTCGATCCCTCAATAATGATAGATCCGCTTGACCCGCTTGGTCAAAAGGCACATGGGATAACTCAGGTTCTGCCCGGTGAACTCCTGCAGCCTGGCCAGAGGCAGCAGCGTCCCGCCGGGAGTATAACCGAAGATGGTGGCAATGTCGCCGATCTGCACGCCGGGGATATCGGTGACGTCCACCATGGTCTGGTCCATGGAGGTGGCCAGATAGGGCGCCGGCTTTTCCCGGATCAAAAGATAGCCGCTCCCCTGCCCCATGGGGCGGAACAGCCCGTCGGCATAGCCCACGTCCACGGTGGCGATGATCCGGTCGGTCTGCGCCACATAATGGTTGCAGTAGCCGCAGCTCTCGCCCGCGGGAAGACGATGCACGTTGGTGACGAAAGCCCGCCACGAGATGCCCTCTTCCACCCCCAGCCAGTTCGTGCCGTCGTCCATGGAGTCGTAGCCCATATACAGGCTGCCGGGCCGCACGTGGGTGGAGATCTCATCGCCCCGGAACCAGGAGGTCGCTCCGGTGTTGCAGCAATGGATATATTGCGGCGCAAAGCCTGCCGAGCGCACCTGCTCCACCGCCCGGACAAAGGCGGCATAAGCCACCGGGGTCTGGGGATCGTCGGTGTAGGTGGCGTTGACGAAATGGGTAAAGACCCCTGCCACCTCCACATGGGGCAGCGTTTTCAAAAAAGAGAGGAACTCCGCCAGCTCCGCGCCGGGACGGACGCCGATGCGGTTCATCCCGGTGTCGATCTTGATCTGCACCCGGGCGATCACGCCCTGCTCCGCCGCGGCCTGTTCCGCGGCAAGGGCATTTTCCCGGCGGAACACCGGCAGCAGCAGGCGATGCTCCACCGCATAGGGCACGGCGTGAGCGGGCGCGGGGCCGAGAAGCATGATGTCCGGCGAAGAAAAGCCCGCCTCCCGCAGGGCGATCCCCTCGCAGGTCTGGGCCACCGCCAGCACCCTTGCCCCCATGTGATTCACCGCAAAATCCGCCATGGCCGCAAGGCCGATGCCGTAAGCGTCGGCCTTCATCACGGGGATGATCCCCCGCTTTCCCGCCGCGGCCTGCACCTTGCGCCAGCTTTCCTTCATTTTCCCGAAATCCACTTCCAAATACGAATTGTAGGGCCCGATCTCCATCCCGCGCACTCCTTTTCTTTGTCCTGCCGTTTTCTATACCATACTCCGTTTTTGCCGGTTTTTCAACATCAAAACCGGGAAAACCGCATTTTCGGGGTTGAATCGGAAAAGCAAAGCGTCTATAATAGACAGTTGGAAAATATCTCCGAAAGGAAGGAACCGGATCATGTATAAAGAGGCTCTTCGCCCCGTGTGGGCCGAGATCGATCTTCGCAATTTTGACTACAACGTGAAAAACATCATCAAAAAGGTGGGCAAGGAGCGCCAGCTCATCGGCGTCATCAAGGCCGACGCCTACGGTCACGGCGCGGTGGAATGCGCCCAGGTTCTGCGGGACAACGGCTGCAAAATCTTCGCCATCGCCACCCTGCACGAGGCCATCGTTTTGCGGGAAGCCGGCGCCCGGGAAGAGATCATCTGCCTCGGTCTGACCCCCGATCTGTACGCCGACACCGTGGTAAAATATGACATCACCGCCGTCACCTGCTCGGAGAGCAACGCCAAAGCCATCTCCGACGAGGCCGTGCGCCAGGGAAAGCAGGCCTCCGTCCTCATCGCGGTGGACACCGGCATGGGCCGCATCGGCTATCAGGCCGAGGACGTGGACCGGGCCGCCAAAGAGATCGCCGCCATGGAGCAGATGCCCAATCTCACCGTGCGGGGCATGTTCTCCCACATGAGCTCCGCCGACTGCATCGACAAGGCCTACGCCATGTTCCAGGCCAACCGCTACAAGTCCTTTTACGAGGGCGTGACCGCCAGGGGCGTCAAGCTGCCCATGCGGACCTTCGCCAACTCCGCTTCCATCATGGAGATCCCCGACGTGTATTACGACGCCGTCCGACCGGGCATCATCCTTTACGGCTGCTATCCCTCTGACGAAATGCGCCGGGAAGAGCTGGACATCAAGCCCGTGATGAGCGTCAAGGCCGCCATCGTCCATCTCAAGGACGTGCCCGCCGGCTTCTCCGTGGGCTACGGACGCAAATACATCTCCAAAAAGCCCGCCAAAATCGCCACCATCGCTCTGGGCTATGCCGACGGCTATCCCCGGCCCTATTCCTCCCAGGCGAAGGTCATCGTCAACGGCGTCCTCTGCCCCGTCGCCGGCAACATCTGCATGGACCAGTGCATGATCGACGTCACCGAAGTGCCCGACGTCAAGGTGGGGGACGAGGTCATCGTCATGGGCTCCGACGGCAAGCTCAGCGTCACCGCCGACGACATCGCCCACGCCACCGGCACCATCAACTATGAGATCACCTGCGCCTTCGGACAGCGTCTTCCCAAGGTTTTTATCAAATAAACGACAGTCATCCGGCCCCCGCCGCAAAGGCGGGGGCCTTTGCTGTCATCAAAACGGCAAAAAATGCCGACGGCAGGAGCGCCTGCCGCCGGCATTTTGCTTTCTTACTGCGGTTTTTTTCTGGCCTTCGCCGTAAACTGCGGGACCGTGACCCGGATGACCTCCACCGCGGAGGCCATGGCCCCGTTAAAATCAAAGGACCGCCCGGTCTGATGCTCCATCAGCCGCTTCAGGCCGCGGAGCTTCTCGGCTTCGTCCTCCAGCAGCTCGGCGCGGCCTCGGCCGATCACCGAGGAAAACACCGCCCCGTATTTGCAGGGGATTTCCCCGCCGGAGATGAGCTCCGGGTCGGTTTCCAGCTCCACGCACACATGGGGATTCTTCCGGATCAGCTCCAGCTTATGGCCCTCCTTCGCGCTGTGCAGATAAAATACCAGCGCTCCGCCGTCGAACTCATAGCCGTAATGGAGCGGCACCACATAGGGATACGGGTCGTCAAAAAGCCCCAAATGCAGGATCTTCGCCTGCTCCACGATCTTCAGGATCTCGTCGGTCTCCGTGATCTCACGGTCTTTTCTTCTCACCGTTCTCCACCTCCGAATCAAGCCGCGCTATGAAAAATACAACCAGTAATCATTCACGCTTCTTTTTGATTGCGCTTCGTATTCAAGACCACAAAATGCTCCACACCACGAAATCCACCTTTTTTATCTGGGAAAAGCCCGTGTCGGGATAAACCTCGTCAAAAAGCCGGGCGGCCGTACGGCCGCTTTTCGAGCGGAGATAGCGATCGTACCACCGCTGCAGTTTTTCATAGGCCTCCACGGTCTTTTCCGCCCGGCGGCTGCCCTTTTCCAGCGCCAGCGGACGGATGCCCATGCTGCCCAGGATCTGGCTGTCCCACACCGGGAGACGGGGATCGATCGCCGACGCCAGCTTGCTGGCCGTGGCGGGATCCAGCAGGCCCAGCCCCCGGGAAAGATCCATCAGCGCCGTTTCGAAGGAGACCGGACGGTTTTTGTGCTCCTCCAGCCAATCAAAGCAGAAGCGGAGCTCTTCCCGGTCCTTTTGCCGCAGCTTGAAGTGGCTGACGAAGGCGCGGCGGAAATGCCGGTCTGCCGCCACGTCCCGGTCGTAAAGCGCCTCCCGCAGCCAGGCGTATTGCTCCACCCGGCGCGCGCAGGTCTCCAGCGCGGCCCGGGCCTCCTCCAGGTCGATCTGCTCCAGCATTCCCTCACCTCCCATGCTCCCACTGTATCACAAAAGCCGCTCTTCCGCAAGAGAAACCGCCGGAGAAACGACAGTTCCTCCGGCGGCAAGGCGTTTGCCGGTCTCAGCCCTCCCGGTGCTTGGTCATGATGTCCCGGAACAGTTCCCGGGTGGTGGGCGGCGTATAGGTGATGGCGTTGGCTCCGGCGCGGATGGTCTCGCGGATGGTATCGTTCATGTTGCCGCCCGAAGCGATGATGGGAGCGTCGGGCAGTGCTTTCCGGATGGCCGCCACGATCTCCGGCGTGCGCTCGGCGCCGGCCACGTTGAGGATGGCGGCGCCCGCCGCCATGCGCGCAGCCGCGTCGGTATCGGGCTTGACGATGGTGATGACCACCGGGATGTCCACCGCTCCGGCCACCTGGGTCAGATTCTCATCGGAAACGGGGGCGTTGAGCACCACGCCCATAGCGCCCTGGGCCTCGGCGTCCTTGGCCAGCATCACGGTACGGCGGCCGCTGGTCACGCCGCCTCCCACCCCGCAGAACACGGGGATATAAGACGCCTTGATGATGGCGTCGCTGATGACCTGCTGGGGCGTAAAGGGATAAACGGCAAAAACGGCGTCGGCGTCGCAGTTGCGGATGATGGCGAGATCGGTGGTGAAGACCAGCGATTTGATCCGCCGTCCGTTGATAACGATGCCGCTGGCCTCGTAGGTGGCCTCCGGCATATTCAGGATCCGGTGGCGCAGGCTGCTCTGGATCCGGGGCATGTTGGCTTTTCCGTAGTCCATTTCGGTCGCTCCTTTCTGACGGTCAAAAGTCGTGGGTCTGTAACGGTATTATATAAAAAAGCGGCCGGGAAAATGGGAATAATTTGTTACGAAAAAGAAAAAATTCGTGCAAAAAAGGGGCGGCTGCGCCGCCCCTTTTAAAAAATCCGGTTTATCTGTCCCACTTTGCGATGAGCGCCGCCAGTTCGGAGGCGAACCGCTTGAGATCCTTGTTGGTGCCGCCCTTGTTGTGGGCGATGGCGTCCAGCAGCTCCTGTCCGCGGCTCTTGAGCGCCTTGAACGCCTCGCTCTCGCCGGGCATGGCCGCCCGGCGCTCGGGAGTGTGCCCCTCGCGGATCAGCCGGTTCTCCAGCAGATCATACACCTCTCCCAGCTCGGGGCCGTGGGCCGCAAAGCCCATCACGCGCAGCCGCTCCACATATTGAGGAACCACATCGTGGTCGCCATGCACCACGAAAACCTGCTGCGGCTTGGGAGAAAAGGCGGAGATCCACTGCACCAGACCGGTGAGCCCCGCGTGAGAGGACAGGCCGTGGAAATTGACGATCTGCGCCCGGACGGCGATCTCCTCGCCGAAAAGCTTGATGGCGTCGGCGCCGTCCAGCAGGCGGCGGCCCACGCTGCCCTCGGCCTGATAGCCCACAAAGACCACGGTGCACTCCGGCCGCCAAAGATTATGCTTGAGATGGTGGCGGATGCGGCCCGCGTCGCACATGCCGCTGGCCGAGATGATGACCTTCGGCGTGCGGTCTTCGTTCAGCGCGCGGGACTCCTCGGAGGTCTCGGTGAGGCGCAGATCGGGGAAGGTGAGCATCCGCACCTTGCTGCGCACCAGCTCCTGGGCCTCCTCGTCGATATAGCCGGTGAGGTCGCCGTCGTAGATGGTGGTGGCCTCCTTGGCAAGAGGACTGTCCACATAAACGGGGAAATCGGGCATACTGGTCACAAGTCCCTGCTGCTTGATCTCGCGGATGAAATAGAGCAGCTCCTGGGTGCGCCCCACGGCAAAGGCGGGGATGACCACGTTTCCGCCCCGTGCAAAGGTGCGGTCCATGATCTCGGCCAGCGCCTCGGTATAGTCGCCCTCGCTCTCATCGTGATCCCGGTCGCCGTAGGTGCTCTCGGTGAGGACGTAATCGGCCTCGGAGAGATAGCTGGGGTCGCGAATGATGGGCTGGCGCAGGTTGCCCAGGTCGCCGGAAAATACGATCTTTTTGGTGACGCCCTCCTCGGTGATCCACATTTCCACGATGGCCGAGCCCAAAAGATGGCCCGCGTCAAGGAAACGGATCTCGATCCCCGGGCACAGCTCAAACTTCTGATCGTAATCGTGCCAGACCAGATGCTGCATCACGGCGTTGGCATCGTCCACGGTATAAAGGGGCTGCACCGGCTCGCGCCCGGCGCGCTTGCCCTTCTGGTTGGCCCACTGGGCGTCGCTCTCCTGAATGTGGGCGCTGTCCAGCAGCATGATCCGCATGAGCTCACAGGTCAGCCGGGTGGCGACGACGGGCCCGCTGTAGCCCTGCTGATAGAGCATGGGGATGCGGCCGGTGTGGTCGATATGAGCGTGGGTGGCGATAACGTAATCCACCTCGCCGGGGTGGAAGGGCAGCGCGTTTTCGTCGACCTCGTCGCCGCCCTGCTGCAGGCCGCAGTCCACCAGGATGCGCTTGCCGCAGGCGTCGATGCAGTGACAGCTTCCCGTGACAGCACGGGCCGCGCCGTAAAAGGTGATCTTCATGCTTTGCCTCCTGAACGTCGTACTTTTCTGAGGATATTCTATCACGTTTTTCCGAAAGAAACAACGGGTCGGGAAAAAATTCCGCGCCGGGCAAAAAAATGCCGCACCCAAGCGGATGCGGCATTTAAACATGCGCGGCGCGCTATCCCCTGCCTCCCAGCCAGAGAGACAGGAGGAAAAACAGCACGGATACCGCCAGATCGGCCGCCAGGCGGGCAGCCGTTTTCTCCTCAGGCAAAAGCGGACGGGCATCGCCGTCGGGATCGTCCTCCAGATGATCGGCCATATCCCCCGTCCGGCGTTTGGGCGGGGGGCGTTTCACGGCTACGCGGGGGCCCTTCAGCCCGTCCAGTCTGAGATACGCGGCCCAGGCCAATCCGAAAAACACCGCCGCAAGCAGAGCGAATACCGTTTCGGCCGGAGGCGAGCCCCGGGGCCGCAGGAAATGCTCCCACAGGACGGCGGCTCCGATCCCGCCCGCCGCCCGCCATGCCGCCATCGACAGGGCGGCCCGGACCACGGGCACGCGCCGGATCAGCTTCCGAAATCGTTTTTCTGCCATGGCTGCGCGTCAGGCCCGCAGGGCGGCGCGATACGATTCCAGCTCGGCGGAATTGCCGAAGACGAAGTGTCCCGGCAGGATCTCGCACCACACGGGCTTGTCCTCCGTATAGTCGTGCACCGAAGGATCATAAACCACCAGATCCTTGTTCCGCTCCACCGCGGGGTCCGGCTCGGGGATGGCGGAAAGCAGGGCTTTGGTATAAGGATGCAGCGGGTGCCGGAACAGCTCCTCGGCCTCGCTGAGCTCCACGATGCGGCCCTTGTAGATCACGGCGATCCGGTCGGCGATGAACCGCACCACGCTCAGATCGTGGGCAATGAACAGATAGGTCAGCCCGTAGGTGGTCTTGAGCTCGTTGAGCAGATTGAGCACCTGCGCCCGGATGGACACATCCAGCGCCGAGATCGGCTCGTCCGCCACGATGAACTCCGGCTTCATGATCAGCGCCCGGGCGATGCCGATGCGCTGACGCTGTCCGCCGGAAAACTCGTGGGGAAACCGGCTGGCGAACTCGGGCAGCAGACCGACCTCGCAGAGGGCGTTCCGCACCATTTCCTGTCGCTCGGCCTCGTCCCGATACATGTGCAGGTTGCGGATGCCCTCGCTGACGATATAGTCCACCTTGGCCCGCTCGTTCAGCGAGGCAAGCGGATCCTGAAAGATCATCTGGCAGCCCTTGATGACCTCGCGGTCCAGCTCCTTGGAGATCCGGCCGCTGATGCGCCGCCCTTTGTACAGGATCTCACCCGCCGAGATGGGATTGATGCGGGTGATGGCCCGGCCGATGGTGGTCTTTCCCGAGCCCGATTCGCCCACCAGGGCAAAGGTCTCGCCCCGATAGATCTCAAAGCTCACGTGATCCACCGCTACAAATTTCCTCCGCCCCGTTCCGAAGGTCACCTGCATGTCCCGCACCTGGATAAGGGTCTCCCGATCGGGATCCTCGTGAGGATGGCGGGCGCTGCCGTAATCCACGGTCATGCGGCCGCTGAGGCGCTTGATGGAATCGGGCTGCTCTACCCGGGGCGCCCGGGGATCCAGGAGCCAGGTCTTCGCCTTGTGGGTGGAGGTGACCTCGAAATACGGGGGCTCCACCTGATAGTCGATCTGCAGCGCCTGCCGGTTGCGCGGAGCAAAGGCGTCGCCGGTGATCCGGTTGAACAGATTAGGCGGCGTGCCCTCGATGGTGGGGAGCTTTTCCCCCTTGATGCCCAGCTGGGGCAGGGCCCCCAAGAGCGCCCAGGAATAGGGGTGGCGGGGATCGTAAAAAATCTCTTCCGCGGTGCCGATCTCGATGATCTGGCCCGCGTACATCACCGCCACCCGCTCGGCCACGTTGGCCACCACGCCCAGGTCGTGGGTGATGTAGATGATGGTCATGCCGAACTTCTTCTGCAGATCGCGGATGAGCGCCAGGATCTGCGCCTGGATGGTCACATCCAGCGCCGTGGTGGGCTCGTCACAGATCAGGATGCGGGGCCGGCAGGCCACGGCGATGGCGATGACCACCCGCTGACGCATCCCGCCGGAAAACTCGTGGGGGTATTGGGAATACCGGCGCTCGGCGTCGGGGATGCCCACCAGCTCCAGCATATGCAGCGCCTCTTTCCGGGCCTCGGCCGGTGTGAGCTGCTGGTGGAGGAGGATCGACTCCTCCACCTGCTGCCCGATGCGCTTGAGGGGGTTGAGGCTGGTCATGGGATCCTGCATGACCATGGCGATCTTGCCGCCGCGGATCCGGCGCCAGTCCTTCTCGCTTTTCAGCCGGGCGATGTCCTCGCCCTCGAACAGGATGCTCCCGCCGGTGACCGAGCCGTTCTGATCCAGCATCCCCAGAAAGGATTTTGTGAACACCGACTTCCCGGAGCCCGATTCGCCCACGATGGCCAGCGTTTCGCCCTCATACAGATCCAGGGAGCAGCCGCGGATGGCCGTGAGACGGTCGCCCCGCAGGCTGAACTGGATCTCCACGTCTTTTGCCGAAAGGATGATCTTTTCTTTTTCCATAAGCGGTCCTTTCCTATACGTGGTTTCTGGGGTCGGCGGCGTCGCTGAAGGCGTTGCCGGCCAGATAGAAGGCCACCGTGACGATGGATACGATGGCTGCCGGGAAGATCAGCAGATAGGGATAATCCAGAAAATAGGCCCGGGAATTGCGCAGGAGGATCCCCAGCGAGGGAGTGTTCACGTCCAGTCCCAGCCCCAGATAGCTCAGCGTGGTCTCATAGCCGATGGTGCTGGGGATCGACAGCGCCAGCCGCAGGATGATCACGCTGATGAGATAGGGCAGGATGTTGCGGGACAGGATGGTCCCCAGACGGGTGCCCAGGCAGCGGGAGGCCAGATTGTACTCCCGGTCCCGGTACATGAACACCAGATTCCGCACGTTTTTCGCCATATAGATCCAGTGAAACAGGATGAGCGTGATGCACATGATCCAGAAGCTCCGCCCTATCATCAGGGCGATCAGCGTCATGTAGATGATGGTGGGAACGCTGTAAAGGATGTTGTAGATCTCGGTGAAAAACCTGTCCAGCTTGCGGACATAGCCCCACAGGCATCCCAGCACCACGCCTACCACGCACTCGCCCAGCGCCACGATGGCCGCCAGCTTGATGGAGGTCTGAGTGGCGTACCACACCTGGCACCAATAATCCCGCCCGATGTTGTCGGTGCCGAACCAGTATTCCCCGTTGGGGGAGATGAACATCTGCCGGTTGTCGGGCACCAGGCTGTCGTATTGATATTTCCCGATGGCCAGCGCCACGAAGGAAAAGACGAACACCGCCAGGAACAGGATCACCATGGCCACGGCGAATTTTTTCTTCAGGAAAATACGCCAGACGCTTTTCCAATAGGAATAATCGCTGTAGCCGGTGCGCTCGGCCTCCTCCGGGTGATATTCCGCGAAGCTGAAGAGCTTTTCCTCCGGCTCTCCGGTCATCTGCTCCAGCGCCTCGGTGGAATAGATCCTGCCGCCCTGCTCGGGCATCTCGTCGAACATCGATCGGATGGAATCGGTCATCTGCTCTCACCGCCCTTCCCTGTCAGCCGGATGCGGGGATCGAACGCCGACATGAGCAGATCCCCCAGAAACATGCCCATCACGCCCATGGAGGCGTAAAGCATCACCAGGATCTGCACCACGTTGGTGTCATATCGGTTGATGGAATTGGTGAGGAGCGGCCCCATCCCCGGCACGGAGAAAAACCGCTCCACCAGAAGCGAGCCGCCGATGGTCAGCAAAAACGTGGTGGGGAGATTCTGCGCCATGGGGACGAAGGCGTTGCGCAGCACGTGGCGGAACATGATCCCGCGGGGGGTCAGGCCCTTGATCCGCGCCAGCTTGATATAGTCCTTTGTCATTTCGTCCACCATATAGCGGCGCATCCACAGCGCGTAGCCGGCGATGGACCCCATGGCCAGGCACAGGATGGGCAGGATGCTGGATACGCCCGGCTGCCGGGTGGAATACATGGCCGGGAGTCTCAGCAGACGCACGCCCAGGATATAGACCAGCGAATAGGACACCAGCCGGGGCACCGCGTTGATAAAGATGGTATAGGCGGTGCCAAAATGGTCGAAAACGCCGTCCTTGTGCCGAGCCTGCAGGATCCCCATGGGGATCCCCACCAGCAGCGAGATGATCAGCGCCATACAGCCCATCCGCATGGAGATGCCGAAGCGGTCGCCGATCACCTCGGTGACGGGCTTGCCGTTCATGATCCGCCGCGACGTTCCCAGGTCGCCCCGGAACACGGCGGCGTAAAACCGCCCCAGCTGGACGAAGGCGCTGTCCTTCAGCCCCGCCGCCTGCAGGATATCGTCTTTCTGCTCATCAGTCAGCTTGATCAGTTCATCTTCCGTAAAATAATAGTCGGTCGGCATCAGACGAAGCAGCAGAAACACGATCGTCACAACGACGAAGACCGTCAGCAGCGACTGAAGCAGTCTTTTGATCGTGTATTTCAGCATCGTTTACCGGCTCGCCTCCGTTTCATAAGCCGCCGCAAAAGCGTCGTATTCCGCCGTGGTATAGGCGTCCTCGGAGGTCACCCAGTTAACGAACCGGTTGGTCTGGCAGCCGTAGAGGGCATAGATCTTGGAATAGTCATTGGCGTGGGTCACCTGCCAGGTAACGTTCTTGTACCAGGGGATCACCAGCGCGTGCTCGATCATATAGACCTCGGCCTGCGCATAGGCCTCGTAACGGGCGTCCATATCGTCCACGATGGCGGCTGCCGCGTTCACCATCTCGGTGTAGTGCTGATAGGTGGCGATGAGCTGCGGATCGGTGGCGTCGTTGATCTTGGAATACGCCTCGGAATAATAGGCGTTATCCTCGCCGTAGGTCTCCTGGCCCAGATAGTTCTGGGGATCGCCGTAGTCAGCGCCCCAGCCGTTGATGTAGAAGGACGCCTTTCTGGGGTTCCGCACCTCGTTGGCGATGGAGGAGATATAGGTGCAGATGTTGAGCACGCAGAAATCGTCCCCCAGGCAGTCGGTGAAGACCTGCTTGAGCACATTGGCCGTATCCAGAGCCGTCTGGCTGGAGCCGGAGATGTAATAATCCGCCCGGACCGGGAAGGTGACGCCCTGCGCCGCCAGCTCCTCCATGGCCTGGGCCTTGTACGCCTGGGCCTTTTCCGCATCCAGCCGCGCGAAGGACTCGTCGTCGGGCACGATGCCCAGCAGCTCCCGCACGCGGGCGGTATACTCCGTCCCGTCGCTGAAGGACACCAGATTGCTCATGGTATAGGTGTAGTTGGCGCACTTCTGGGGATTGATGAAGTTGGTGCGGGACAGATAATTGGTGGCGTCCAGCCCGTAATACCACGCCAGACGGAAGGCCTCGTTGGCCACGGCCTTGTTCCAGTTGTCATCGGCCGTCACGCCGTCCTCCTGATTCTTGTCATAGCAGAGGTGGATCTGATAAGAATACTTGGTGGGACGGGCCTCCACCAGATTGTCATGCAGCTCGTTGCGCTCGTTGTTGTAAATGGTGGTCAGGTTGCTCTCGGTGAGATCCACGTGGTCCAGCTGACCGGCCTGATACATCTGGAAGGCCACGTCGGCGCTCTCCACCATCTTGTAGGTGACGGTGTCGAACCGCTTGCAGCTCTCGTCCCAGTAACTCGGGTTTTTGGTGAGAACCTTTTCGTTTTCGGCCACGAAGGTGGTGATGGTATAGGGACCGGTGTACCACATGTTGTCATAGGTGCAGGCCCGGAAGCCGTCGATGCCCAGCTGCTCGATGAGCTCCGGCGCCGCGGGATACAGGCAGTTGTAGGTGGCAAGCGTGGGGAAATACGGCATGGGCGCCAGGCAGGTATAGACCAGCGTATGCTCGTCCCGCGCCTCGATGCCCACCATGCTCAGGAAGACGTCCAGCCCCAGGGCCTTGCCCTCGTCCTCGGAAAGGTCCTTGGTGTAGTTGTAATACGCCGCAGCGCCCTCGATCATCTCTGTGGGCATGGAGGTGTTCTTGGCCTCGTTCTTGTGGAAGTTCAGCACCCATTCCAGACCGTAAAGCCAGTCGGAGGCCACCAGGTCGGCCATGGGATTGCCCTGATAGTCCACCCATTTGATGCCCGGGCGGATCTGGAAGACCCAGGTCTTGCCGTTGTCGTCTGTGCTCCAGCTCTCGGCCGCCGCCGGGACCATGTTGCCGTAGTTGTCATGGGTGATCAGCGGATCGATGCAGTTGGTCAGCACCTGCAGTTCCTTGTTGTTCTGACTGTACAGAATGTTGAAGGTCTCCATTTCGTTGACGGTGGTCAGATAGGTCACCCAGTCCGTCAGCTCCTTCGCCGTTTGTGTCACCGGCGGCTGAGATGTGTCGGGAGTCGTACCGGGTGTGCCTTCAGTGCCGGGCGTAGAATCCGGTGGTGTGGGCGCCTTCGTGCAGGCCGCAACGCTCACCAGCAGCGCGGCGATCAGCAGCAGCGCTGCCAGTCTTTTTTGTGTTGTCATCCGTATTCCTCCTTTTTTTGATCCGTACCGCGCTTTCCGTAAAAACAAATGGCGGCGCGCGACAGCCGTCATTCATCCTCCCGCCGGGCGGCCGGCGGAATATATTTCAGATCCGCAGATCGAAATATCCGGTTCGGGAGGCCTGTCCCTGCGCCGCGGGCGGCGGCGTTTCCCGGATGCGCGCGGGATACTGAACCCCCTATTTTTCCAGATTATATCAACTCGTTACACACGGGCATCTAACGTTTTCCGCTGTTTTTTCGGAATTTACAAAAATTTTTTCAATTCCCGCAGGTTTTTTCCTTTGTTTTCCCGAAAAAATGCAAAAAAAAGATCCGCCTCTCGGCGGATCTCGGGGCGCCGCAGACGGCGGCGTTTTGTTATGCTCGTCAGTCGATGTCCTGCTCCACGGTCTCCAGCGGGATCTCAAGCTGGGCGGGGTCGTCGATGATCTTGCGGAACAGACGGAAGGAGCGGGCGTAATACAGACCGTCGCACACGCGCTCGTCGGCCACGATCATCACGGTGAGCACCTTGCCGGGGACCACCTGACCGGTGGCCTTGTCGATCACGGGCTTTTTCTGCTCCTTGCCCACGGCGATGAACTGGCTCACCGTGCCCAGATCGTAGATATGGTGGTAAATGCCCGGGATGCCCAGCGACTTCAGATAGGTGATGAACACCGAGCAATGGAAGGGGCTGAGCTCCACCAGCTTGGAGGGCAGCAGGCTCCACCGGTCGAGCACGCGGATCACGTTGGTGGCCAGCCGCATCAGCCAGTTGGGCACCGAGGTCAGGAGCTTGGCGGTCTTGTCCACGCTGTTGACCGTCTCGGCCTCCTTGTTGTCGTGGATCAGCTCGTCAAACTTCTGCTTGACCTCAAAAATGGTCTCGTGGCCGGTAAAGGGGATCTTGATGGTGGTGCTCCCCGCATGCTCCCGCAGGGACTTTTTCACCGCCATGGACATATAGATCCTGTCGTTGGCAAAGACCCGGCCGCCCATGATAAAGCGGTTGAGGGCGGGACGCTTGGCGTAAAGGCGCACGGTAGCCGCGGCAAAGATATCCAGATAGCTGATATCGATGCCCTCCGCCTTTTTCTTCTGGATATAAGCGTCCAGCGGCGCGCAGTCGATGTCGTCGCTGTAAAACACCTGGGCGTCAGAGCGGCGGACCATCACGTGGCCCAGGATGCGGTCATAGGGGCTCAGCGTTTTCAGATAACGGGCGTGCTTTCTGTGTTTGAGCATCTTTTCTTTCCCCCGCGGCATGGCCGCGGTCTTCCTTCCTCATAGTTTCGGGCTGCGGGCATTACGGGATGCGGCGGCGGATCCGGTCCATCAGGCGGGAAAGCCCGGTGCTCTCCCGTTCCTCGGGCTGCATCGGCCGGGCGGGCTCCTCCTCAACGGGTGCAGGCTCCTCCTCGGCGGGCGCTTCCTCCGGCGGCGCGGGCTGCTCCTCCTGCTGCTCAAAGGGCACCAGACGGTACGGTCCCGCCAGCAGACGCTCCAGCTGGCCCATGGCCCGCTCGACCCGGCCGCACAGGGCGTCCAGCGTGTCGTCGGACACGGCGGCCCGCTGCATGGGAGACTGCTCCGCCTCCCGGGAAAGCCGGGCGCAAAGGGACTCCATGGCGCCGAGCCTCCGGGAAAGCTCCTGCTTTTCCTCCCGGCTGCTGCGCTGAAAAAGATCGTAGGACTCCTTCGCGGCGGCAAGCTCCTCCTCCAGCCGCAGGATCTCCTGCTCCTTGGCATCGGCGGCGTTTTTCAGCGTTTCCTCCTGCCGGAGATGCGCGGCCTCCTTCGCCCGCAGGTCGTCCAGCTCGCCCGCACGGGCGCTTTCCCGGGCCTGCAGATCGTTGACCTGCTCCATCAGGGCCTCGGCGCGGCGGTCAGACTCGTCCCGCAGGACGGCGGCTTCGGAAAGCTCCCGCTCCATGGCGGCAAGCCGCTCCTGGGCGGCGCCCAGCTCCTCTGTCTGACGCTGCTTTTCTTCCGAAAGATAGCTCACCACGTCTTTTTTCCGAAATCCCCCGAACAGGGCGGTGCGAAAGCTCTTATCGCTCATATCCTCACTCCTTCCGGAACGGAAACCCTTTCTGTTCTTGCGGCGTTTTTTTCAGTATAGCACGTTTTGCGGCATTTGCAAACTCTTTTGACCGGAAAAAAGCGGCCCGAAGGCCGCTTGAAGGTCAGCGATAGACTTTTTCCACATATTCGCTGGTAAAGGCCCGCAAAAGGGCGGTGTAGTTGGGTCGGAAGCGGACGATCTCCCCCACCTTCCCGCCGCAGCGGGTGAGATCCAGCAGCAGATGGTCGGAGCTGGCGCCCACCACCTCCATGCCGGGGGTCAGCGGCGTCAGGCCGGTGCATTCCACGTCCTGCTGGCCCGCGGCGGCGATGCCTCTGAGCATCTCGCCCTTGTCCACGTATTCCACCACCTGCCCGAAGGCGTTCATTCCCAGCTTGCCGATGGGGTACGAGGGCTTGCGCTTGACCTCGATGAGCTCGGTCTCCAGGGTGAACACGTCGTAATTCATTCCGGGAATGCGGCCGCCGAAGGAGGATTCTCCGCCCAGCAGCAGCGATTCGCCCAGACGCAGGTTGTTGATGCCCGCAAAGACCTCGGGCTCCTGCTCCAGCAGATAGACCGAGCTGGAATTGCCGCCGGAAACGAACCGCAGCGGCCGGCCGATGTCCTTTTCCACCTTGCGCACCAGCGCGCGGAACAGGTCGAAGGTCTCGGCCGTGGGGATCACCGAGCCGTAGCAGGTGACGTTGAAGGCCATGCCCAAAAGCTCCAGATGGGGCAGATGGAACTCCGTTTCTTCAGCCAGCTCCAGCAGACTTTTTTCGTCCCGGAAGAAGACGCCCTCCCGCAGGTCGCCCACGTCCACCATCAAAACCACTCTGTGCATTTTGTCCTGATGGGCGGCGGCCTGCTCCAGCGCGTGCAGCGCGGCCAGCTCCGAGCAGAAGCTCACGTCGGCCTCGCGCACCACCTCCTCCGCCCGGGAAAGCATGGGAAGGCGGAGCAGGATCTTTTTCTTGGCCGTTTTGGGGTAGCGTTTCAGGTTTTCCAGACGGGAATCCGCCAGATAGACGTTGGGCACGGTCTCCAGTGCCCGGATCATCTCCGGCGCGGCGCAGAAGCATTTGGTGACAAAGGCCACCCGGTCGATGCCGGCCCTGGCCGCCATGGCGCAGATGCGCTCGCCGTTTTCCCGCAGCTTGTTCAGGTCAACGATCAGTCGGGGGTACATCTTGATCCTCCTTTCCCAGATCCATGTCCCGCAAAAGCAGCCTGCGCGCCGCCTCCTTGTCGTGGCGGGACAGGACGCCCAGGGACGCCATATAATAGTTCCTGTCCTCCAGAAGGGCCAGATTCTGCGCCTTGGGGAACAGGAGCTTGCCGCCGTCGTTCAGATGACGGAGGCGCTCCATGATGGCCTTTCGCCCCGGCAGGCGGGTCAGCGCGCCGCCGGTAGCCACCAGATATTTCACCTGGGTCAGATCCTTGCCCTCGGCAAAGGTCTGACGCCCGTTGGAGCCGTAGGTATAGCGAAAATGGCCCGCGTGCCGCTCCAGCGCGGCGGAGGCCGCGTGCCAGGCCAGCTGCTCGGTGAGGCGGAACTGCTCCTCGGTGTCGGGGATGGCCTTGTAATGCTCAAAAATCGGCTGCGCGTCCATGCCGATCTCCTTGGAAAGCTGCTCCATGCCGATCTGCTTCGCCATATTCTTCGCGTTGACGTATACGCCGAGATCGCCCTCTACCGTCCGCTTTGCCATGGGCTCGGGCGAGAGCTGGATGCTGGCGATCTCCTCGCTGCCCTCGGTGACCGAGTGCACGTCGGTGGTGGCGCCGCCCACGTCAAGCACCACCAGGTCGCCCACCTCCTCGTACAGCAGACGGGCGCATTCCATCACCGCGCCGGGGGTAGGGATGATGGAGCCGGTGACCAGCTCCCGCACCTGCTCCATGCCGGGAGCGTGGACGATATGCTTCTCGAACACCTGATGGATGATCTTGCGGGCGGGCTCGATGTTGAGCTCGTCCAGGCGGGGATAGACGTTTTCGGTGATGTAGAGCTCGGCGTCGGCATCCTTGAAGATCCGCTCGATCCGCGCCTGGTTCTGCACGTTCCCGGCGTAGATCACGGGGACGCTGAGGTTCAGCTCCCGGATGCGCTTGGCGTTTTTCAGAGCGGTCTCCCGCTCGCCGAAATCGGTGCCTCCGGCGATGAGAATGAGGTTGGGATTGATGTCCCGCAGGTCCTCCAGATCCTCGTCCTCCATGATCCCCGCCGTCACCAGATGCAGGTTGGCGCCTGCGCCCAGCGCGGCCTCGCGGGCGGCCCGGACGGTCATGTCATAGACCAGCCCGTGCACCGTCATCCGCAGACCTCCGGCGGCGCTGGAGGTGGCCAGCATGGTGTCGTATTCCAGATCGCCCCAGCCGTTTTTCCGGCAAAGGTCGTCCATGGCGCCCCGCAGGCCCACGCGTACATCTCCCTGCAGCACGGAGGTGGGCGCCTGGCCCTGTCCCAGAAAGAGAGGTTCTCTTTCGCCCAAATGATGGAAGGCATTGACCACGGTGGTGGTGGAGCCGATCTCGGCAACCAAAACGTCAAGTTTCATAATTCGTCCTCAATAACAATATCAAGCGGGGGCGGCGGAAACCGCCGCCCCCTTGTGTTGTGTGAAAAGCTTTCGTTACCGCGGCCACTTGCCTGCGGCTTCCAGTTCCCGCCGGCGCTTGCCCCGCAAAATCGCTGATTTTGCGGGGACCCCGATCAAAATAGCTCCGGTCGGGGCAAACAGCCCCTTCCTCCGCTGCCGCCGACACTCGTCGGCGAAGGTCAAGCGCACGCAGTGAAAAGTTTCCCCGTCAGCCTTTTACCGCGGCCACTTGCCTGCGGCTTCCAGCTCGCGCCTTCTCTTTACCAGGAAGGTAGCGTCGTGGATGCCCTTGGTGCCGCGGCCGAAGCCGGCGTCGGCGCCCATCTGAACAGCGATCTCGGGGGTGATCTGAGTGCCGCCCACGATAAAGATCAGCTTGTCGCGGACACCCATTTCCCGGGCCAGCCGGTCGATGTTGGCGATGTTCTTATAATGGATATCGTCGTGGCTGATGATAGTGGAGGCCAGAATGGCGTCGGCGTCCAGCTCGATGGCGGCGTTCACCAGCTTTTCCACCGGAACCGAGGTGCCCAGATAATGCACCTTGATGCCGTATTTCTCGATGCCTCCGTGCTTGATGTCGATGATCTCCCGCAGGCCGACGGAGTGTTCGTCGTTGCCCACGGTGCCGCAGACCACCGTCATGGGCTTGCGCTGGATATCGTCCCAGATCTCCTGCTCGGTGAGCACGTCGGGCTCCTCGGGGATCTCCAGCTCGTTGATATCCAGATCAAAATTGACCTTGCCCTTGATCTCCACGCGGGTGCCCTCGGCCTGCTGCATGATCTCGCGGCTGATGACCTCCACCTCCTGCAGACCCATCCGGCGGCCCACCTCCACGGCGGCCGCCTCGGCGATCTTCTTGGAGGTGGGGAAGAACATGGTGATCATCACGATGCCGTCGGCCAGCCACTCCATCTCAGGCTTGAGGGTGTGGCAGTCCTTCCCGCGGTATTTGGCGGTCTCGGCCATGCGGACGTTCACGTTGTCCTCTTCGTCCAACTCGTCGATATAAACGATCTTCTCGGGATCCTCGAAGGTGCAGCCGCCGATGAGCTTGGCGGGATCGTTTACGGCGGTCTCGTCGTACTGAGCCACGTTGTTGTAGCCGTAGTGCGCGGTGACGGGGGCCATATAGTCCTCGGCGCGCTCATAGACCGTTCCTACGCCCACGCCGCCGTCGATCTCGCGGAAGATGCCGTCGCCGCCGCGCTCGGGATAGAAGCCGGAGTCTACGAAGAAGCCCTGCTGCACGGCGTTGAAATAGCCGCCGACCTCAAGGATCTCCTCGAAAAACAGCACGGCGCGCTCCTTGAGTTCGCGGGCCTTTTCCCGCAGGGGGCCGTCCTTCTTCAGCTCCACCATATCCATCAGACCGTCCAGGCCCAAAAGGGTCTGCTTGGCGGTGTCGCAGGCCTCGATGTTATAGATGTGCCAGGGCACGTTGCGGCCCTCGTCGGGGGTGATGGTGGACTGGATGTCGGCGCTCGTCAGCTTGGAGATCAGCATATCCAGCACGTGGGTCACGGTGGCGTCGCGGGTGGAGGACTCCACGTACTTGGTGTTCATCTGGGCGCGCATGCGGTATTCGGTGAAAAGATCGCGCAGGGCCACCGCGTACGGCAGATCCATAAAGACCTCGGGCGCGGGGGTGGCGGAGGGCGGCACGGTGGACAGGCAGATGTTGCCCTTCTTGATGCCTACCTTGGCCGAGAAGATGGCGTTGATGGCATGCTGCACCATCAGCTCGGGCATGACCTTCCACGCCTCGCGGGCGGTGGCGTTGGCGTTATGTGCGCCGTCGATCTGCGCCATGTCGGCCCAGGCGATGATCTTTTTGGATTCGCAGGCGTCCACGAAGGAGCGGATCATGTTGATGTTGCGGTAGATGACGTTGTACTGGGGATCCTGATGGCAGCCGTTGACGCCCTCCTCGGCGAACATCACGGCCACGTCGGGCCCGGCCACGCCGGAAACATAGGAGTGATAATTGATGGGGCGGCCGATCTCGTCCTCGATCATGTCGAGAGCCTTGCGCTGGGCGCGGACCTGCTTGCGGGTGATGGGGACGCCGCCAATGCCCTGCGGCGTGCCCTCGATGAGCCCGTCGAAGTGGGACTGGCCGGCGGTGCGGATGACCATGATGTGGTCGGCGCCGTGATGGGCGGCCATGCGCATGCGGCGGATATCGTCCTCAAAGCGGCCGGAGGCGATCTCGGTGGTGATGGTGGGCATGGGCTGGGGGTCGATGTTGTCGAAATAGTGAGCGGTCATCAGGCCCACGCTCTCGCCCTTCATGGGCTCGGAGATCTCCCGGTAATGGAAGGGGCCCATGTCCTGATTCTCAGCCTTCTTGCGCCACACCCAGCCGCGGCGGCGGGGATGATAATGCTCCAGATCCTGCAAAACCGCCTCTACGTCGATGCGCTCGTTGGGGTCCAGCTTGTAATCAGCCATTGTGCTTCCCTCCTTCAAACAGCGTTTCGGCCTTGTCCCACAGCTCGCCCCGGGCCAGCGCCTTGCCGGCGTCCAGCAGCGGCATGCCCGTGGCCTTGGACAGGCGATAGACCACGTTGCCCACGCCGTGAGAGATCAGGTTGTGGGCGATGGCCTGCTCCACCATGGGCTTGGCCTCCAGGGAGGAAAATCCCATGCGGAGCAGCACCGAACGCTCGATGGCGGGGCTGGTGTTTTTGTAGCCCAGCTCCAGCAGGGGATCCACCACCTGCTGGGCCAGCTTCCAGAAATAGTCCTTGAGCTCCTCGTCGCTCATGCTTTTCAGATGAGCGCTGCGGACCTCGTAATCATCTTCTCTTCTCATATGCTTTCCATACCTCTCCTGTTTCTCAGACGCCCAGTTCTTTGAGCGCGGCGCGGACGAAGGCTTCGCTGGCGTTGGTTTCTTCCATCAGATAGGCGATCTCGGCGTCGGTGAGGGCGTGATCCAACCCCCGGGTCTGGCGCTTGATCAGCGAGCGGCGCAGATGGTCCAGATCCATATCCCGGGCCTTGAGCAGCGAGGGACGGGCGGGGAAAATGATGTTCTTTCCGGGGATCTCGTCCTTGGGGTCGCCGAAGAGCAGCTCGATGCCGTTTTTGCGGGCAAAGGCCAGCTGGGGCTGCAGATGCTTGCCGGCGCCGGTATACTCGGTCTCCTGGGCCACGATGATCTGGTCGCGGTCCATTTCCTGAGCCAGAGAGAAGGCGGCGGCCAGGCTGGTGTTGCCGGCGGGGCCCTTCTCCATGCCTTCCAGATTGGCCAGCGCCTCGGTGATATAGAAGACCTCGCCCTGCTTCACGGTGACGTAGCGGTCCATATAGCGCAGGGGGCGGGCGGCGCTGCGGGGCATATCGCTGTGGTCGGGGTCGGTGGCGTAGGGCACGCCGAAGCCGGTGTGGGCGGTGGTGAAGGATTTGCGGTTGAACTGCTCGTCGGAGGCCATGCTCAGACCGGTGAGGTCCACGGAGGCCGCCACCACCTTGGCCTTGCAGCCCGCCTTGCGCAGGCCGCGGGCCGTGCCCGTCAGATTGCCGCCGCCGGCGTTGGCGATGACCACCACGTCGGGATCCTTGCCGCAGCGCTCCTTGAACTGGTGTCCCAGCTCCCAGCCCAGCGTCTCAACGCCGCCGATGCCGAAGGCGCTGTAAAGGGACGCGTTGAAATAGCCGGTGTCCTCCAGCATGAGCAGCGTCTCGTAAAACAGCTCGGGGCCCACGGTGAGCTGGAGCACCTCGGCGCCCAGCGCCTCGCACTTGCGGGCCTTTTCCACGATCTCGGGCTGGCCCACGCCCTTGGAGTCGTAGCACTCCTGCACGATGATGCACTTCAGGCCCTGCATGGCGGCCTGAGAGGCCACGGCGGCGCCGTAGTTGCCGGAGGTGGCGGCCACCACGCCCTTGTAGCCCATCTTCTTGGCGTGATACACCGAGGTGGCGGCTCTTCTCTCCTTGAAGGAGCCGGCGGGGTTGGAGGCCTCGTCCTTCACGAAGATGCGGGCGCCCTTTCCGGGGGCGGCGCACTTGCGGGCCAGCTCGGTGAGGTTGTGCAGCTCAAACACGGGGGTGTTGCCCACGTTGTATTCCCGCTGGATGCGGATGTGATCCTCCAGGGTATAGCCGGTGTCGTTCATCAGGGCCTCGTAATCGAAGGCGATGCCCTCGCGCTCGTACTTGCTGTAATCCATGCCCACGGCGTCGCGGATGATCTCGGTCTTGCGGCCGGTGACGGCAGCGTAGCTTCTGTCTTTCATCATGCTTCCTCCCCCTCAAACAAAACGCCGCGAAGCGTCCGGTCGATCTGCAGGATCTCGGGCACGTATTCGCCGTAATTCAGCGTATAGCAGGGTCTTTCCTCGATAAGCCGGCCGGTCTCCAGGCGGCCCACCGCCGTCTTCACGGTGACGGTGTCGCCGATGGCGGCGCTTTCATCCTGCAGATAGCCCTTGACCCACATCTCCAGCGGAACGTTCTTGGTATCCTCGGGCAGCTTGCCGGTGCGCTCCTCGGGCAGAAGGATATTGCGGTGGATGCGCACGTAATCGTTTTTCTTTGCCACTTCATCCAGTCCTTTCTGTTGCTCGGGGGCGAACAGCGTTCGCCCCCGAAGGATAAGGTTGTTTATTTGACGATCTTCTTTTCGGGGTCGATGCGGTCGCGCATATCGCCCATGATGGCGCGGGGCACGGGCAGGGTCAGCATGGTATGCAGGCCGGGAGCGGCGTTGATGACCTGCGGGATCATGTTGGCGCACATGGCGATGGTGCCGATGCCGCCGTCGATCTCGGGAGAATTGACCATATTGACGTTGGGGGTGCCCTTGATGATGACGTAGTCGCCGGTCTGGACGCCCACCTGCTCGGGCTCGATCTGCTGGGGATGGTCCATCTCGATGACGCACTCGCCGTCACGATAGCCCCAGGCCTTCATGGCCACGCCGGCCACGTCGCCCGCGGCGGCAAAGCCGTAGGGGCTCTTGCGGTCCACGTCGGTGACGATGGGCTCCATATCCTGCTTGAACTGATCGATCTTCCAGCCGATGCCGTCGCAGATCATGCCCACGCTCTCGGCAAAGCCCACATGGCCGGACAGGTGGCCGGAGCCCTTGCCCTCCTTGCGGAGATAGAACTCGTCCTTGGTGATGCCGATGCCCTGCTCGCTCATGACGGCGGGGCCGAAGGGAGACAGAGAATTGACGCGGCGGGAGACGATGTGCTCCACATCCTCCATGCAGCCGGTCCAGATCAGCACCAGCAGGTCCATGATCAGGCCGGGATTGATGCCGGTGCCCAGCAGCGAGACGCCGTTGGCCTTGGCGATCTTGTCCAGCTCCTCGGCCAGCTCGGGATTCTGAGCCTTGGGATAGGCCATCTCCTCGGCGGAGGTGATGCAGTTGATGCCCTGCTCCAGGATGAACTTCATGCGGGGGAAGGCTTCCTTGGTGAAGGAATCGGTGCACAGCATGACGATGTCGGCTGCGCCGGGCTTGATCACGTCCTCGGGGGCGCCGAT
The DNA here is from genome assembly GCA_017394205.1 of Clostridia bacterium. GTDB lineage: Bacteria > Bacillota > Clostridia > Oscillospirales > Butyricicoccaceae > UBA4644. The sequence continues at coordinate 16,487 of JAFOPS010000039.1, read as the reverse complement.
CAGCACGTCGGGCCGGTTGCCCCGGGGCGTTTTGATGTAATCGTACATGCTCTTGCCGATCTTGGCGCCGCGGCCGGCCACGCCGACGATATCAACGCCCTTTTTCTTCAGCAGCATGTCGGCGATGCCGCCGCCCATGGCGCCCAGACCCCAGATGATGACTTTTACGTTTTCCATAACTTCCTCCTTCAGTCATGCAATGCATGAAATATAAACAAATTTTTTCGAAAATCTGCCCCATTTCAAGGCACTTTAATCATATCACACCGGAAAAATCTCGGCAACACCGCCGCTTTGTAAAAATTACAAAATTATTTTCGATATTTGTAAAAATTACAAATTGCCTCTTGCGGCAGGGTTTTTCCTATGATATCCTATATGAAAAACAGCGAGAGGAGGAACGGCTATGATCCGGGTCCGCGAGGCGCTTCGTCTGACGCCCTTTCAGGAGTTTGAGCTCCAGGCCGGCGGGGGCGGTCTGGAAAACGAGATCACCAACGTCACCATGCTGGATTACGAGACCGACGCCCGGGACTATTCCGCCTTTCAGCGGGGCGATTTCATCCTGTCCTCCCTCTATTTTGCCAAAAACGACGAATCGCTGATTCTGGAGGCCTTTCGGGCGCTGGCGGTCAAGGGGATCTCCGGCTTCGCCATCAAGACCGTCTATTATTTCACCATCTCCGAGCCGCTCCGCCGTCTGGCAGAGGCCGCCAACATCCCCATTTTCACCTTTCACACCACCTCTATGGAGGATATCATCATCGCCGTCAACGATCTGATGAAGGAGCGGGATCAGCAGGTGATCTACGGCCGCTTGCTGGATCAGCTTCTCGCCTCCCCCCGGGACGGCTCGGCCGCCGCCCTCCTCTCCCACCAGCTGGACGAGGGGCTGCGGCCCTTTTGCGCCGCCGCCTATGCCCTCCTGCGCCCCGGGTTTGAAAACCATCCTCTCCCCTCCCGCGAGAGCGCCCGCTTCGTTCCGCTGGACGAGCGGGGCCAGCACTACAGCCTGTTCCTGTACCGTGGCGGGGTGCTGCTGCTGCTCTCCTGCCAGAGCCCGCCGGAGGAGGCCGCCGCCGGGCTGGCCCTGCGCGCCAAGCTGCAGGCCCTGCGCATGACGCCCCAGGTGTGCCGGGTGGGGATCGGCCTGCCCTGCGACACCCGAAAAGAACTGGATCTGTGCGTGGAGCAGAGCCTGTTCGCCGCCCGCACCGCCGCCCTGTGGGGCCGGGACGTTCTGAGCTGGAGCCAGCTGGGCTCCATGCAGTATCTGCTCCCCCTGCTCCGCAGCCGGACAGCCGTGGCCGCCGCCCGCCTCCAGGCCGAGAGCCTGCAGGGCTACGACCGCCGCAATTCCACCGCCCTGTGGGATACGCTGATCGCTTACGTCAAAAACGGCGGCGATTTTGCCCGCACGGCCCAGGCCCTCTATCAGCACCCCAACACCGTGCGCTACCGCATCCGCAAGGCGCGCCAGCTCTGGGGCGAGCCCGAGGACTTTGAGTTCCAGGCCCGGCTGTGCGTTTCTCTCTGCCTGCTGGAGGACGAGGGCGGCGCTCCGTGACCGCGTCAGGCCGCCGGCTCTTCGTGGGTTTTCACAAAAAAGCACCGCCTTTTTCTCTCTCCCGCCGCGTTCTTTTGTGAAACATGGCGGGTTGTTTTTTTTCGCCGTCTGTGGTATAGTAAAATCAGCAAGAATCAAAAACCGAACGCGCCTCCGCAACTGACGGAGCTGTGGATCACCACATGGGAGCGGAACGCGCGGAATGATTGTCGACCGTCTGGGCAGCCCTGTTTCTTATAGCTATCTGAGCAGGACTGTTTTTTTATTTTTTGTATCGCACAAGCGAGACAGGAGGCCAACATGAAAAAGATCGGCATTGTCATGGGCAGCGACAGCGACCTCCCCGTGGTGGAGGGAGCCATCCGCACCCTGCGGGAATACGGCGTACCCTTCGAGGTGCGTGTGCTCTCGGCCCACCGCACCCCCGCGCAGGCCGCGGCCTTTGCGCAAAACGCCCGCGCCGAGGGCTTCGGCGCCATCATCGCCGCCGCCGGAAAGGCGGCCCATCTGGCCGGCGCCATGGCCGCCGGCACCACCCTTCCCGTGATCGGGATCCCCGTAAAATCCAGCACACTTGACGGCATTGACGCCCTCCTCTCTACCGTGCAGATGCCCTCCAGCATGCCTGTCGCCACGGTAGCCATCGACGGAGCAGTCAATGCCGCTTTGCTTTCCGTTCAGATTTTGGCGGTGGAGGACGCCGCTCTGGCGGACAAGCTGGCCCGCGCCCGGCAGGCAGGCGCCGAAAAGGTCCTGGCAAAGGATAAAGATATTTCTGAAAAATACAGCCAAACGGCAGGAGGTAACGACTAATGGAAAAGAGAGAGCAGCTTTATGAAGGCAAGGCCAAGAAGGTTTTCGCCACCGACGATCCCAATCTGTACATCGTCTCCTATAAGGACGACGCCACTGCCTTCAACGGTCTGAAAAAGGGCACCATTGCCGGCAAAGGCTCCATCAACAACCGGATGACCAACTTCCTCATGCAGCAGCTGGAAAAGGAAGGCGTCCCCACCCACTTTGTGGAGGAACTCTCTGACCGCGAGACCGTGGTGAAAAAGGTGAAGATCGTGCCCCTGGAGGTCATTGTCCGCAACATCTCCGCCGGCTCCTTCTCCAAACGCTACGGCGTGGAGGAGGGCATCGTCTTCGACGAGCCCACCATTGAGTTTTCCTATAAGAACGACGAACTGGGCGACCCGCTGATGAACGCCTATCACGCCATCGCCCTCAAGCTGGCCACCCGGGAAGAGATCGAGCGCATCAAGGAGCTGGCCTTCAAGGTCAACGCCTTCCTCAAGGCCTTTATGAAGGCTCGCAATGTGGATCTGGTGGACTTCAAGCTGGAGTTCGGCCGCCTGAGCGACGGCACCATCGTCCTGGCCGACGAGATCTCCCCCGACACCTGCCGCTTCTGGGACAGCACCACCCACGAGAAGCTGGACAAGGACCGCTTCCGCCGGGATCTGGGCAACGTGGAGGACGCTTATCAGGAAATGATGAAGCGTCTCGGCAGATAATCGGAGGGACAAACGCCAATGGGAGGTTTCTTCGGAGCGGTCTGCAAAAACGACGCCATCCCCGACGTGTTTTTCGGCACCGACTATCACAGCCATCTGGGCACCAGGCGGGGCGGCATCGCCGCCTACGACCCCGAGATCGGTCTGCAGCGGGAGATCCACAATATTGAAAACAGCCCCTTCCGCACCAAATTCGCCTCCATTTTCGACGAGATGCGCGGCACCTCGGCCATCGGCTGCATCAGCGATTCCGACCCGCAGCCCATGCTCATCCGCTCGAATCTGGGCACCTACGCCATCGCCACCGTGGGCATCATCAACAACGCCCAGGAGCTCATCGACCAGTATCTCTCCTTCAGCCACGGACACTTTGACGCCATGACCGGCGGCAAGATCAACTCCACCGAGCTGGCCGCTGCCCTCATCGATCAGAAGAGCAGCTTTGAAGAGGGCATCGCCTTTGCCCAGAAGGTCATCGACGGCACCGCGAATATTCTGATCCTCACCGACGACGGCGCCATCATCGCTGCCCGCGACCGGATGGGCCGTCTGCCCGTGATCATCGGCCGGGGCGACGAGGGATATTGCGTTTCCTTTGAATCCTTCGTTTTTCAGAAGCTGGGCTATGCGCTGGAAAAGGAGCTTGGCCCCGGCGAGATCGTAGAGATCACCGCCGACGGCGTCACCCAGCTCCGCCGCCCGGGCCGCGAGATGCGGATCTGCTCCTTCCTCTGGACCTATTACGGCTATCCCACCTCCAATTACGAGGGGGTGAACGTGGAGGTCATGCGATATCGCAACGGCGAGATCATGGCGCACAACGACGAGCTCTACGGCACCTCCCCCGAGGTGGATTATGTGGCCGGCGTTCCCGATTCGGGCACGCCCCACGCCATCGGCTATGCCTCCGCCAGCAAGGCACCCTTTGCCCGTCCCTTCATCAAATACACCCCCACCTGGCCCCGCTCCTTTATGCCCACCCATCAGTCCGAGCGCAACCGGGTGGCCAAAATGAAGCAGGTCCCCGTCCCCGAGCTCATCGAGGACAAAAAGCTTTTGTTCGTGGACGATTCCATCGTCCGGGGCACCCAGCTGCGGGAGACGGTGGATTTCCTCTATGCCAACGGCGCCGAAGAGGTCCACATGCGCTCGGCCTGCCCGCCCATCATGTACGGCTGCAAATATCTGGCCTTTTCCCGCAACACCAGCGATCTCGACCTGCTGACCCGCCGCATTATCCTGGAGCTGGAGGGCGAAGAGGGCTTCGACCATCTGGAGGAGTACAGCGACCCCACCACCCAGCGGGGCAAACAAATGCGGCAGACCATCTGTGAAAAGCTTCATCTCACCTCGCTTGAGTTCCAGACGCTGAAGGGTCTTCAGGATTCCATCGGCGTCGATCCCTGCAAGCTCTGCACCTATTGCTGGAACGGAAAGGAATAAGTCTATGAATCATTCTCATTCTGCCTCTTATGCCGCCGCCGGCGTGGACATCGAAGCCGGGTACAAGGGCGTACAGCTGATGAAGGAGCACGTCAGGCGCACCTTCATCCCCGGCGTGGTCTCCGATCTGGGCGGCTTCGGCGGGCTGTTCGCCCCCGATCTTTCCGGCATGAAAAAGCCCGTCCTGGTGTCGGGCACCGACGGCGTGGGCACCAAACAGCGCATCGCCCAGCTTTTGGATCGGCACGACACCGTGGGCATCGACTGCGTGGCCATGTGCGTCAACGACGTGATCTGCTGCGGGGCCAAGCCGCTGTTTTTCCTGGACTATATCGCCATCGGCAAGAACATCCCCGAAAAGGTGGCGGAGCTGGTGTCCGGCGTGGCCGAGGGCTGCGTCCGGGCGGGCTGCGCCCTCATCGGCGGCGAGACCGCCGAGCACCCCGGCACCATGGCCGCCGACGACTACGATCTGGCGGGCTTCACCGTGGGCGTGGTGGACGAGGAAAAGATCCTGGATCCCAAGCGGATGCGCGCCGGCGACGTGATCCTGGCGCTGCCCTCCAGCGGCGTCCATTCCAACGGCTTTTCTCTGGTGCGCAAGGTCTTTGATGTGGAACGCGCCGACCTGCACCGGTTTATCCCCGAGCTGGGCCGCGAGCTGGGCGAGGCCCTGCTGGAGCCCACCTGCATCTACGTCAAGCCCGTGCTCGCCCTGATCGATCAGGCGGAGGTCCACGGTCTTTCCCACATCACCGGCGGCGGCTTTTACGAAAACATCCCCCGCTCGATCCCCGCGGGTCTGGGGGCGAAGATCGAAAAGAGCGCCGTGCGCGTCCTGCCCGTCTTCCGCGCGATTCAGGAGGCCGGCAGCATTCCCGAGCGGGATATGTTCAACACCTTCAACATGGGCGTCGGCATGACCGCCGTGGTCCCCGCCCATCAGGCGGACAAGGCCATCGCCGTCCTGCGTCAGAGCGGCGTGGAGGCCTATCCCATCGGCGAGATCGCCGTCTCCGACGAGCCCATCGTCCTATGCTGACGGCACAGGCCGCGGGCAAGGCCCGCATCGCCGTTTTGGTTTCCGGCGGCGGCACCAATCTGCAGGCCCTTATCGACGCGCAGCAAAGCGGCGCGCTGCACAGCGGCGAGATCGTTCTGGTGGTTTCCAACCGCACGGGCGCCTTTGCGCTGGAGCGTGCGGAAAGGGCCGGCATCCCCGCGCGCACCGTCACCCGCAAGGCAAACGGCGGCACACAGGAGGGATTTGAAGCAGCCCTTTTGTCCATTTTGGATGAATATCAGCCCGACCTGATCGTGCTGGCGGGCTTTTTGAGCATCCTCAGCGAAGATTTTATCCGGCGCTGGCCCGACCGGATCGTCAACGTCCATCCCTCCCTGATCCCCTCCTTCTGCGGCAAGGGCTATTACGGGCTGGGCGTTCACGAGGCGGCGCTGGCCCGGGGCGTCAAGGTCACCGGCGCCACCGTTCATCTGGTGAACGAGATCCCCGACGGGGGGCGCATCCTGCTGCAAAAGGCGGTGGAGGTGCTCCCCGGCGATACGGCGGAAGCGCTGCAGAAGCGCGTGATGGAGCAGGCGGAATGGATCCTCCTGCCCCGTGCGGCCGAGCTTTTGAGCGCGCAGATCACGGAGCAAAGGAGAAAAGAACAATGACGGATTTTCTGACGTTTTTGAAAAACAATCCCTATCCCGGCCGCGGCATCGCCGTGGGCAAAGACCGGGTGTATTATTTCATCATGGGACGCAGCGAAAACAGCCGCAACCGCATCTTTGAGCTTATGGACGACGGCATCCGCACCCGCGCCTTTGACGAGAGCAAGCTGCGGGATCCCTCTCTCATCATTTATCATCCCGTCCGCAAAAGCGAGCTGGGGCTCATCGTCACCAACGGCGACCAGACCGACACGATCCGCGACGCAGGCTGCTTCCGTCGGGCGCTGATGAGCCGGGAATACGAGCCCGACGAGCCCAATTTCACCCCCCGCATCTCGGCGCTCGTGCGGGACGACGGCTCCTTTGAGCTGTCGATCCTCAAGCGGGTGCAGGGAAGATGCCTGCGGGAGTTTTTCTCCTTCGAGGGCTGCGACGAAGGAAAGGGCTTTTTCATCAGCACGTATCAGGGCGACGGCTCTCCCCTGCCCTCGTTTGCCGGCGAGCCGCTGGAAATCGACATGCCCGAGCCCGAGCAGGTATGGGCCGCTCTCAACTCCGACAACAAGGTTTCTCTGTACGCCAACGTGGGGGGCGAAGTCAAGCTCTTCAATAAACATCTGGGGGACTGAATCATGAAAGAACTGGAACTGAAATACGGCTGCAATCCCAATCAGAAGCCCGCCCGCATCCTGATGAAGCAGGGCGAGCTGCCCGTGGAGGTGCTGTCCGGCAAGCCGGGCTACATCAATTTTCTTGACGCTCTGAACGCCTGGCAGCTTGTCAAGGAGCTGAAGGAGGCCACCGGTCTGCCCGCCGCCGCCTCCTTCAAGCACGTTTCCCCCGCCGGGGCCGCCGTGGGTCTGCCCCTCACCGAGACCGACCGGAAGATCTACTTTGTCAAGCCCGACGCCGCCCTCTCTCCCATCGCCTGCGCCTATATCCGGGCGCGGGGCGCCGACCGTCTGTGCTCCTTCGGCGACTGGGCTGCCCTCAGCGACACCTGCGACGCCGCCACCGCCGCCTATCTGCGGGCCGAGGTGTCCGACGGCGTCATCGCCCCCGACTATACCGTGGAGGCGCTGGAGATCCTGAAGGCCAAAAAGGACGGAAAATACAACGTGGTGCGCATCGACCCCGACTACGTCCCCGCCCCGCTGGAGCAGAAGGACGTGTTCGGCATCACTTTTGAGCAGGGGCACAACGATTTGAAGATCGACCGGGCCATGCTGGAAAACATCGTAACGAAAAATCACGATCTTCCCGAAAGCGCCAAAATCGACCTGATGGTGGCGCTCATCACCCTGAAATATACCCAGTCCAATTCGGTGTGCTATGTGAAAAACGGCCAGGCCATCGGCGTTGGCGCGGGTCAGCAGAGCCGCATCCACTGCACCCGTCTGGCGGGCAGCAAGGCCGACAACTGGTATCTGCGCCAGTGCCCCAAGGTGCTGGGTCTGCAATTCGTCAAGGGAATTCGCCGCCCCGACCGGGATAATGCCATCGACGTCTATATCTCCGACGAGTGGGAGGACGTTCTGGCAGAGGGCGTCTGGCAGAACTATTTCGCCGTCAAGCCCGAGCCGCTGACCGCGGAGGAAAAGAAAGCCTGGCTGGCCACCCAGACCGGCGTTTCTCTGGGCTCCGACGCCTTCTTCCCCTTCGGCGACAACATCGAGCGCGCCCGCAAAAGCGGCGTCTGCTATGTGGCCGAGCCCGGCGGCTCGATCCGCGACGACAACGTGATCGAAACTGCCGATAAATACGATATGGTCATGTGCTTTACCGGCGCACGGCTGTTCCATCATTGATCGTCCGGGAGGGATCGGTATGAAACTCATGGTCGTCGGCGGCGGAGGCCGCGAACACGCCATCATCAAAAAGCTGCGGGAGAATCCCGCCGTCGAGGTCATCTACGCCCTGCCCGGCAACGGCGGCATGGCAAACGACGCCGTGTGCGTCCCCATCAAGGCCACCGACCTGCCCGCCATCCGGGATTTTGCCGTGGAGCACAGGATCGATTTTGCCGTGGTGGCTCCCGACGATCCTCTGGTGCTGGGCTGTGCCGACCTGCTGGAAGAGGCGGGCATCCCCGTCTTCGGCCCCAAAAAGAACGCCGCCGTCATCGAGGGCAGCAAGGTGTTTGCCAAGGAGCTGATGCGGAAATACGGCATCCCCACGGCGGAATATCAGGTATTTACCCGGTTGGACGCCGCCCTGGACTATGTCCGCACCGCCCCCATGCCCGCCGTCGTCAAAGCCGACGGGCTGGCGCTGGGCAAGGGCGTCATCATCGCCCAGACCTGTGAGGAGGCCGAGGCCGCCGTCCGTTCCATGATGGAGGACAAGGTGTTCGGCGAAAGCGGCTCCCGGGTGGTGATCGAGGAGTTCCTTACGGGGCCCGAGGTGTCTGTTCTGTCCTTTACCGACGGGGAAACGCTGGTGCCCATGGTGTCCTCCATGGATCACAAGCGGGCGCTGGACGGCGACAAGGGCCCGAACACCGGCGGCATGGGCACCGTGGCGCCCAATCCCTATTATACCGACGAGATCGCGCGCGTCTGTATGGACACCATCTTTCTCCCCACCATCCGCGCCATGAAGGCCGAGGGGCGAGAGTTCCGCGGGTGTCTGTATTTCGGGCTGATGCTCACCCCCAAGGGGCCGAAGGTCATCGAATACAACTGCCGCTTCGGCGACCCCGAGACCCAGGTGGTGCTCCCCCTGCTGGACACCGACCTGCTCACCGTGATGCAGGCCGTACAGGCGGGCAGGCTGCGCGAGCTGGACATCCGCTGGAAAAAGGCCTCAGCCTGCTGCGTGGTACTGGCCTCTGCGGGCTATCCGAAGAAATATCAGACCGGCTATCCCATCACCCTGCCCCCCACGGGCGAAAATGACAAAATCTATATCGCCGGGGCAAAGCTGGACGGCGAGACGCTGCTCACCGGCGGCGGCCGCGTGCTGGGCGCCGTTTCGGTGCGCAAAACGCTTCGTCAGGCCGTTGACGCCGCCTACGACCTCGCTTCGCACATTCATTTTGAAAACGCCTGCTGCCGCCGCGACATCGGACAGCGTGCGCTGGCGGCGCTTGGGGAGGAACGATAAATGGTCTATCGCGTTTATGTGGAAAAAAAGTCCGGCCTCGCCTTTGAAGCGGCGGCGCTCTGCCGGGATCTGCGGGATTTTTTGCAGATCCGTTCGCTGAAAGCGCTCCGCCTCATCAACCGCTACGACGTGGAGGGCGTGGACCGGGCCCTGTTTGATACCTGCCGCCGCACCGTGTTTTCCGAGCCCCAGCTGGATGAGGTGTACGACGCCCTGCCCGAGGATGCCGACGCGCGCTTTGCCGTGGAATATCTTCCCGGCCAGTTCGACCAGCGGGCCGATTCGGCGGCCCAGTGCATCCAGCTGCTCTCCCGGGGCGAGCGGCCCGCCGTCCGCACGGCAAAGATCTATCTGCTGTACGGCGAGCTGACCCGGGCCGATCTGGAAAAGATCAAGCGGTATCTCATCAACCCCGTGGAGGCCCGGGAAGCCTCCTTCGAGCCCTTTGAAACGCTGAAGACCGTCTACGACATCCCCACCTCCGTAGCCGTGGTCGAGGGCTTCCGTGAGATGGATGAGGACGCGCTGACGGCCTTTTTGCAGAAAAACGGGCTGGCCATGGATCTGGGCGACCTGCTGTTTTGCCGGCGCTATTTCCGGGACGAGGGGCGGGACCCCACCGTCACTGAGATCAAGATGATCGACACCTATTGGTCGGATCACTGCCGCCACACCACTTTTAATACGGTCATTGACAACGTGACCTTTGAAAGCCCCCTGTTGGAGCGGGCATGGCAGGATTATCTGGACACCCGCGCCTTTTTGCAGCGGGAAAAGCCCGTGACCCTGATGGATCTGGGCACCATCGCCGCAAAGCTTTTGAAAAAGACCGGTCAGCTGCGCAATCTGGACGAGAGCGACGAGATCAACGCCTGCACCGTGAAGGTCAAGGTCAACGTGTCCGGCGAGGAGCAGGACTGGCTGCTGCTCTTTAAAAACGAGACCCACAATCATCCCACCGAGATCGAGCCCTTCGGCGGCGCGGCCACCTGTATCGGCGGCGCCATCCGTGATCCCCTGTCCGGCCGGAGCTATGTTTATGCCGCCATGCGCGTCACCGGCGGAGCCGACCCCCTCAAGCCGGTTTCCGAAACGCTGGAGGGCAAGCTCCCCCAGCGCAAGCTGGTCACCACTGCCGCGGCGGGCTACAGCTCCTACGGCAACCAGATCGGTCTTGCCACCGGCATGGTAGACGAGCTCTATCATCCCGGCTATGCCGCAAAGCGCATGGAGATCGGCGCGGTCATCGCTGCCACCCCTGCCGAAAACGTGCGCCGCGAGGTGCCCGCTCCCGGCGACAAGGTGATTTTGCTGGGCGGACGCACCGGGCGTGACGGCTGCGGCGGCGCCACCGGAAGCTCCAAATCCCACGATCTCCATTCGCTGGAGACCTGCGGCGCCGAGGTGCAGAAGGGCAATCCCCCCGAGGAGCGCAAGCTCCAGCGCCTGTTCCGCAATCCCGAGGCCTCCCGCCTCATCAAGCGCTGCAACGACTTCGGCGCGGGCGGCGTATCGGTGGCCATCGGCGAGCTGGCAGACGGTCTTGTCATCGACCTGAACACCGTGCCCAAAAAATATGAGGGTCTGGACGGTACCGAGCTGGCCATCTCCGAATCTCAGGAGCGGATGGCCGTGGTGGTGGAGCCGGGCGATACGGCCCGCTTTTTGGCACTGGCGGCCGAAGAAAATCTGGAGGCCACCGTGGTGGCATGCGTTACCGCCGAGCCCCGTCTGGTCATGCACTGGAACGGCAAGGCCATCGTGGACATCTCCCGCGCCTTCCTGGATTCCAACGGCGCGGAAAAGCACATCACCGTGCAGGTGCCCGCCCCCCATGCGCCGGAAAACGAATACAACGGCGATTTTGCCGAGAATTACAAAAAGCTGTGCTCCGATCTGAATCTTTGCTCCCGCAGGGGCCTTTCCGAGCGCTTCGACTCCACCATCGGCGCGGGGACGGTGCTCATGCCCTTCGGCGGAAAATACCAGCAGACCCCCATTCAGGCCATGGTGCACAAGATCTCGGTGGAAAAACAGGACACCGACACCTGCTCCTTTATGTCGTGGGGTTACGACCCCTTCGTTTCGGAAAAGAGCCCCTATCACGGCGCCTATCTGGCGGTGGTCAGCTCCTGCGCCAAGCTGGTGGCGGCTGGCGCGGATTTTTCGGACGTGTATCTCTCCTTCCAGGAATATTTCGCCAAGCCCGGCCGCGATCCCAAGCGCTGGGGCGCGCCCACGGCGGCGCTTTTGGGCGCATTCTCCGCGCAAAAGGCGCTGGGCGTGGCCGCCATCGGCGGCAAGGACAGCATGAGCGGCACCTTCGAACACATGGACGTGCCCCCCACGCTGGTGTCCTTCGCCGTCACCACCGGAAAAACCGGCCAGGTGATTTCTCCCGAGTTCAAGGGCGCAGGCCATAAGACGGTGCTGCTGGCGCCGGAAACCGATGAAAACGGCCTGCCTACCGGCGAGAGCCTGCTGGCCCTCTTCCGCCAGGTCACCGACCTGATGCGCCGGGGCAAGGTGCTGGCAGCCTATACTCCCGGCATGGGCGGCGCGGCCGAGGCGATCTTCAAGATGGCCGTCGGCAACCGTCTGGGCTTTGTCTTTGACAAGGATGTTTCGGAGCAGGCGCTCTTTGCCCGGAATTACGGTTCCTTCGTGTTGGAGCTTTCCGAAGACCTGCCCGCAGGCGTCACGCTGGGGCACACCGCCGACGAGCCCGTTTTCGCCCGCGGAGATATCCGTCTTTCCCTGGACGAGCTGCAAACGGCCTATGAAGCCAAGCTGGAGCCCGTTTATCCCTGCAATATTCCCTCGGAAGGCAAAGCCATCCCCGCCTTTGCGTACGAGGCGAAAACATGGCCCGCTCCCGCCGTCAAGTGCGCAAAGCCCCGGGTGCTCATCCCGGTGTTCCCGGGCACCAACTGTGAATACGACACCGCCAAGGCGCTGGAACGCGCCGGAGCCGAGGCCCGTATCCTGGTGATCAACAATCTCACCTCCCAAGGCGTCGCCCGCTCGGTAGAGCGCTTCGCGCAGGAGCTGCGGCAGGCCCAGATGGTCTTTTTGCCCGGCGGCTTTTCCGGCGGCGACGAGCCCGACGGCTCGGGCAAGTTCATCACCGCCTTCTTCCGCAACCAGGCGGTGAAGGAGGAGACCATGGCGCTTCTCAACCGGCGCGACGGCCTGATGGCCGGCATCTGCAACGGCTTCCAGGCGCTGATCAAGCTGGGTCTGGTGCCCTTCGGAGAGATCATCGACACCGACGAGACCTGCCCCACCCTGACCTACAATATCATCGGGCGGCACCAGTCCCGTCTGGTGCGCACCCGCATCGCCTCCAACAAGTCCCCGTGGCTGAAAAACACCCGCCCGGGCGAGATCTACACCGTGCCCATCTCCCACGGCGAGGGCCGGTTCCTTGCATCCGACGAGCTGGCGGCCAAGCTGGCGGAAAACGGACAAATCGCCACCCAATATGTGGATCTGAACGGTCAGCCCACCGATGACGTGCATTTCAATCCCAACGGGTCGGTGTGCGCCATCGAGGGTATCACCTCCCCCGACGGCCGCGTGTTCGGCAAGATGGGACATTCCGAGCGCATCGGCGCGGGGCTTTACCGCAACGTGCCCGGCGAATACGACATGAAGATGTTTGAAGCCGCGGTGGATTATTTCCGCAAATAAGAAAGGAGCCGCTTATGGCGATCATTCTCGACGGCAAGGCTCTTGCCAAAAAGCTGCGGGCGCGGGTGGCGCAGGAAGCCGCGCAATTGCCCCGCAAGCCCGGTCTGGCGGTGATCCTGGTGGGAGACGACCCCGCCTCCCGCCTGTATGTCAGCAACAAGGAAAAGGATTGCGCCCAATGCGGGTTTTTGAGCTTTGAACACAAGCTCCCCGCCGAAACCACGCAGGAGGAGCTTCTTTCCCTCATCAGCCGCCTCAACGACGACCCGGCGGTGGACGGCATCCTGGTGCAGCTCCCCGTCCCGGCCCATATCGACGGCAAGGCCCTGCTCTCGGCCATCCGTCCCGACAAGGACGCCGACGCCTTTCATCCCGAAAACGTGGGCAAAATGCTCACGGGGCAGCCCCCTGTCTGGCCCTGCACGCCCTATGGCGTGATGGAGCTTTTGTCCGAATACGGCATTGACCCCGCCGGCAAGCGATGCGTGGTGGTGGGCCGCTCCAACATCGTGGGCAAGCCCATGGCCATGCTGCTTTTGCGGGCCGACGGCACGGTGACCGTGTGTCACTCCAAGACCCCCGATCTCAAGGCCGAAACAGAAAAGGCCGACATCCTGGTGTCGGCGGTGGGGTGCCGCGAGCTCATCACTGCCGATATGGTGAAGGAGGGCGCTGCGGTGATCGACGTAGCCATGAACGTCCGGCCCGAGGGCGGCTTCTGCGGCGATGTGGACTTTGACGCTGTTTCCCAAAAGGCGGCTTACATCACCCCTGTCCCCGGCGGCGTGGGCCCCATGACCCGGGCGGTGCTCATGCAGAACGTGCTGGCCCTGGCAAAGAAGCATCAGGAATAAAAGCTCCCGCGGAAGCGATGGACAAACGGAAGCTGTCCGGCGTCAGTACGCTTTTTGACCAATGGCAACCCCCTATGACGCTTTGACGCAAGCCAAAGTGTCATAGGGGGTTATACGCTTTCAGCGTGAATTGACCGTGCTGAGAAATAACGGTATAATTCGTGCGGAAAACCGGGGGTTGCGGGAGGTAATCATAGTGAATGAATTCAATGAATATGTACGTGAGCGTTTTTCTGCAGCCGGTGATATTGTCATAAAATCCATGATGGGCGGATACCTTGTGTACCTTAACGGTAAACTGATAGGCGATATCGGAGATAGGGAACTGTTTTTAAAGAGAACGCCGACATCGGACAGACTGCTTGCAGACTCTGAACTGCGCTACCCTTATGAAGGCTCAAAGACGCTGATGCACGTATTCGACAAATTTGAAAATTTGGATTTGATTACGGAATTACTGGGGGGCATGTATGCGGAACTGCCCGAAAAGAAACCCAAGAAAGCCAAATGAGACTGATAAATTTCAGCTTGTCCTTGTCGAAAAGAGCGGCGCGACAGGAAATGAGGTGCGAGCCCGGCGGCTCGCACCTCTTTTTGCTTCTTTACGGAGTTCGCCCCAAATAGGGGATTCGCTTCTTATTCCTCCGCCGCGGTGAGCTGTTCTACGGTGGCGCCCCGGCTCCAGCGGTGCAGACAGGCGCCTGTGCAGGCGTCAAAGGCGGCGAACAGCGCCCGAGCCCGCTCTTCATCGCCGTAGACCTTCCACAAGCCCGCGCACTTGCAATCCTTCGCGCCGTGCTCCAGAAAGCCCCGCACGTCCTCCGGCGGATAGCCCAGAAAGAGGCCGATCTCGTGGGGAAAATCCTCCCGGCCGGCCCGTCGGACCCGCCCCATCAACTGAAACAGGCAGCGCTCGGCGCTTCCGCTCTCATAGCCCCGCTCCCGCAGCAGGCTTTGCGCCGCGCCGCTTTGCAGATCCTCCCGCAGCCGCCGCGGCCGATAAAGGAAGATCTGCGCCCGTCCCGCCCGATAGCGCATGGGCACCATCCGCAGACCCTTTTGCCCCAGACGGGCGTTCCACAGGCGCAGATCGGCCCGCAGCCGCTCCTCCGTATCATACGGGCAGGCAAACAGGCTGGCGGTTTTCAGCCCCGTCAGCGTGGGGGCACAATGGCGAATGAGCAGTTCTTCCGGCATGGCGGGTCTCCTTTCCGATTTTTCTTAGGATGCGCGGAACCGGCGTGGATCATTCATTTGTTAGCTTTGTCTAACTCATGTTTCCGGAAAAGCGCCGCGTCTGCGGCGCTTTTTTCGTCAAATCCGCGTTTTTATTTCCGGAACAGGGAAAAGCCCTTTTTCCGCTCCTCGGCGGCCTCCACCGCCAACACCCGATAGCCGGTGGGGTCCAGCGCTGCCCGCAGCGCCTCCTCCTTCAGCGGCTCCTCCGAGATCACCTCGGCCGTGCCCTTGGTATGCGAGGCCTTGACCTTTTTTACGGAAAAATGCTCACGAATGGCGTCCTGCACGTGGGCCTCGCACATGGCGCAGGCCATCCCGTCGATGGTTATTACGGTGCGGATCATCGTTCTTCCTCCTTTCGGTATTCCTGCCGCCTCCATACGGAAACCGGCAAGGGCGGTTTTCAGACAAAAGCGGGGAGGCATTTCTGTCTCCCCGCAGATTCAATGCCCGCAGCGTCCCTTCATGGCGCAGCCGGCACAGCTTCCGCAGCTCCCGCCGCAGGAGCGCTTTCCGGCGCGCCGGTCCTTCCGCATCCCGCAGATGATCAGGACCACCAGCGCGGCCAGCAGCAGCGCGATCACGATGGTACCCAGATTCTGTTCAAGCCACAAAAGCATGGTCCTTCCTCCTTTTCATCAGATGCGGCCGGAAACAGCCGCTTATTTCACGTCGACTTTTTTGGTAAGACGGGTGGACTCCTTGTAGGGGCGGAACAGCAGCCAGATCGTGCAGATCACAATGGCGATGGCCACGATCAGGCCGATGACGTTGAGGTTGCCGGTGAAGGCGCCGCCGATCTGGTTGATGCACAGAGCCACCAGATAGGCGAAGACGCACTCGTAACCGATGGCAAACCAGGTCCACTTGGCAGAGTTCATTTCCCGCTTGATGGCGCCCATCGCCGCGAAGCAGGGAGCGCACAGCAGGTTGAACACCAGGAAGCTCATGCCGGTGACGGTGGTGAACTGCCGCGCCAGCTCGGCCCACGCCGAACCCTCGCCGCCGTAAAGCACGCCCATGGTGCCCACGATGTTCTCCTTGGCCACCAGACCGGTGACAGAGGCCACGGTGGCCTGCCAGTTGCCCCAGCCCAGAGGGGCGAAGATCCAGGCCACGGCCGAGCCGATCTTGGCCAGGATGCTCATGCTGATCTCATCCTCCTCCAGCATGCCGAAGGCGCCGTCCACCCAGCCGAAGCGGGAGAGGAACCAGATCACGATGGTGGAGAGCAGAATGATGGTGCCGGCCTTTTTGATGAAGGACCAGCCGCGCTCCCACATGGAGCGGAGCACATTGCCGACCGTCGGCCAGTGATACGCAGGCAGCTCCATGACAAACGGAGCGGGTTCGCCCGCAAACCGCCGGGTCTTCTTCAGGATGATGCCG
>JAFOPS010000038.1 GCA_017394205.1 Clostridia bacterium | reverse complement strand
TCGCGGCAAGGCGTTGGGAAGAAATCGAAATCTTCCCCCGTGGCAAAAGAGGTTTTCTTGTTGAGAACATTATCAGCGCATGGCAGCGGTGCTGCGGGGAGATAAGGCGGCTATTCCCGCTCGACCTGCTTTAAAAATGTCAGCAGCCAGCCAGCTGCGGTCAAGGCCCCGCCCACAGCCCAGTGGGCGAGCGTGAGCGGATTGCTTGTTCCGTAAATCTCCAGCGCGCCCTGCAGGATACTGCCAACGGTCAGCGCGGCCACGCCCGCGTGGATGAGATCCGCGGCCCTGCCGGGAAAGGACTTCCCGCGCTTTCGCAGCAGGAAAAACGGGATCGCGCCGAGCAGCAGCGGGAAGGCAAAGGCGCAAATCATAAAACAGGACCGGACCCCGTGGCTGAACAGCTCGTAGACCGCGCCGAAGAGGATGCAGCCCACCGTTGAGAACAGATAGGCCATGATGACCGAGGCGTATCTTTTCTCTGAACCGGGTTTATCCGACGTATACAATGTCGCTCACGCTCCTCTCCTTGATGCTTCTCCCTGACGTGGGATTGTTGACGACGCGGCCGTTGAACACCATCGTGGACGAGCCGCCGCCGTCCAGATTGTAGGCCGTCTGAACGCCCTTGCTCTGCAGATAGGCGGCCAGCTCGTACAGGCTCAGTCCCTCGCTTTCACTCGTCCGCCCGTCCGAGACGACGAGCAGATAATGCAGCTCGTCGATCACGGCGATCGCGGTGCGCGGATTGCTGGCCTTCGCGCGGCCCACCTCGTCATTGACCGAGACGGAGATCTCGCCGTTTTCGACCAGCGCGGGGCCGAAGCTGAGCACGTCCCGCGCGCCGCTCTCCAACAGCTCCTGCGCCGAGATCTCGGCTTCCCGGATGATCCCGAAGCTGCCGTCGGCGTAGATCACCAGATCCTCCGCGCCTTTCTTCACCGTGCTCCGGTAGAGGACGCCGCCCCGGATAACAAAGCCGGATTGCTGCGCGCCGTAGAAATCGCCGTTGACGGCGAGGATGGCGTCCACGGCCTCGGCCATGCCGGAGGTCGTGTCCGTGACGTTTCGTCCGTAGGTGTTGTCGGCGAAAGCGGTCTTGAGATGCTCCGCGGATGCGAGCTGCACGTCCGCGACGTATACGGTGGTATCGCCGACGCGTTCCTCGGTGATCTCGATGGAGATGTTCCCGTCGTAATAGCTGTTCTCCGTGATGACAGCCTCCGCTTTCTCTTCCGACGAGGCGGCAAGCGGCAAAGCGACCGGTGTACCCGTCTTGCCGCCGACCTGCGTGCTCACGGTCTGCGGCTCAGTCACCACCTCCATCCTGCGCTCAATAACAAAAGTGTCGAGCAGCACATAAACAGAGAAGAGCAGCAGCGCGCAAAGAAAAACGCTCAGAAACACATGATGCTTCTTTCTCATGCAGACATCCTCCTTTTTTCGCTTCTGAGGACATCATAAGCGCAGAAAGTTAATCCAACCTTAAAAGAAATGAAATCCCTTTGAGCAAACAGGCTCAAAGGGATAAAAAACTTCTTGACAAAACGCGCGCCCTCTTAGGCGCGCTCACATAGGGAGACGACAGGTTTTGAGCGGCACTTTTCCGCCCATGCTTCATAGAAAAAACCGGAAATACATCAAGTATTCCCGGTTTTTTCTATTTTGCCTGAACAAAAAAGCTCTCGCTCAAAACTGCGCAGCACCTCAAAAGAGAGATTTTTGTGTCGGGCGAGGCGAAAAGCGCAGGAATACTGGCTATGTATTCCGAGCATTTTCAACGAAGCCCGGCGCGAAAAGGTCCTTTTGAGGCTGCCGTGTCCCTTTGTGAACGCGCCTTTTCGGATGGCGCTGTTGCTTGCCTGTGCTGAACCAAACGGTGTGTCCAAAGAGTATCTCGCCTTCAGCCGTCCTGTCAACGCAGATCAAACAAATCGCCTTTGAACGATCCTTCCCGATTCATTTTGCTGTCAGAGGCTGAACAAAAACAGAGTTTTGCCGCCATAGCAAGCGCGCGCAGAGATCAGATCAGGCCATGTACAAGATGATAACCGGCACAGCGTTTTCTGCGCCCCAGGAGGAAAGAGCGGCAACGAATTGCTCGTATTCTTCCCAGAATGGTTGATCGGCGGAAGACCTGCCCGCCCGATAATCGAAACGGTACTTTACATTGCGCTTTTCTTTTCGGATCAGCATCTCCCTAAAAACATCGGGTGAATTGAAGTTCATGATCCGATCCGGAGAGACCCTTATCTCGAGAATCTCTCCCGCAAGGAAAACCGTGTCGTCAACGATCAGTTTTCCGGGAAACAGCAGAATCCGAGAGGGAACCGAACAGTCATATTTCAGAAACAGATACAACTGGACAAGAATACCCGGAATCGTGATTAGGGCGCAAAAGAGGAAGATAAAAAGTACCTGCAAGGGACTTGCCAAGGATCCGAGAGCAAGCTGGATCCCACAAATCAGGAGAAAAGCCCCAAGTGCTGCGAACCCCGTCCAACGAAGAACTGAACGAAATCTTTTTCGAGACATTCCTTTAAGTCTTTCTTTTGGCAGAAAAAACTCCCGATAATCCGGCCGGGCAGGATCCACAGGCATATTCTGTCGGCCGAAAAACTCGTTCAGTTCCCGTTCCGTCTTCTTTTCCTTCAGGCCGTAAATAAGCCAGAGCGTCCCGTAAAGCAGGGAAAAGGCTCCCGAGATCAGCGCGAGGATACAGAAGGTATCACAGACCGCGGATTTCTTTAGAAAAGCAAAAATGCCGGCCGTCATCAAGAGGATCACGGTAACCAGCAGGAAGGAAAGGCACAAGACCTTATTGACTTTTCTCCCCTTATAAATCGGAACTGTCATTGATAGATCTCCATTATATACGGTTTTCAATATATTCATTTTAGTCCATTTTTGACTCTGATTCAAGCAGAATCAATTGACAAACCGGGATCAGAAACTGTTTTAAGCTGCACGATCAGCATTTATGTGTATTTTGGCTTCAAAGTATCATGGG
>JAFOPS010000037.1 GCA_017394205.1 Clostridia bacterium | reverse complement strand
GACACGCCCCGCTCGCCCACCATGGTCTCATACCCGTCGGCAAAGTCCACGATATTGTCGTGGACGCAGGCGGCCTTGGCCGCCGCCACCACGTCATCCTGCGTCTTGCTCCGGTCGCCGAAGGCGATGTTGGCGGAAATGGTATCGGAAAAGAGGAAGTTGTCCTGGGGCACATAGCCCACGGCCCGGCGCAGGTCGGCAAGGGGGATTTGATGGATCTCCCGCCCGCCGATGTAAAGCATATCCTTCTCCGGGTCGAAGATGCGCATCATCAGATTGACCAGCGAGGTCTTGCCGCTGCCGGTGCGTCCCACGATGCCCAGCGTCTTGCCCTTTTCCAGGGTGAAGCTCACGTGCTCCAGCACAGGCTTGTCCTCGCCGGGATAGGCGAAGGTCAGATCCCGGGCCTCCACGGTGCCCGCCGGAATGCCCTCGGAAACCGCCTCGGGCCCGTCGACGATATCGGCCTTGGCATGGAGGATGGTCTCCAGACGCTTCATGGAGGCGCTGCCCTGGGTCATGATGTTGATGATTCTGCCGATGGCCGCCATGGGCCACACCAGCATGTTCAGAAATTGCACGAAGGAGGCGAAATTACCCACTGAGATGCGCCCCAAAATGGCGATATAGCCGCCGTAAGCGATGGCAAGGGCCATGGAAAAGCCCGCCACCATCCGCATGAAGGGGAACATGAAGGCCGCCATGCGGGCCATTTTGATGTTGGCGTCCTGGGCCGCCCGGTTGGAGCGGTCAAAGTTTTCCCATTCCTTCTTTTCCTGCACGAAGGCCTTGATGACCTTGATGCCGCCCAGCTTTTCCTGCACGAAGTCCGACAGGTCGGCAAAGGCCTCCTGCTTTCTGGTAAAGCGGCGGTGCATCTCGCCGCCCAGCAGGGTGGTGGTCAGCGCCACCAGGATCAGGGGGATGAAGGCCACCACGCTCAGGCGCACGTCGATGCGGGTCATCATTTTATACAGGGTGCTGAGGCCGATGGTCAGCGTGTCCATGCCCATCATCACCGTCACGGCAAAGACCATGCGCACCGCCTCGATGTCCGAGGTCATATAGGCCATGATCTCGCCGGCCTTGTGCTCCTGGAAGAAGGAGGCCGAAAGGGTCTGAAGATGGCTGTAAAGATCGTTGCGCATATCCCGCTCGATCTTGCGGGCCGAGCCGAAGATGAACCAGCGCCAGAAGATGCGTCCCAGAAAGACGATCACGGCGATGACGCCCAGATGGATGAGCTGTGTGCGCACCAGCGCGGCGGTAAAGCGGCCCTGCTCCATGGCGTCGATGGTGTCGCCCACGATGAGGGGCACGTCGGTCTGCAGCACGTCGATGACGATCAGGATCGCGATGCCGATGAGATAATTCCATTTATACTTTTTGATGAATTGCCGGGCATAGGGGCTTGTGAAGATGCGGAAGATGTTTTCCCGCTTCTTCTTCTGTTTTCCGTCCAAGCAGAATCGCCTCCGAGATCAGAATGAGGATGTACCGTTTGCGGGGGAAGCGGGCGGATCAGGGCTCCTTGTCAAACAAATAGTCCCGATATTCCACCTCAACGCCGTTTTCAAAATATACGCGGGGCACCCGCCGGGGCAGCGCGGCCTGCAGGCCGTTGCGGTTGAAGTTGGTGATGGAAGCGCCCTGGGGATAGGTCATGGCGCCGTGCTCGTGGCTGAAGACCACGACCTCGTCGCCGATCTGCACGTCGGGCACGTCGGAAACGTCGATCATGGCCTGATCCATGCACATCAGCCCCACGATGGGGCACTTCACATCCTTGACGGTGCACCAGCCCTGATAATGGGACAGGGCCCGGGGCGCGCCGTCCACATAGCCGAAGGGCAGCGTGGCGATGATCCGGTCGTGGTCGGCCTTGTCGTCCAGCCCGTAGCCGATGCCCTCGTTCGCAGGCAGGACCTGCAGATGAACGATCTCGCTCTTGAGCTGCATCAGCGGCTTGAGGTTGGTGAGATGGGGGTTGAAGCCGTAGAAGAACGAGCCTGGCCGCACCATGTTGTACCGCATCTCGGGATAGCGGATGGTGCCGATGCCGTCGTCCAGGCTCACGAGGGGGAAGGTGACTCCCCGCAGCCGCAGCCCGTCCAAAAACCGCTCGAACTTATGCCACTGGCCGTAATCGTCCTCTTTCGTTTCCAGCGCCAGGTGGCTGAAGATGCCCACCGCGTCGATGCCGGGGAGCCTCGCGATCTCCGCCGCCACGTCCATGTTTTCCTCCGTGGGGGCAAAGCCCAGACGGTGCATGCCGGTGTCCACCTTGATCTGGATCTTGGCGGTGCGCCCGGTCTGCACGCAGTAATCCGAAAGCACCTTTGCCTGATGCAGCGAACAGAGGGTCTGGGTGATGTCGTTGTCGGGGCCGTAGTGCAGCAGGTCGTCGGGGGAAAGCCCCAGCACTAGGATCTCGCCCTCCTTGTGGAAGCGGCGAAGCTCCAGCGCCTCGCTCAGCGTGGCTACGCCGAAATAGCGCAGCCCGTATTTCAGCATGTATTTCATCATCACCACGGCGCCGTGGCCGTAGCAGTCGGCCTTGATGACGGCCATAGGCTCCACGTCGGGGCCGACAGCCTCCCGAAGGACGGCGATATTGTGCTTGAGATTGTCCAGATTGATCTCCGCACGGGTGCTCCGCAGATGTTCCATCGCTCTCGCTCCTTTTCTTTGGTCTATTTTTATATCATACTCCTTTTTTTCGCAGGAAGGAAGAGGAAATCGCAAAAAAAATCCGAACCCGCACGCCTTTGTGAAGAAGTCTTAAGTCAGCGCTCCCCATCCTTGACAGGAAAATATTTCCATGATATCATATTTATGCATAATATATATCTATTCTTTTCAAAAAATAACGCGAAACAAACATTCTAAAAAGAAGAGGGATAATGCAATTTATGTAAGCGACTGCTGCTTAACAGAAAGGAGGAAATCTATGCCGAAAAGCAACCCGGTATTAAACACAAAAGGAGCGTGATAGGAGGCGCCATGCGTAAAGAACCGGTCTTAACCAAACGGAGATATCTCGTCCTTTTGATTTTTTTCAGCATTTTGATGGCGACCCTTTTGCTCCGGTGGGTAATCAGGCCTTCGCCTCACGGCGAAATTCTTTTTTCCTGCTGTGCGTTATTCTCCATTGTCGTAAATCTTATTTGGATCTCCTTCCGTCTGCGCCGCATAAGCGAAGAGCCGAAGGCTCCTTCCTCGGCGGAAGAAGACAAGAGCGATCCGGAAGCGCATCCCTGCTTTTCCGGACGAAGCGCGGCATCTCTCATGCAAAATCCCCCCGCAGGGCGCAAAACCCTGCCGAAAGGCTTGCAACTCGGGGTTCTCCGTGATAAAATAAATGTTGGGTCAAATTTCCGCATTTTAAATTTTATCATATGGAGGCATTCGAAATGTTTGACAAGCTGATCGAAAAAGTCAAGGCGCAGCCCAAGACCATCGTCTTTACCGAGGGCACCGACGCCCGCATCCTGTCCGCCGCGTCCCGCCTGCTGGAGGAAAAGCTGATGGGCGTGATCCTGGTGGGCGGCAAAGAGGCCGTGAAGACCGCCGCCGAGCAGGGCCATTTCAACATCGCCGGCGCCGAGATCATCGACCCCGCGAATTACGAGGGCATGGACGCGATGGTGGACACCATGGTCCAGCTCCGCAAGGGCAAGATGAGCCCCGAGGAGTGCCGCGCCAACCTGCTGAAGGGCAACTACTTCGGCACCATGCTGGTGAAGATGGGCAAGGCCGACTGCCTGCTGGGCGGCGCCACCTATTCCACCGCCGACACCATCCGTCCCGCGCTGCAGCTGGTCAAGACCAAGCCCGGCGCACATCTGGTGAGCTCCTGCTTTATTCTCAACCGCGACTTCGGCGACGAGAACCTGCGCACCATCTGCATGGCCGACTGCGCCGTGAACATCGACTATCAGGACAACGTGGACAAGGACGGCAACGTGACCTTCACCGCCGCCCAGAAGCTGGCCGAGGTGGCCATCGAGGCCGCCGCCTGCGCCAAGACCTTTGACATCGATCCCAAGATCGCCGTGCTGAGCTTCTCCACCAAGGGCTCGGGCAAGGGCGGCACCGTGGCGCTGTCTCAGGAGGCCACCCGCGTGGTCAAGGAGCTGCGCCCCGATCTGGCCATCGACGGCGAGATGCAGTTTGACGCCGCGGTTTCTCCCACCGTGGGTCAGCTCAAGTTCCCCGGCTCCCCCGTGGCAGGCTATGCCAACACCTTTATCTTCCCCATGATCGAGGCGGGCAACATCGGCTATAAGATCGCCCAGCGTCTGGGCGGCTATGCCGCTTACGGCCCGATCCTGCTGGGCCTGAACGCCCCCATCAACGACCTGTCCCGCGGCTGCGACGCCGACGAGGTCTATAAGATGGCCATCATCACCGCCGCTCTGTAATCGAAACCCGTTTTTATCCGCTCTGCGCCCATGCGCGGGGCGGATTTTTTCAAAAAGAATTGCAACCCCGCCGGGAATGTGCTATATTTTTAATAATCTTATCTCTCCGAGGAGGCCGCTTATGCACGTCACCATCGAGATCTCCCCCCATCACGTTCACCTGTGTCAGGAGCATCTGGAGCTTTTGTTCGGCTACGGCTATACGCTGACGCCGCGAAAGGCGCTGCCCCAATTCAGTCAGGCGGTCTGCGCCGAGCAGCTCACCGTCATCGGCCCCCGCGGCTCTATGAGCATCCCCGTCGTCGCCCCCCTGCGGGAGCGGACGCAGGTGGAGCTTGCCATGTCCGACGCCGCCGCGCTGGGCATCCGCGCCCCCATCCGCGTGGGAGGCGATCTTGCGGGCTCCGGCTCGTGCATGCTGGTGGGCCCCTGCGGCGAAGTGGAGCTGGAGGAGGGCGTGATCGTGGCCAAGCGGCATCTGCATCTCACGCCGGAGGACGCCGCCGATCTGGGCATCCAGCCCGGGCAGACCGTGCGGGTGGCCGTGCGGACGGAGGACCGGTCGCTGGTCTTCGGCGACGTGGTGGCCCGCGTTGCCCCCGACAGCGTCACCTGCTGCCATCTGGACACCGACGAGGCCAACGCCGCCGGCATCACCGACGACTGGGAAGGCAAGATCCTGCTGTAAGCGTTCAAAGAAATCAAAACCGCCGCCCCGATCGGGGCGGCCTTTGTAAAAGGACAGGAGGCAGCTGTGAAGATATTCAAAAAAATACTGATTGTCCTTGCTGTTTGCGTGGTCTTGATCCCGGTCCTCCTTGCCGCTCTTTTCTATGGTATCGGGTTCGCGATTTTAGCGCATAATTACACGGGCTGCGCGGCTGACAGCGAATTTACTTATCTGATCCGAGACCCAATTAAAAAAGCTGCAGTGAGCAGCTATACTTATGATCCGAACAGCGAAGACTCCGTGATTGTGATTCCGGAGACTTATAGGGGATACCCAGTAAAAGGGATCGGCGGTTTTCTCGGCAGAGGAGCGCCCGGCCGCTTTCAGATCGTCATCAAAAACCTTCATTGTTCTGCCACAGTACATCCGTCAAACGGCTCTTTTGACTGGTATACAAAGGGAAAAGCTTTTGAGATCATATACTACGACTTGACCTTGCAGATCGGATCTAACATCCGAGAGATTTTTGCATCTGCAAGCGGTGCATATGAGTCCGGCGACAAGTTGTACATCGTGCGGTTTTATGTCAACTGTGATCCCGACAATCCAACCTATTATTCGAAAAGCGGCATACTCTATCAACGGAAAGACGACACCGTTGTTTCGGGCTTCAATTACTGGAACGAAAGCTTTTAGCCATATTGCAAAAGTCCCAAAAGGATGACGGTTTTACATCTTTGCGCTTTTCGGAGCCTTTCCTGCCGGGGGGAAGGTCAGAACCGCTTTGTAAAAAACCACCGTCGCCCCGTTCGGGGCGGCGGTTTTGTCTTGTGCGGCGGTTTTATTTCTCCATCAGGGGCTTGCCGGCGGTCCAGGCCTGGCCGGCCTTTTCGCCGGTGACGTAATACCCGGCCTGGAACTGGTCGAAGATCAGCGCGTTCAGCTTGGCGATCTCGATCTTGCCCTTTTCGTTCAAGACCTTTTCGTCGGCGCTGACGTTGACGATCTTCCCCACCACGGCATACAGGTTGGGAGTCTCGGTGATCTCCGCCAGCTCGCACTCCATGGTCACGGGGAATTCCTCGATGACGGGGGCGTTGACGTGGGCGCTCTTGACGGCGTGCAGCCCCGTGCGGGCAAACTTATCGGGCATGGTGTTGCCGCTGGCGATGCCGAAAAAGTCGGCCTCGGCCATATGCTCCCGGTCGGCCAGCGACACGGTAAACGCCTTCACGGCCTTGATATTCTGCGTGGTCTTATGATCCTCGTCGATGAACAGAGCGATCTTGTCCATGCCGCAGATCATGCCCCAGGCGGCGTTCATCACGTTCACTGTCCCGTTTTCGTCATAGGCGGCCACCATCAAAACCGGCATGGGGTAAACGGCGGGGATCTTTCCCAGATCTTTTCTCATAACGATCTCCTTTCTTCTGTCGCGGAACGCCGCGGCAGGCTGCCGCGGCGTTGCTGTTCGTCTGCGTTACTGGCGGATATCCAGCAGCTTCTGCTTGAGCTCGCCCTCGATGCGGGCCAGCTCGGCCTCGGCCTCGCGGCGGCGGGTCCGGCCGTCGTCCTGGATCTTTACCACCTCGTCCAGCGTCTGGATGAGCATCTGGTTGGTGTGCTTCAGGGTCTCCAGATCCACGATGCCCCGCTCGCTCTCCTTGGCGGTCTCCACGGTGGCCATATGGAGCTTTTCGGCGTTCTTCTTCAGCAGGGTGTTGGTCATCTCGTTGACCTCGCGCTGGGCCTTGGTGGCCTGAACGGAATGCTCCATGCCCAGCGCCAGCACCATCTGGCTCTTCCACAGGGGGATGGTGTTGGTGAGCGTGGACTGGATCTTTTCGGCCATCAGGGTATCGTTGTTCTGCACCAGACGGATCTGGGGCGCCATCTGCAGCGAGACCATCCTCGTCAGCTCCAGATCGTGGATCTTTTTCTCAAAGCGATCGCAGAAGGCGGCCATATCGTTGGCGGCCTGGCTGTCGGCGGGGTCGCCGGTCTTTTCGGCCTTGGCCACCATCTCGGGCAGCACGTTTTCCCGCACGTCCTTGAGCTTGCGCTTGCCCGCCAGGATATACATGCCCAGCTCCTTGTAGTTGGCAAGGTTGCGGTCGTACATCTTATCCAGCATGGCGATGTCCTTCAGCAGCTGGACCTGATGGTTTTCCAGGGTGGTGCTGATGCGGGAGACGTTGTTCTCCACCTTGTCGTATTTGGCCTGAAGATTGGTGATCTTGTTGGCGGTCTTTTTGAAAAAGCCGGCGATGCCTTTTTCGTTTTCGTCCACGTCAAAGCCCTTGAGCTCGCCCACCAGATCGGTGATGGCGTTGCCCACCTCGCCCAGATCCTTGGTGCGGACGCTGCTCAGCGCGTTTTCGGAAAAGTCCGACAGCTTTTTCTGGGCGGCGGAACCGTATTGCAGCACCACGGTGCTGTTGGTGATGTCGATCTTTTCCGCGAACTCCTGGATCACCTTCTGCTCCTCGGGCGTAAAGCTGCTCTCGTCCAGAATGACCGGCTCGACAGCGGGGGCCTCTTTTTCCTGCTCCACAGCCTCCTCCAGATCGGGGGTCAGCGTCAGCGTGGGCATGGCGTTGGCTTCAAGAGCCTGCTTTTCTTCATTCATGGGTGGTTCCTCCTCTATTTTAGGATAAAACATGCCTGTTTTTCTATGTTCATACTATACTGTTTCGCCTTTTCTGTCAAGAAAAAGCGGCTCCGCTCCTCACTGCTTGGGGCGGAAGGTCCGGTCGTTCCGCGTGAGTTTTTTCCGCGTCCCGTCGGGATAGACCACCACGGTGTTTTCCAGCTGCGCCTCCAGATTCATGCGGACGGAGGCCAGATATTCGTTTCGCAGCTCGGCCTGCTCGGCCCGCTCGTCTTCGGTGAGCGCACGCTCCTTTTTCAGTCTTGCCAGCTCGTTGAGCCGGTCGATGCGTTGCTTTTCCATTGCTTTTTCCTCACTTTTTGATGTGTTTCCGGAAGGTTTTTGCACGGGGGACGGTTG
>JAFOPS010000036.1 GCA_017394205.1 Clostridia bacterium | reverse complement strand
TAATCATGCTTTTTGCTGTAGCAGAGGGAACCGCAAAGGTTTCCCTCTGTTTTTTTGAAAAAATTTCTCTTGAGTGTGCCATTTCGTGGCACACTCAAATTTTATAGGTATCTCAAGGCTTTCCGCGGTTTTTAGAGCGAAATCCAAAGAATATATGAAGGCTGAAACCCGCATAAAACCTCACTTTCAAATTTTTGAATGTGCCACGTCGTGGCATAGTGTTTCCGTTCCACATGGGCTAACATGTAATCACAACGAGGCCGGAACACCGGCTGAGTTGAATTCAATATCGTTAGCCTGATTTGCAATAGGGCGAAGGATACATAGACACGGGACTTTTCCAATGGTGTTCCGTGGGAAGTACCCAATGATACCCTGTGCCCAAATCAGGCGCTATAGCGGGTCTGCGTGTACTTCAGGCAGATCCGCTTCGTTTTCTGTCATGTGATTTCTTCGCCTTCCGCATCCAGGCGGAAAGGAATCACATGAAAAGGACTTTCCTTGTTAGAAGCAATCCCATGGATCAGAAATCAAAACTTGTCGAGGTGTCCGGTGCGGAGTGGTATGCAATCACTCAAAAAAGTAATGAACTGCTGGATGAACAAAAGCGGTATTTCATTAAGGACATTATTCCGGACGGCGACGACTTAGATGTCATGCAAATTGAAGTATCAAAAAAAGAGTATACCGCGTGGAGAACTCAAGAGAAAGCAAAAGAACGTAATGGGCAATTAGTACCTGAATTTGAAATTCTCTCACTTGACGCTGAGGTCGAGGATGCAGAGGTTACCTCCCGTCATGAGTGCGTTGGTGATGACCGCGTGTGTGTTGAGGAAACAGCAATTGATACCATTCTTTTGACTGAACTCCGATTAGCTTTGAGGCGGTGGAAACCATGGGCAGAGGAAATGCTTCAGTTCTATCTGAACGGTGAAAAGCGATCCTGCACAGGGTTCATCGCTACAAAATATCAGGTTTCCCATCAGAGAGTTAGAGAATACAAGCGCTCTTTTGAAAGCTTTACAAAAAAATTTCTCGCTGGGGTTTCGTTTTAAGCAAAAAATGTCGCAATAGAAGGGTGAGAGGACAATTCCTCTCCTACCTTGAAAAAAGAATACTCATTCGCTAAGACTTCAGTTCCGACGATGCGCGAAAGCGTGAGCCACGACAGTCTGGTACGCCGTGACCCTCTGAAAAGAGGTGAGCGAGATAACCTGCTGCAAGTGCCGGGTTGCCCCTGGCATGGCGATGACAGCCGGAATGACAATGGTACTCCCGTCCAGCCACAGCCCCGCGTAAGCGGGATCACGCAATGGGGGCGGCTCTGTCCGAACGACAGTTGGGGTGAAACTCCCGTGAGGCAGTCCAGCAAGCTGCCGCTTAGCGACTTCCCGGTGGTTCAATCCACCCGCACACGGGGTGTC
The DNA here is from genome assembly GCA_017394205.1 of Clostridia bacterium. Classification (GTDB taxonomy): domain Bacteria; phylum Bacillota; class Clostridia; order Oscillospirales; family Butyricicoccaceae; genus UBA4644. The sequence continues at coordinate 43,871 of JAFOPS010000036.1, read as the reverse complement.
GAGGACAAATGGTGTGCTTTACATGCTCAGGCGTTGTTCGACAACGGCGAGGAGAAAGATGAATGGGTCGTGTTACATCGTCTTCGTCTGAGCGTACATAGCACGCCATTCGGGGAGAATGAGTATTCAATTCTTCAAGGCAATTCTTGAAAAAGAGGTGTCCCATGACAAAACAGCCGAACGAGATCAGAAGAGGAGACATATTTTTTGCTGACCTGAATCCGGTTCGGGGCAGTGAGCAGGGCGGCTTGCGACCTGTGCTTGTGATTCAGAACAATATCGGAAACAGGCACAGTCCTACAGTCATCATCGCACCGATCACCAGCAAGCTTAAAAAGAACGCTCTGCCCACGCATGTCGGCTTGCCGAGGGATATTGGCCTGCCGGCAAACTCCATGGTGCTTTTGGAGCAGGTGCGTACCATAGACAAGTCCAGGCTGTCCAATTATATTGCAGCCCTGGATGATGAAATCATGGACTATGTGGACGGTGCTCTCGGCATCAGTCTTGCGCTGGATGACCCAAGCACGGAAGATCACCCGGATGAGATGACGCTCTGCCTTTGCCCGACCTGTGCAGCTCAGTTTTATAACTCTCCTGACCATATCATCCGCCGCGTTGATCCTCTTCGAGATTTGAAGGACGATTGTGCTTACTGCCAGGTGCGGCAAGGGTATGATTACCTGATCAAGAAGGTGGATAAGAGGAAGCGAAGATTGCAGAGGGCTGATGAAAATGGCATTTAATGAAGTCTACGCATCTGTTCTAAAGGACTATCCCGATGTTCTCTCCGTTGAGGAAATGTGCGATGCTTTAAGCATAAGCACGAAGACCGGCTATCGGATCATCAAGGAGAATAAAATCGGCCATATGAAGATAGGCCGCAGCTATCGCATCCCGAAAGCACATTTGCTGACTTATATGAGGGTGTTCGTCTGCGATAGCGCAAATTAGCTTTTCGCACATTGGACTTTTGCAGAACCATCCCCTACAATGGAGATGGTCAACAGCAGAAGTCCAATTTGCTACATAAGGAGGTATGATTCAATGGTAGCAGGACATCTGCAAGAAAAAAGCGGAATCTATTATATGGTTATCAGTTACCACGATCAAAACGGGAAGCGCAAGACAAAATGGACTTCCACCGGACTCCCCGTGAAAGGGAACAAGAAAAAGGCCGAGAAGATGCTGATGGAACTCCGAAACAGCTTCGAAGTACCAGAAGTTCTCACTCCCTCGGACGACATGCTCTTTTCCGATTTCATGCTTCGATGGCTTGAGATTGTAAGGCCGACCATCGCGGTGACAACCTATTCCTCTTATTCGAATATGGTTAAAGGCGTAGTTGTTCCGTATTTCAAGCAGCGTGGAATTATGCTCAGAGACCTGAAGGCAACCGATATTCAGGCTTTCTATATGGAGCAACTGAAGCGGGTCAAGGCCAACTCAGTTATCCACTATCACGCGAACATCCATAAGGCCCTGAAATATGCTGTTAAGATCGAGCTGATTGATTCCAACCCTGCTGACAAGATCGAGCGCCCGAAGAAAGACCATTTCGTTGGCAGCTTCTATGACAGTAAAGAAGTCCAGGAACTCTTTGAAGCCGCCAAGGGGACGAAGCTGGAAATCCCGGTTTTCCTCGGCGCATTTTATGGACTTCGCAGAAGTGAAGCTCTTGGCTTGAAGTGGAGCGCCATTGATTTTGATAACAACACCATCACGATCCGCCATACCGTTACTACCTGCACCATCGACGGAAAACACGTTCAGCTTGCTCAGGATACCACGAAAACCAAGTCCAGCATGCGGACGCTGCCTCTCGTGCCTGTGTTTAAGGAGAAGCTTTTGAAGCTGCAGGAGGAGCAGAAGGAATATCGCCGCGTGTGCGGAAAATGCTACGACAAGCGTTATACAGATTATATCTGTGTTGACGAAATGGGTACTCTGATCTCTCCGCACTATCTGACCTCGGCGTTTCCGAAGCTTCTTGAGAAGAACGGCCTTCGCAGAATCCGTTTCCACGACCTCCGGCATAGCTGCGCATCGCTGCTGCTTGCCAATGGAGTGCCGATGAAGCAGATCCAGGAGTGGCTTGGCCACAGCGACTTCTCGACCACAGCCAATGTCTATGCACATCTGGACTACAACTCCAAACTGTCCTCTGCCGATGCAATGGTGAACGGGCTGAAAGGCGCACTGAGTGCCATCAACTAAAAAAAGCGGCGTTTCCGTGTTCCGGAGCGCCGCATACATAGAATTTTTCCGATTTCGTGGGTTCGAATCAGAATTCCCTCCAAATACCCCCAATTTCAGGAGAGAAGTGGAGAGAAAACCGTCCGTTTTATGGGACTGCTTCTAAAAGTGCAACAGAAAAAGCCAGCCCTCAAAACGCGGAAACCCGCATGAGAACTGGCTTTTTTGGCGGAGAGTGTGGGATTCGAACCCACGGTACCGTGAGGTACACCTGATTTCGAGTCAGGCTCGTTATGACCACTTCGATAACTCTCCAGGTATTTTCGGCCTCCGAACCTCCAAAACGTGCCTCGGAAAAAGGAGAGAAACGGAGGAGAGAAAACGACGATATTCAGTTGCGGGCAGAGCCCGGAAGTCCTTGAAAAACAAGGGTTTTCTGAGAGGGACGTACCAAAATGAACCTTCGATTTCGAGTGCGACCTCTTCGACCACTTGAGTAACCCTCCGTATTCGGCGAAGAAGGGCAAATAGCCCTTTTCGCGCCGCCGCAAAACGGCAGCGTAATTACTTTACAATAACTTCCGCGGGATGTCAAGGGAAAAAAGGAGGGAAAATCCCGCCGCGCGGAAAATCAACAGCGATTGCGGCTTCCTTTTTTCGGAAGTCTGTGCTATACTTGTCCCAGAACGGTGGCGGAGGTAAAGCCTATGCAAACGGTATATGAGCGGATCTGGAGCGTGCTGGAGGCCGATCCCGGCCATCGCGGCCTGACGCGCAACCTGCCCCGGCCCGATCTGGCGGAGCTGGGCCGCAGTCTGCTGAAGGCGGGAGAGGTGTTCATCCTTTCCGGCTTTCCGGTGCAGCGGGCGGGCGGTACGGGCGAGACGGACGGCCCCGTGGGCGCGGTGAACATCGCCCGCGGACTGGCTGCCGTGGGGAAAAAAGCGGCCATCGTCACCGACGAGGCATCCTGTGCCGCCATTTTGGCGGCCTGCGAGATCGCGGCCCCCGATACTGACGTTTACTGCGTCCCCAAGCGGGGCGCGGCGGCCTATTGCTATCAGCTCTTCAAGCATCACAGGCCCACCCACATCATCGCTATCGAGCGCCCCGGCAAGGCGGCCGACGGCCACTATCACAATGCCCGCGGCGAGATCATCGACGAGCTGTTGTCCGACACCGATCTGCTGCTTTATGCCCAGGGGGTGACCACCGTGGGCATCGGCGACGGCGGCAACGAGCTGGGCATGGGCGCCCTGCGGAGCATCGTGGAGAGCCGTGTGGACAACGGCCGGGAGATCTGCGCCGAGGCGCCGGCCGATTTTACGCTGACGGCGGGCGTTTCCAACTGGTGGGGCTGGGGGATCTGCGCCGTTTTGAGCGCCGTCACCGGCCGGGATCTGCTCCCCACGGAAAAGCAGGAGGAAAAGCTCCTGCGCACCATCGTGGCTCAGGGCTGCGTAGACGGGATCACCGGGCAGGCCGAGCTGACGGTGGACCATCTCAGCAAGGAAGAGAACTTTGCCGTCCTCCGGGCGCTGCATCAGGCGCTGGCGATCCCGGATTTTTCCGCCATGGAGCCGCAGACCGCCCGCCGCATTTTCCGGCGGGACGCGCTGGTGCGCCCCACGGCGGGGATGTGCGCCGGATATGCCCAGTGCAATCTCATCGTCCTGCCCTCGGCGCTGGCCGCCGATTTTCGGGAGTTTGCCCGGCGGAATCCCTTTTCCTGCCCCGTTCTGGAGGAGAGCGAAAAGGGCAGCCGAAAGCTGAAAACCATCGCCGCCGACGCGGACATCGCCCGGGATTTTCCCAAGTATCGGGTGTGGCGCGACGGCGTGCTCACCGACGAGCCGCTGGATGTGGAGCAATGGTGGAACGACGACCTGGTGGCCTTTTTGATCGGGTGCAGCTTTTCCTTTGAGGATGCGCTTTTGAAGGCCGGCGTGCCCGTCCGTCACATCGAGGAGGGGAAAAACGTCCCCATGTACCGGACGAATATCGATTGTGTTCCCTACGGGGCCTTTTCGGGGAAAATGGTGGTGAGCATGCGGCCCATGACGCCTGAAACGGCGGAAAAGGCCCGGGAGATCACCGCCCGGATGCCCCGGGTCCACGGCGCGCCCATCCACATGGGCGACCCCCGGGCCATCGGCATCCGCGACCTGTCCCGCCCCGACTTTGGCGAGGCGGTGACGGTGCGGGAGGGGGAGATCCCCGTGTTCTGGCCCTGCGGCGTCACGCCCCAGTCGGTGGTGATGAACGTGTGCCCGCCCTTTGCCATCACCCACGCGCCGGGGCATATGTTCCTTGCGGACGTGAAAAATATTGATCTGATGGATTGAAAAACCCAACGGATTCGTATATAATATTTTTGTTAAGAACGTCAAAGAAAACGGCGGCCGATCCTGCGGCGCGCAGCAGACGTTTTTCTCTGTGATCAGCTCCATGGCATGTTCAGGCCGGTCCCGCGCAGCGCGTGGCTGTGAACCATGTCAGGCGGGGAACCGAGCAGCATTAAGCGGCATGTCGCGTGTGCCGCGGCCAACCGGTCTGCGCTGCCGTGGGGCTGATCATGGAGAAAAGCCGAGGCGCGAAGGGGTCGCCGCCCGTTTCATATGAGAAGGGAGGGAGCGCCTGTGGCGGAGCATCTGGCACTTTACCGCAAATGGCGTCCGCTGGTGTTTGACGACGTCTTCGGACAGGACCATATCGTCGCCGCTCTGCGCAATCAGGTGCAGAACGGCCGCACCAGTCATGCCTATCTGTTTACCGGCACCCGGGGCACGGGCAAGACCACCTGCGCCAAGATCCTGGCCCGGGCGGTGTGCTGCGAGCATCCGGTAAACGGCAACCCCTGCAACACCTGCGCGGCCTGCCGCTCGATCCTGGAGGACGCGGCGCTGGACGTCAGCGAGATCGACGCCGCCTCCAACAACGGCGTAGACAATATCCGCGAGATCCGCGACGAGGCGGCCTTTTCGCCCGCCGCGCTGAAAAAGCGGGTCTATATCATCGACGAGGTGCATATGCTCTCGCCCGGCGCCTTCAACGCGCTGCTCAAAACGCTGGAGGAGCCGCCGGAGCACGTGCTCTTTATTCTGGCCACCACCGAGATCCACAAGGTCCCGGCCACCGTTTTGTCCCGCTGTCAGCGATATGATTTCCGCCGCATCCCGCCGGAGATCCTGGCGGCGCGGCTGTTTCAGATCGCCCGGGAAGAGGGCTTTGAGCTGACGAACGACGCGGCCTCGCTGCTGGCCCGCCTAGGCGACGGCAGTATGCGCGACGCCATCTCGCTGCTGGACCGCAGCGCCTCCGCCGACGGGAAAATCGATCTGGAACGGGTCACCGCGGCGCTGGGCGTCCCCTCGGCCCAGACCGTGCTGGAGCTCTACCGCGCCGTTTACGCGGGCGACAGCGCCCGGGCGCTGGAGCTGTTTACCGGCTGTTATCTGGAGGGGCGGGACATCGTTTCGCTCTTTGACCAGCTTCTGAGCCTCCTGCGGGATCTTTATCTGCTGAAGGCCACGGGGCGGGAGGAATATCTCATGTCGTCCTCGGCGGCAAACGGGCCGCTTCTGCGGCAGCTTGCAGAGGAGGCCGACGCCGCCCTGCTGGAATACTTCACCGAATGTGTCAGCGATCTTTTGACCCGTCTGACCCGTGTTGCAATCAAGCGCACCGACGGGGAGATGTGCCTGCTGAAGATGTGTCTGCGGCACCGCTCGGGCCAGCCGCTCCCCGCGGGGACGGGCACGGCGGCTCCGGTCTCCGCTCCGCAGCCTGTTTCAAAAGAAGAAGCTCCCGCGGCGGAGCAGAAGGCTCCCGCGCCGGCGGCGACGCCGGCCGCTGCCCCCGCAGAGGCAAAGCCCCGCCGCACGGCGGCCCCCGTTTCGGGCGGCGACGCCGATCTGCGCTCGCAGGTGATGGCGGTGGTGTCGCCCAAGGTCAATTCCGGCGTCCGCACCTATCTCAATATGTCGGAAATGCGGAAGGACGGCGACGTGCTGGAGATCGCCTGCCAGAAGATCAGCATGGTCTTTATGGAGAAGCCCGCCGTGGTGTCGGTTTTGCTGGAGGCGGCGCGGCAATGCGGCTGCGGCGATATCCGGCTGAAGGCGCTGGACGACGCCTCTGCGCCGCCCCGCACGATCCCCGCGGAAGAGCCGAAAAACGAGCCGCCGCGTCCGGCGGACGACCCGCTGCAGAAGATCCTGGAAAACGCCCGGAAGCTGGGCGTGGAAGTGAAAGAATGATCTTTGAGATTTGATAAAGGAGAAATCGTTATGAAACCCGGAAAAATGATCCCCGGCGGCATGAATATGCAGGCCATGATGAAGCAGGCGCAGAAGCTCCAGGCCGAGATGCTCAAAAAGCAGGAGGAGCTGGAGAAGATGGAGTATACCGCCTCGGCCGGCGGCGGCGCGGTGACGGCCACCGTGGTGAACAAGCAGATCACCGCCCTTGCCATCAAGCCCGAGGCTGTGGATCCCGACGACGTGGAGATGCTCACCGATCTGGTGATGACCGCCGTCAACGACGCGCTGCGTCAGTGCGAGGAGACCACCGGCCGGGAGATGCAGAAGCTCACCGGTGGCATGAATCTGGGCTTTTAAGCCGGAACGTCTTGTGAAAACGGAAGTAGGGGGGATGGTATGCAGTATTACGCCGCGCCGCTGGAAAAGCTGATCGAGCAGTTTCAGCGCCTGCCTGGCATCGGGCATAAAAGCGCCCAGCGGCTGGCCTTTCACGTGCTCAGCTTGCCCGAGGGGGGCGCCGAAGAGTTTGCCCAGGCGATTTTGGACGCCCGGGGCTCGATCCACACCTGCCGCATCTGTCAGAATCTGACGGAGGGAGAGGTCTGCCCCATCTGCGCCGACCCCCGGCGGGACGCCTCCACCATCTGCGTGGTCACCGACCCCAAGGATCTCATCGCCATCGAGCGGACGCGGGAATATCACGGGCTTTACCACGTGCTCCACGGAGTGATCTCGCCTCTGAACGACGTGGGACCCGAGCAGCTTCGCATCAAGGAGCTGCTCCAGCGAGTCACCGACAACGAGATCCGCGAGGTCATTATGGCCACCAATCCCGACACCGAGGGCGAGACCACGGCCCTGTATCTCACCCGCCTGCTCAAGCCCTTCGGCGTCAAGGTGACCCGCCTGGCCTACGGCGTGCCCGTAGGCGGACATCTGGAGTTTTCCGACGAGGTCACGCTGACCCGCGCCCTGGAAGGAAGAAGAGAAATTTGATGAAAAAGGCTCCCGCGAGGGAGCTTTTTTCGCCGGAGAAAGGAGCGCATATGAATCAGGCGATTACGCTGGCGGAGGCCACGCTGCCCCGCCTTCTGGAGTATTTTCAGGCATTTGAGGCAGATCCCGATCTTTTTGCCGACATGAGCCGTTTTTCTCCCTATCGCTACGATCCCGCAGCGGTGGAGCGCGCCTATCTGGCCCACAAAAGCGCCGGCGACCGGCGGGATTTTCTGATTTTCGAAGGGGAGAGCCCCGTGGGCGAGCTGATCCTCAAGCACATCGACGAGCCGCAAAAGACCTGCGAGCTTTCCATCCATCTGCAAAACGACCAGGCGAAAAACCGGGGGATCGGCACCCGGGCCGAGAAGCTGGCGCTGGCGCTGGCCTTCGGCCCTCTGGGGATGGAAACCGTCTATGCCGACACGATCCACAAAAACGCCCGCAGCCGCCATGTGCTGGAAAAGGTGGGCTTTCGCTTTACCGGGGAGGACGACACCTTCCGTTATTATGAAATGACGAAGAACGAATGGCGGGCAGCCGCCGAAAGGGAGGCGCGGCCTGTGAAAGCGATCCGATTGACCTGGCACGGACATTCCTGCTTTACCGTGGAGGCCGAGGGCTTCCGCGTGGTGCTGGACCCCTATGAGGACGGCGCGGTCCCCGGCCTGCCGCCTCTGCGGCTTTCGGCCCATCAGGTGCTCTGCAGCCACGGGCATCACGACCACGGCTGGGCCGAGGGCGTGACGATCCTTCCGTGGGAGGGCGAAAGCCCCTTTGCTCTGGAAACACTGGACGTGTTCCACGACGACCGGCAGGGCGCTTTGCGGGGCGCTAACCGCATCCATGTGCTGGAATACGGCGGCGTGCGCGTCGCCCATATGGGCGATCTGGGGCATTTGCTCTCGGAGGAGCAGGCGGCCGCCTTGCGGCCGGTGGACGCCCTGTTGATCCCCGTGGGCGGGCACTACACCATCGACGCCCAGCAGGCCGACGAGGTCGCCCGGCAGCTTGACGCGCGATGCGTCGTCCCCATGCACTATCGCAGCGGGGAGACGGGCTATTCCGTTTTGGGGACGGTGGAGGCGTTTCTGGCTTTCCGGCAGGAGATCTGCTTTGCCGAGGACGACACGGTGGAGATCACCTCCGCCCTTCCGCCCCATACGCTGGTGATGCGGGTGGGAAAAACTCCGGAGGATCGCTGACGAGTGGGCTTTCACGATGCCGCCCTCGGCCGAAGCGAGGACGGAGGAGGCGGAGACGCCCTCTGCCCACGAGGCTGACGAGAATCGGGCCTTACCCTGAGATCCGGAACAGGCAAAACAGGCGTGACCGAAGCGGTCACGCCTGTTTTTCTATCCTGTTCAGCCGGTGATAACAGCTCCTTTGCGGGGGCGCCGCTTCGCCGTCCGCACCTTTTGCGCATCGTGCGCGGCCTTTGAATCTTATTCTGTCAGACAGATCATCCCGGCGTGAACGCCGCGATCCTCGCCCATCCGGCGGTGCGACCACCAGAGGGTCTTGTCGCCGCAGCAGGGGCAGTAGTTGGAAATGTCGATGTTGATGGCGGGGATATCGGCCCGCAGGAGCATGGCGTAGGTGATGTTTTTCAGATCGACGCACCATTTGTCGCCCTGCCGGTACATGTATTCCTGAACCATGCCGCCGAAGGCCTCCCGCATGGCCTCGGGCACGTCGTCGTCGGTGACGAAGCAGGAGCGGCAGATGGAGGGCCCCACCACGGCGATCATCTCCCGGGGGTCGCAGCCGTAGACGTCGTGCATTTTTTCAATGGTCTTGCGGACGATCTCTTTGGCGATGCCCCGCCAGCCGGCGTGGACGATGCCCGCGGCCCGATGCCGGTGGTCATAGAGCATCACAAGCTGGCAATCGGCGTAAAAGCCCGTGAGCACCGCGCCGGGGACGTTGGTGATCAGCGCGTCCACGCCCTCGTCGCCGGCGTTGGTAAAGGCGGTGACAGGCTGCGACACCGTGAGGATGGTGTCGGTGTGCTTCTGGGTGGTGCGGATGACGTGATTCGCGTCGCCCCCCACCAGATGGGCGGCGATGTCGTAATTCTGCAAAAGATTGTCCCGGCTGTCGGTGCCGGTAAAGCGGAAGTTGAGGCTCTCGTAAATGCCGGAGGACACGCCGCCCCTGCGGGTAAAATAGGCGTGCTTCAGCCGGGGATAGACCGAAAGCTGCGGCGAGGCGAACCAGATCAGGTCGCCGCTTTGCTGCCTGCGAAGTTCAGACATGTGACAAGACTCCTTTTTTGTTACACACGGATGGATATTCAATCGGCGATCTCGGCCCGCGCCGCGCTGCGGCAGCGGCCGCCGCCGTCGATGTCAAAGACGGCTCCCTGGATCCGAAGATCCCGGTCGGAGGGGCGGAAGCGCCCGGTGAGCTCGCCCCGGAACATGCTGAGGCTCTGCTCCCAGCACACGCCGATCACCGAATCCGCTCCGCCGGTCATGCCCAGATCGGTGACGTATCCGGTGCCCCCCGAAAGGACGCGGGCGTCGGCGGTGGGGACGTGGGTGTGCGTGCCCCAAAGGGCGGCGCAGCGTCCGTTGAGATGATAAGCCATGGCCTGCTTTTCCGAGGTGGCCTCGGCATGGATCTCGGCCAGATACAGGTCGGCCTTGACCTCCGCCAGCAGACGGTCGGCGGCGGCGAAGGGAGAGGACACGTTGTAGTCCATGCCCACCCGGCCCTGCATGAGGAATACGCACACCTGCTTCCCGCCGCACTCGATGAGGGTATAGCCCGTGCCGGGCTGCTGGGGCGGATAATTGAGGGGGCGAAGGATGTGCCGCCGCTCGTCCAGATAATCGCAGATCTGGCGGTTGGCAAAGGTATGGTTGCCCAGGGTGATCACGTCGGCGCCCGCGTCAAAGATCTCCTCGGCCAGCGCGGGGGTGATGCCGCGCCCGCCGGCGGCGTTTTCGCCGTTGACCACGGTAAGGTCGGCGCCGGTGTGCTTTTTAAGCTGGCGCAGGCGGCGGGAAAGGATCTCGACGCCGGGGTCGCCCACCACGTCGCCGATGGCAAGAACGATCATAACTCCTCCTTTTGGATCGCGGGCCGCGGCCCGAATGACAGTATAGCGGGGAAGCGGGGCAAAATCGCTCGTATTTTGCCGAAGCTCAGGCGGTAGCTCCCGTCAGCCGCTCCAGCAGCAGCTCGGTGAGGCGGCGGCTCAGCCCGGCGGAGGGGAGCTCCTTGCGGTAAACGGCATAGTATTCGCCGGTCTGGTCCCGCCCCTCAATGGGAACGCATTTCAGCCCCTCCATCACGGTGCCGCCCTGTTCCAGCAGGGCCTCGCTGCAGGGGGCCAGACTGAAGGAGGGGATGGCGGAAAGGATCATGCGGATGTCCTGCTGGTCGCCGGCGAGAACGGTGCCCGCGCCGCCCGTGAGATCGCGGAACTGTGTGCTGGAAAAGGATTGCGCCCCCGATTTGGTGAAAAAGACGCGCCGCACGCTGTTGAGCTGCTGGACCGAAAGCTTTTCCGGGGGCGAAGAAAACCACGGGCTGCCCGGCCCGATCAGGGCACAGGGGCGGCATTTGCACAGCGGCTGCGCCTCCAGCCCGTTCACGTCCAGCTGGGTCATGAACGACTGCACCGCGCCGGAATAGGCGTAGGCGTAGCCCACGTCATATTGGCGGCTGTTGAGCCCGGCGATCATGCCGTCGCGCATACAGGGGTTGAGCAGGATCTGCGTGGGGGGCTGGTCCAGCTCGGCCAGCAGCATCTCCACCGCCTCGGACACGCCGCAGAAGGGCATGGCCGCCACCCGCAGGGTGGATTCGTTTTCCGCCGTGCGGACGATGGAAAAATTGCGGAGCTGGTGAAAGGCCCGCAGCGCGTCCTGAGCGTAAGAGAGGAATTCCCGCCCGCCCGAGGTCAGCGTGACGCCTTGATTGGTGCGGACCAGCAGCGGATAGCCCAGCTCGGCCTCAAGCTGCTTGAGCGAATAGGACAGATTGGGCTGAGAGCGGAACAGACGGGCCGCCGCTTGGCTGATGGAGCCGGAAGAGGCCACGGCAACGAAGCTCTCGATCTGATCGATGGTCATAAAAACTCCTTTTCAGCGCGGGATCGGATATCAAAATAATAGCTTACGCCATCTGAAATTTCAAGGGTGAATGAGAGAAAACCTGCCGGGTCATCCCCGCAGCAGCGCCTGACGCTCCCGCCAGTCGGGGAGAACCTTTTCCACCTGCGCGTAAAAGGCGGGGGAGTGATTTTTCACCAGAATATGGGCCAGCTCATGGACCACTACGTATTCGACGGCCTCGGGCGGATAGCGCATCAGCCGGAACGAAAAGCACAGGCGGTTTTTGGGGCTGCAGCTTCCAAATCGGGTGCGGGCTCCCGTGACGGTGACGCCCGTATAAGAAACGCCCATCTTCCCGGCCCAGAGGGCCACCAGCGGCGGGAGCTCGGCCCTTGCCCGGGCGCGGAGCGCGGCCTCTTCCTCGGCTGTGGGCTCGGGGCGGGCGGCCAGAGATGCCTGTCTGCGGGCCAGATGGGTGAGGACCCAGCCCTGCCTCTGCCGCAGAAAGAGCAGGATCGCGCGCTCGCTTTGCCGCAGCGGTGCCCGCACCAGGACCCGGGCGTCCCGGGTGATCTCGATGCACAGCGTCTTGCGGCGGGACCTCACCAGCTCCCAGGCAAAGGGGAGGGCGGAGCCGTCGCCGCTCATTGCGCCGCCTCCCGGTCGTGCCACGCCAAAAGCAGATCCACGACCTTGCCGTAGCTGCGCACGCCCTCGGGCTGCCCCGTGGCCTTGATATAGGCGTCGTTCACCGCAGAGCCCAGATCGTTGAGCTTCCCTTCAAACCGGCGCAGGCTCTCGTTGAGCACCGAAAGATCGTGCCGCGCCTCGCCGGAAAGTGAGGAATAAAGCGCCGTCGCCCGCTCCCGATCCACGGCAAAAAGGGCGTTGTTGGCGTAAATATAGGCGTTGAGCCAGGCAGAATAGCGCAGACGCACGTCCTCGCTGTCCTTGAGCACCAGCCAGGCGGCAAAGTTGCATTCGTCCTCGGGGGCGATGCCCCGGGCGTGGGCACCCTCGTGGGCCACGTCAAAGGGAATGTGGCTGGGCACCACGTCGGTGGAAACGATCTGCTCGCCGGTATAGGGGAAATAATAGCCCGCCAGATCGATCAGCGACATGATCCGTCCGCCCAGCAGACTGCGCTTGCCCTGTCCCGGCCGGGGGACGGCGAACACGGGGTTTTCGGACGCCAGGCGGTCATATTCCTCCTGCACCAGCGCCGAAAGCGCGCGGAACGAGCCGAAATCGCAGTCGCCCGCCGCGGTTCGCGGCACCTTGTCCGCCAGGGCGTTGGTCTGCTCAACGGTATAGGCCACGTAGTCCGCCAGCTGATCGGCGGTGTGCTTGTCCACCGAAAAGCCCAGACGACTGGCCAGCGGCGCTGCGGAATGCTGCACCAGAAACAGGGAAACGAAGAGAAACAGGATCAGCGATCCCAAAAAGATCAGAAAGCAGAGCCCGCGCCCCAGGACGGCCCATCTGCGCCGGAGCAGCGTGACGATCAGCCAGATCAGCGGGCCGAGGGTCACCCCGCCCAGCAGCCATTCGCTGAGAGGAATGGGGACGAGGCCGGTGAGCCGGGAGAGAAAGGCCGAAACGGCCAGCGCCCCGCGGCGCATCCCGGCGCCCAGCGCGGGAAAGCTGCGGCTCCCGAACCAGAAGAACGCCGACAGTGCCAGCAGCAGCGCGCCCAGCAGCAGCCAGACGTACCACGCCGGTCCGCTTTTCGCGCCGCGATAGGGGCGATAGCCCCGGGCGGCGGAGCCGTCTTTATGAGAAAAAAGCTTGTTCATCGTCTCTCCTTATCACGCAAAGCCATGGCCCGCTGCTGCTTGGAAAGGGAAAGGGGCGTGAGCGGCCAGCGGGCGATCAGTGCTTCCGCCGCGCGGGAGAGGGCCTCTTCGCTTCCGCGGGCCAGCTCCAGCTCCAGCTCCAGCAGGGGCGTTTTCGCATTTTCGCAAAACAGGATCCCCCTGTCAAGACACAGGTCGAGCTCCGCGCTTTCAAAGCGGCAGCGGCGCGTGTCCCGGGAAAAGGCCGCGCCGCACACCGGGACGAAGCGCCCTTTTTCAAGGCTCTCCCGGGCGTCTGCGGGGAGCGCGTCCATCAGCAGGAGCGCGGCGGCGCCTGCTTCGATGCTGTCGGCGTCCGCTTCCAGCTCCAGACGGCGCAGGCCGACAAGAGCGGTCTTGAAGGTGACGACGCCCTTCCCGTCTTCCCGGCGCAGGCGCAGGGTCTGCCGCCGGGCGGCAAAGCTGCCCTCCGGGTCGTCGTAATAGGCGGTGTTCATGATGATATGCCGCGTCCCGCCCAAAGAGGGGAGGGTATCCTCGTCAAAAAAAGCAGCCTCGGCGGCCAGACGGGTGTCGGCCTGAAGCTTGATCTCGATCTCCATGAGAGCGTCCCTTTCCGTTCGTCGGTTTTCTGTATTTTATCACAGCGGAGGCGGATTTACAACCGCGGCGGCACCGACAGCGCCGGCGGGGAGAAAAATTAAGAAGTTATTTCAAAATCTTTCGGAATTCTTGAGATTTTCCGCTTTTCTTTGGCGGATTCTGCGTGTATAATAAAATAAATAACTATGTTTTATAAAGAGAACGTGGGGAGGATCTATTATGCTGAACCGAGTAGTCGTCACCATCGACGGATTTGATTACACCGTGGTCTCGGAGGACAGCGAGGAGCATATCCGCAAGAGCGCCGCGCTGGTGGACCAGAGCATTCGCGAGGTCAAGGCCTCCACGCCCTTTTCCACGCTGACCTCTTCCGTGCTGGCCGCCATGAACATCGCCGACCGGTATTACAAGGCCGAGGCGTCCACCGACGGTCTGCGGATGCAGATCAAGGACTATGCCGAGGAATGCTCCCGCCTGCGCACCGAGGTGGCCCGTCTGAAGCGGGAACTGGGAAGAAAATAAACGGGATCGCCTATGCCGATGGAGCTGATGAGCCCCGCCGGGTCGCCGGAGGGGATAATCGCCGCCGTGCGCGGCGGCGCAGACGCCGTATATTTCGGGACGGATGACTTCAACGCCCGCCGCAACGCCAAAAATCTCAGCGGCGAGGATCTGATCGACGCCATGCGCTATTGCCGCCTGCGGGGCGTCAAGACCTATGTGACGGTCAACACCCTGGTCACCGACCGGGAGCTTTTGCGCGCCCGGGAGTTGATCCTGCGCCTCAATGAGCTGGGGGCCGACGCCCTCATCGTGCAGGATCTGGGCATGGCCCGGATGATCCGCGCGCTGGCGCCCGAAATGCCTATCCACGCCTCTACCCAGATGACCGTCCATAACATCGGCGGCGTGCTGGCGGCGCACAAGCTGGGCTTTTCCCGGGTGGTGCTGTCCCGGGAGCTTCCTTTGCGGGAGATCGCCTTTATCTGCAAGCACAGTCCCATCGAGATCGAGGTCTTCGTCCACGGGGCGCTGTGCATGTGCTATTCGGGCCAATGCTATCTGTCGGCCGCCATCGGCGGACGGTCGGGCAACCGGGGGCTGTGCGCCCAGCCCTGCCGTATGGCCTACAGTTTTTTCGGCGAGAGCCCCGGCCATCCCCTGAGCCTGAAGGATCTTTCGCTGGCGCAGCATCTCAGAGAGCTGGAGGAGGCCGGCGTCCATACGCTGAAGATCGAGGGCCGCATGAAGCGGCCGGAATATACCGCCCTGGTCACCCACGTGTACAAGCGGGCGATCACCGAGGGCCGCGCGCCGTCGGCGGAGGAGATGGCGCAGCTGCAGGCCGTCTTTTCCAGGGACGGCTTCACCGACGGTTATTTTACCGGGAAAAAGGGCAGCGCCATGTTCGGCACCCGCTCGGAGGACAACGGCCGGGAAGCCCGCGCTCTTTATAAACAGGCGCAGGAGCTCTATCTTCCCGAGCCCGAGACGCCCACCGTCCCCGTGAAGATGCGCTTTACGGCGAAAGCGGGGCAGGAGATGCGTCTGGTGGCCGAGGATCGGGACGGGTTTTTCTATGAATGCCGGGGCACGCCCGCTGAGCCTGCCATCCGGCGGGCTACCACGGCCGAGGAGATCCGCTCTGCGCTGATGAAGACCGGCGGCACCGTGTTTCTGCCCGACGAGCCGGAGATCACGCTGGACGAGGGCCTGCGGGCTTCGGCGGCGGCCGTCAACGCCATGCGCCGTCAATGTCTCGAGGGGCTGGCTGTCGCCCGGCGGCAGCCGCCCAAGCGTGCCGTGGGCGAATGGCAGCCCGGGATGCGCCGCCTGCGCCGGGAGGATGCGCCGGGATGGATCTTTTCCTTCCTGTCCGCCGATCAGCTCACGGGGACCATTTTGCGGGCGGGAGCCGAGATGATCTGGCTTCCCCTGCCCGAGATCGCGGCCCGTCTGCCTCTGATCGAAACGCTGGCGGGGCAGGGCATCCGCTTTGCCGCCGTGATGGACCGCATCATTTTTGACAGCGAATGGGATCGGGTGCTCAGGCAGCTCAGGGAGATCCGGGCCGCCGGGGTCGCGGATCTGGCAGTCACCAATCTGGGCCAGATCCCCGTGGTGCAGAAGCTGGGCTTTACTCTGCACGGGGATTTCGGGCTCAACGTGATGAACTCTCAGTCGGCCAAGGAGCTGCGCCAATTGGGGCTGAGCTCCTGCACGCTTTCTTTTGAAATGAATCTGGCGCAGATCCGCGACCTGAATCTGGGCATGGACGGACAGATCATCGCCTACGGCCGCCTGCCTCTGATGATCACGGAGAATTGCGTCACCAAGCGCCACGGCGACGGCTGCGCCCGGGATGGGCGCTCCTGCGGCCGGAACAACGCCATCATCGACAAGACCGGCCGCTCCTTCCCCATCCGGCGGGAGACCGGCTGCCGTTCCACCGTTTACAATGCCGAAAAGCTCTGGCTGGCCGACAAGACCGCGGAGCTGCGGGAGCTGGGGCTGCGGTGGCTGCGTCTGAGCTTTACCACCGAAAACAGCAAGGAGATCGAGGCCGTCATAAATGCCTACCGGGAGGGCGAGGGCGCCATGCCCGAGCGCGCCACCCGCGGCCTGTATTACCGAGGTGTGCAATGAACGAACTGGAGCTTTTGATCTGCCCGCTGGAGCGGGCCGGACAGCGGCCGAACCTTCCCGCTTATCAGACCGAAGGCGCCGCCGCAAGGGATATCGAGGCCTTTTTGCCCGAGGGCGAGCTGGTGATCCCCGCAGGCGGGCGGGCGCTGGTGCCCACCGGGCTGACCATGGCGGTGCCCAAGGGGTGGGCCGCGCTGCTTCTTGCCCGCAGCGGCCTCGCCGCGAAACGGGGCGTCACGCTGGCAAACGGCGTGGGCCTGATCGATTCGGATTACCGGGGCGAGGTGAAGGCGGCGCTGGTCAACCTGTCAAACGAGGATTTCACCGTCCGCAGCGGCGACCGCATCGCCCAGCTCATGCTGGTGCCCGCGGCGTTTTTTGCCGTGAAGGAGACCGGATCCCTGGACGAGACCGCCCGGGGCACGGGCGGATTCGGCAGCACGCGGGTATAAAAGCCGCCGCAGAGCGGCATATTTTCCTGGAGAAGAACGATTATGCTGATTTTGGCGTCACAATCCCCCCGGCGGCGTGAGCTTCTGGGGCATATCACCGATGATTTCATCGTCCGGCCCACGGGCTGCGACGAGGCGCTTTCGTGCCCCGACCCCGAGGAGCACGTGCGGCAGCTTGCCCTGCGCAAGGCCCGCGCCGCCTTGAAGGCCGCCCCGCTTGCGCGGGACGACGCCCTCATCGCCGCCGATACGGTGGTGTTTCTGGACGGGGCGATCCTGGAAAAGCCCGGGACCGCCGAAGAGGCGGTTTCCATGCTGCGGCGGCTGTCGGGGCGGGAAAACACCGTGTGCACCGGGGTGGCCGTGGCCTTTCGGGACGAGCTCCGGTCCTTTACCTGCCGGACCCGGGTGCTGTTTTATGAGTTGACCGACGGGGAGATCGCGGATTACGTGGCAACCGGCGAGCCCATGGACAAGGCGGGCGCCTATGCCATTCAGGGGCGGGGGGCCTTTTTGGTCAAGGAGATCCATGGGGACTATTTCAACGTGGTGGGTCTGCCCGTCGCGCCGCTGGAGCGGCTGCTGCGGGAGATGGGCGTGCCGCTGAAGGGGGGAGACCGGACGTGAAGCTGTTTCGTTCCAAGCTGTTTTGGTTTGCCGCAGTGATCGTGGCGGTCTGCCTGGGCCTGATGCTCTGGTCGGCGGTCACGGGGCGCGGCTCCTTCGTCACCGATCTGGTTGGCGCGGTGGTGACCCCGCTGCAGAACGGCGTGGCAAAGGTCACCGACAAGGCCTCGGGCCTGTTCGGCTATTTTTACCGATACAACGCGCTGGAAAAGGAAAATGAAGAGCTGAAGGAGCAATTGAGCGCGTATCAGCGCATGGAAAACGAATACCATTCGGCCATCAGTCAGAACAGCGCCCTGCGGGAGGCGGCGGGCATCCGCGCAAAGCGGACCGATTTTGAGCTGGAGCTGTGCACGGTGGTGGCCTCTGCAGGCAGCGGCTTTCAGAGCGCGCTGACCCTCAGCCGGGGCAGCCTTTCCGGCATCGAAGAGGGCGACCCCGTGATCACCGGCGGCGGGCTGGTGGGCTTTGTTTCCGAGGTGGGCCTGAGCTACTGCACGGTGACCACGCTGATCAACACCAACTTCACCGCCTCGGCCCTGGTCTCCCGCACCCGCGAGGTGGTGGCGGTGCAGGGCAACTTCGAGCTGGCCGCCGACGGCCTGCTCAAGGTCCCTTATCTGGAAAACGACGCCGACCTGAAGGAAGGCGATATGATCTTTACCAACGGCGGGACCTATCCCCCCGATCTGCTGATCGGTCGGGTGACGGATTTCCGGCCGGAGAGCCACGGCATCAGCAGCTATGCCGTGGTGGAGCCTGCGGTGAAGGCCGACGAGCTGAGCACCGTGTTCGTCATCAAGGAGTTCAACGTGGAGGATTGAGATGTTCCGGCTTCGTTCCGAGCGCTATGCGCTGGTGAAATACGGGAGCTACGCCCTGCTGATGGTAGGGCTTTTTCTGCTGCAGTCTTCCCGGGGGACGGATCTTCGCCTGTGGGGCGGCGCCTGGAACATGATGCCCTTTTTCGTGGCGTCGGTGGCCCTGCTGGACGGCCCTTATGCCGGCGGCGGCTTCGGCTTTGCCGCGGGGATGCTTTTGGCGGTGAACAGCACCATGCCCGAGGGGCTTTCGGCGCTGCTGCTTTCGCTGTTCGGCATCCTGTTCGGCCTGTTCGGGGCGGAATATCTGCGGCCGGTGATCCTCTCCGCCCTCAGCGGCGGGCTGATCTGCATGACGATGCAGGCGGCGCTGCGCTATCTGTTCTATTATCTTCTGGTCTATCGCGCCGGGCCCGGATGGGCGCTGCGGCAGTTTGCCGGAGAGCTGATCCTGGCGCTGCCTGCGGGGGCGCTGGTCTGGCTGATCGTCCGCCGGCTCCACCGGCGCTTTACGGAGGAGACCCTATGAAAACCCGTATCACACGGATCATCGCCCTGCTGCTGGCCGCGGTGCTGATCATGGGCGTCGCGGTCTACCGTCTGATCCAGCTCCAGCTCATCCGCGGCAGCGACCCCACCGTCCGCACGGTTTCCAACGCGGTGCGGAAATATGAAGAGCAGGCCTCCCGGGGCGAGATCATGGACCGCAACGGCGTC
Source organism: Clostridia bacterium (assembly GCA_017394205.1). GTDB lineage: Bacteria > Bacillota > Clostridia > Oscillospirales > Butyricicoccaceae > UBA4644. The sequence continues at coordinate 24,688 of JAFOPS010000036.1, read as the reverse complement.
GTTCTGGCGGGCAACGCCCTGAGCTATTCCGTCCAGGCGGATTATTATCTGTGGGACGCGGAGGAGCAGAACGACGTGATCCTGCGGCTTTACCACATCCTTACCGAGGCCGGCGTGCCCTGGGAGGACGTGCTGCCGCTGACGATGGAATGGCCCACGAAATATACCTATACCACGCTGGAGAGCGGCGCGGGCAAGCGGTTTGCCGATTTTGTCACCCAGCAGGGCTGGGGCTCGCCGGCGGAGCTCGATCCGGGCCGGCTGTTCAACCTGATGTGCCAGCATTACGGCGTAGACGGCAATCTGACTCTGGCCCAGCGGCGGGCGCTGGTGGGCATCCGGTATTTTCTGGACGACCGGCAGTTTTCCGCTTATAATACCCCGCTGATCCTTGCTTCCGGCGTCACCACCGCCACCGTGGCCCGCATTGCCGAATACGGCAACGCCATGCCGGGCGTGGAGATCCGGGTTTCCGACAGCCGGGAGTATTTTTCCGACTATGCGTCCCACATTCTGGGCCGGGTGGCTGCCATCTCGCCGGAGGAATACGCCGAGCGCAAGGACGACGGCTACCGCATGAACGACACCATCGGCAAGGACGGGATGGAACGGGCGCTGGAAAGCTGGCTGCGGGGCGTCAACGGGACCCGCGCCGTGGAGGTGGACCGCACCACCGGACAGGTGGTGACGGAATATATGCTGGAGGAGACCAGCCCCGGCCGCGACTGTCTGCTGACGCTGGATCTGGAGCTGCAAAAGCGCACCGAGGACGCCCTTGCCGAGACCATCCGGGAGATCCAGGCAAAGGGCCAGCGCTCGAAGACGGGGGACGGGGCCGACGTCGAGGGCGGTGCGGCGGTGGTCATCGACGTGAACACCGGCGAGATCCTTGCCATGGCCAGCTATCCCAGCTTTTCTCTGGAGCGCTTCAGCACCGAGTTTGCCGAAAACCGCGACGACCCCCTGAAGCCCTTTTTGAACCGGGCCGTGCAGTCGGCCTATTCGCCGGGCTCCACCTATAAGATGTGCACCGCACTGGCGGCGCTGGAGGAGGGGGTCATCACCCCCCGCACCAAGATCGTGGACAAGGGCATTTACGACCGCTACGAGGATTACAAGCCCCGCTGCTGGATCTATCGGCAGTACGGCGGCACCCACGGCAGCATCAACGTCAGCGACGCGCTGAAGTTTTCCTGCAACTATTTCTTTTATGAGATGGGATATCTTCTGGGCATCGACACGCTGGACAATTATGCCCGCCAGCTGGGCCTGGGACAGAAGACCGGCATCGAGCTGCCCGGCGAACGGGCGGGCATCCTGGCGGGGCCTGAGGCCCGCGAGGCCAACGGCGGCGCCACCTGGTTCCCCGCCGACACCCTGATGGCGGCCATCGGACAGGGCGACAATCAGTTTTCTCCGGTGCAGCTGGCCAATTATGTGGCCACCATCGTCAACGGCGGCACCCGCTATCGTCCCCATCTGCTCAAGCGGGTGGCGGAGCATAACGACGGCGCCGTGGTGATGGAGCAGGAGCCGGAGATCCTCAACACCGTCGCCATTTCCGATTCGACCCTGGAGGCCATCAAAAAGGGCATGCGGGGCGTGGTCACCGAAAACGGCACGGCCAGCAGCTATTTTGCCGATTTTCCCATCATGGTGGGCGGCAAGACCGGCTCGGCCCAGATGACCAATCACAGCGCCACCGGCGTTTTCGTTTCCTTCGCCCCCTATGACGATCCCCAGATCGCCGTGTGCGTGGTGGGGGAATACGCCTCTACCGGCGGCAGCCTGGCTCCCGTGGCCATCGCCGTTTACGACGAATACTTCGGCCTGGGCCTGCGCGAGGCGCGTCAGGCCGCGGAAGAGGCGGCCCGCCAGGCGGCGGCAAATCCCCCGAGACCCACCGCGGCGCCGACGCAGCCCGCCGGGCCCGCTCCCGAACCGACGGGAGAGCCTCTTCCCGAACCGACGGAAGGCTCTCCGGCGCCGGAAGAGGGCGGAGAGCAGACCCCGGAGACCGGAAACGGAGAATAACGGGTCAGAATATTACAATTTCTTAACAATTTCCGATTTTACTTGTGCAAAGAGAACAAAGCCGTTATACTTGTAAAATAAGCAGCGATTTAAAGTGATAGTTGATTGCTGCGGCGGCGGAAAGGACGGACAAGCCATGGGCAACGTGATCGCAGTCGCCTCCGGCAAGGGAGGGACGGGAAAGACCTCGTTCTGCGCCAACGTAGCGGTATCTCTGTGCGCGCTGGGAGAGAAGGTCCTGGTCATCGACGCCGACAGCGGCCTCCGCAGCCTGGATCTGGTGCTGGGGATGACCGACCGCCTGCTGTTTTCCTACGGCGACGTGATCCGCGGCGACGCCACGCTGAAGGAGGCCGCGGCGCCTCACCCCGTGGCGGGCAATCTGCGGGTGCTCACGGCCCCCGGCGAGCCGGGCGTTGCCGAGAGCTTCCCCCCGGAGCAGATCGCGGAGCTCGTGGCGCGGGTGCGGGCGCATTTCACCTTTACGCTCATCGATTGCGCCGCCGGACTGGGGCGCGACGTGCTGTCCTTTGCTGCGGCGGCCGACCGGGCCGTGGTAGTGTCCACCTCGGACTATACCGCGCTGCGGGGGGCGCAGAGCACTGCCGGCGTGCTGGAACGGGTGGGACAGGAGACCTGCTCCATCGTGGTCAACCGGCTCCGTCCCGGGATGATCCGGGCGGGCAGCGCCGCCAACATCGACCGGGCCATGGACTCCGCGGGGCTTTCGCTTTTGGGCGTGGTGCCCGAGGACGAGGATGTGATCGCCTGCGGCAACAGCGGCTCGATCCTGGCGCTGGAGCATTACGGACCTGCGGCGCAGGCCTATATGAACATCGCCAAGCGCCTGCGAGGGCAGCGGGTGCGCCTGCTGGATCAGGTGCCCGGACATTGGGGAGAAGCGTGACCGCGCTTGCAGCGACTGAAAGACAGAAAATGGGGAGGGCCTGCCATATGAATATCGCCATCATCGCGCAAAACAGGAAAAAAGAACTCATGGTGCAGTTCTGTATCGCTTATTGCGGGCTTCTGGCCAAGCACGAGCTTTGCGCCACCGCCACCACCGGAAAAATGATCATGGATGCCACGGGTCTCAAGATCGACTGTCTGCTGCCCGGCTCCACCGGCGGCGAGCAGCAGATCGCAGCCCGCGTTTCCTATAACGAGATCGATATGGTGCTGTTCTTCCGCGACCCGCTGGAAAAATATCAGAACGACGCGCAGATCAACGACCTGCTCCGCTCCTGCGACCAGAACTGCATCCCCGTGGCCACCAACGTGGCCACCGCCGAGATGTTGATCCAGGGCCTGGCACGGGGCGACCTGGCCTGGCGCGAGATCAATCCCGCCGCCACCTTTTAAGCGGCGGAAGGGCCTTGACATTTGGGCCGCTTGATGCCATAATAACAGTATTCTGCGAGGAAGAAGCAGGAGTACCCGGAAAACCGTGTCTACAGGGAAGGGCGCCTTGACTGGAAGCGTCCGGCAGCTGGCCCCGGGGAAGACAGCTTCGGAGCGGGCGTATAAGGCGCAAGCCGAAATCGCGGCCCCGTCCCGCCGCAATGGGACGAAAAAGGACGCTCCGGCGTCGAACATGGGTGGCACCACGAAGCAAGTTTCGCTCTCGTCCCATACAGGGACGGGAGCGTTTTTATTGCCGCAGAGCGGCGAAATATGAATACTGATTGTATTATTTTCGGAATAAATCATTGAAAATATAACGGAAAGGAATCGAAAGTATGGAAAAGATCAGACCCCGCACCCTTTCGGGCTTCATGGAGCTGCTGCCCGCGCGGCAGGTGCAGATGGAGCGCTTTATGCAGGTTTTGCGGGAGACCTATGCCCTCTATGGCTTCACACCGCTGGACACCCCTATCATCGAGGCGGCGGAGGTCCTTCTGGCAAAGGGCGGCGGCGAGACCGAAAAGCAGATCTACCGCTTTGAAAAGGGCGACAGCGATCTGGCCCTGCGCTTTGACCTGACGGTGCCGCTGGCCAAATATGTGGCCATGAATTACGGCGTCCTCAGCTTCCCCTTCCGCCGCTTTCAGATCGGAAAGGTCTATCGCGGCGAGCGGGCCCAGCGGGGCCGCTTCCGGGAGTTTTATCAGGCGGACATCGACGTGATCGGCGACGGCGCGCTGGATGTGGTGAACGAGGCCGAGATCCCCGCCGTCATCTACCGCACCTTTACCGCGCTGGGGCTGAAAAAGTTCGTCATCCATGTGAACAACCGCAAGATCCTCAATGGTTTTTACGCCATGCAGGGCCTGACGGAAAAGGCCGGCGACGTGATGCGCACCGTGGACAAGCTGGAAAAGATCGGGCCGGAAAAAGTCCGCGAGATTTTGGTGGACGATTTCGCGGTGGCCCCCGCCCAGGCCGACGCCGTGCTGGCGTTCATCGGCATCCGGGGCAGCAACGCCAGGGTGCTGGAGGAGCTGGAGCAGTATCGCGGACAAAACGAGCTGTTTGACCTTGGTCTGGAGGAGCTGCACACCGTCACCCGCTATCTGGGCGCCTTCGGCGTGCCGGAGGATCATTTTTCGGTGGATCTGACCATCGCCCGCGGGCTGGATTATTACACCGGGACGGTCTACGAGACCCTCCTGCCCGACCACCCCGAGATCGGCTCGATCTGCTCCGGCGGCCGCTACGACAATCTGGCGGAATATTACACCGACCGGCAGCTGCCCGGCGTGGGCATCTCCATCGGCGTTTCCCGCCTGTTCTTTATTCTGGAGGAGCAGGGGATGCTGTCTGACGAGGGCGTCACCGCCCCCGCCGACGTGCTGGTGATCCCCATGACCGACCGGCTGGACGAGGCCGCCGCCACCGCCACCGCTCTGCGGGAGGCGGGCATCCGTACCCAACTCTATGCCGAGAAAAAGAAATTCAAGGCCAAGATCGGTTATGCCGACAAGCTGGGCATCCCCTATGTGATCTTTTTGGGCGAGGATGAGATCGCCGCGGGCACGGTGACCTGCAAGGATATGACCGCCGGCGTCCAGCAGACCCTGCCGCTGGCCGAGCTCATCCCCCTGCTGCGGGCCGGCCTTGCGGAGAAAAACGCCGGCACGGTGATCTGTGAGAAATAGGGAAGGGCAGGAGGATAATTTTGAAAAAAGCATTGACAGATCAACGATATGTTGGTATTTTTGCGGCCATTCTCTTTGCGGCAGCGTTTTTGGGAATATCTATATTTGTCCATGAGCATACAAGGATTATTAGCAATCCGACGCATTGGTATTTATTCAGCAGCATATTGCGGGCCGTGTTTGGCATGGCGATCCTGTTTTTTGTAAGAAAGATTTATGGAAAAACGCCGAAACAGGCGCTTGGGTTTCATAATACCAAGGTGGCTTTGGTTTCGGCGGCTGGCTTTTTAATCTTTTTTGTTTACTATTTATTTGATTACGCTGCGGGCTTCAACACAATTGTCGGCCTTTCTGCAGGATTGCTGGTCAGTAAGGTGCTGTTACAGCAGATAACAACCGGTTTTTATGAAGAGCTGAACTATCGATTGCTGATTCTGGAAGGATATTTTTATGGGAAACCGTCAGTGGGACGAAAGCTGGCCTATGCCTTGATCAGTTTTGTGGCTTTTGGCTTGATTCATGTGATTACGGGATGGAGCACCTCTGGGTTTTTGCATACGGGTGCGGTAGGCTTTGCTTTTGCGGTGATCTACTTGAATTCCGGAAATATGATGCTCCCGATGCTGCTGCACTTTGTATATGACATATTTGCGAACTTGGCAGACTATGTAGAATGGAATCAGTCGCTGCTGTTTGTTGCCGTTAATTCTGTGTTTGAAATCATGCTCGCGATCATGTTTTTGGTATCCTTTTTGCTGCTCTTTCGGAAAGATCAAAAACCAAAGGCTGAAACTTCAAATTTGCTGGTATAGCCGAGCTGCTTGAGATGATACGCCCAGGCTGATTTCGGCTTGCCGAGCAGAGGAAAGAGTCTATTTGGACGCAATAATTTTTTAAGATAAAAGGAGTTCATCACTATGATGCAATCGAGAACCCATACCTGCGGCCAGCTTCGCATGGAGCACGTGGGTCAGACCGTCACCCTGGCGGGCTTTATGGAAAACGTCCGCGAGGTGGGCGGCAATCTGGCCTTCGTGGTTTTGCGGGACTTTTACGGCACCACCCAGGTCGTGGCCGAGGATCCCGCCATTTTGAGCGTCATCAAGAGCCTCAATAAGGAGACCACCATCCAGGTCACCGGCGTGGTGCGGGAGCGCTCCAGCAAAAACCCCAAGCAGGCCACCGGCGATATCGAGGTCGTCCCCTCCGAGATCAAGGTCCTGGGCCGCTGCCGCTACAACGAGCTGCCCTTTGAGATCAACCGCAGCCGCGAGGCCGACGAGACCGCCCGGCTGAAATACCGCTATCTGGATCTGCGCAACCCCGCGGTGAAGAACAACATCATCCTGCGCTGCAACGTCATCGCCGCCATCCGCAAGGCCATGCTGGAGCACGATTTCCTGGAGATCACCACGCCGATTTTGACGGCGTCCTCTCCCGAGGGCGCGCGGGACTATCTGGTGCCCGCCCGCAAGCATCCGGGCAAGTTTTACGCCCTGCCCCAGGCGCCCCAGCAGTTCAAGCAGCTTTTGATGACCTCGGGCTTCGACCGCTATTTCCAGATCGCCCCCTGCTTCCGCGATGAGGACGCCCGCGGCGACCGCTCGCCCGGCGAGTTTTATCAGCTGGATATGGAGATGGCCTTTGCCAGCCAGGAGGACGTGTTCGCCGTCATCGAGGACGTGATGCCTCCGGTTTTTGCCAAATACGGCACTTACAACATCGCCTCCCAGCCTCCCTTTAAGCGCATCCCCTATCTGGAGTCGATGGAGGTTTACGGCACCGACAAGCCCGACCTGCGCATCGACCTGACGGCGAAAAACGTCACCGCCCTGTTTGAAAACACCGAGTTCGAGCCCTTCCGGGGCAAGACCGTCAAGGCCGTGGCCGTCTCCGACTGCACCCTCACCCGCAAGCAGATCGAAAAGCTGCTCACCGACTGCGAGGTCCAGAGCGGCACCAAGGGCTATTGGTTCAAGTGCGACGAGGCCGGCGCCCTTGCCGGCGGCGTGGCAAAGTTCGTGGACGCGGAGAAAGCCGCGGCGCTGCTGCCCCTGAAGCCCAACACGCTGGTGGTGCTGGCGGCGGGCGAGCTGGCCACCAAGATGTCCGGCGTGATGATTAAGACCTTCGGCGCCAATTGCCCGGGCCATATGGACAAGGAGCGGTATGAGTTCTGCTGGATCGTGGACTTCCCCATGTACGAGATCGGGGAAGAGAGCGGCCAACTGGAGTTCTGCCACAATCCCTTCTCCATGCCCGCTGGCGGGATGGACATCCTGCTGAAGGCCGAAAAGGGCGAGGTGGACCCGCTGACCATCACCGCCGACCAGTACGACCTGGTGTGCAACGGCATCGAGCTTTCCTCCGGCGCTGTGCGGAACCACGATCCGGACATCATGATCAAGGCCTTCGAGATGGTGGGCCTGGGAGAAGAGGACGTGAAGGCCAAATTCCCCGCCATGTACAACGCCTTCTGCTACGGCGCGCCGCCCCATGCGGGCATCGCTCCGGGCATCGACCGCATCGTCATGCTGCTGGCGGGCGAGGATTTTATCCGCGAGGTCATCCCCTTCCCCATGAACAAGAACGCCCAGGACGTGATGATGGGCGCGCCCTCCGAGGTCACTCAGAAGCAGCTTGACGAGCTGCATATCAAGATCGATCTGGGCGAATAAGCGAGCAGGCAGCTCGTCCCCCGCCGGCGAGTGCCGGCGTGCGCGCAGGGAGGGCGACGAAGCCCGACCGAAGCGTATCAAATCAAACGGGGCCCCCGCAAAATCGCGGATTTTGCGGGGCGGGCTGCATATCAAGATCGATCTGGGCGAATAAGCCTGTTTTTACAATACAGAAAAAACGGCCCGCCGGGCAAAAACGACCGGCGGGCCGACCCTTGGCCGGAAACGGCGGAAACGGGGAAGCTCCATGAAAAAGATATTCGGTTTTCTGAAAAAAGAACTGATGCTCACGGCGGCGCTGCTGGCGGCAGCCGCGTCGCTTTTCATCACGCCCTTTCAACTCTCCCGCCTGGCGGACATCGACTGGCACACGCTGGCCACGCTGTTCATGATGCTCTGCGTGCTGGAGGGCTTCAAAAAGGAAAACGTCTTTCGCCCGCTGATCCGGCTGAGCGCCCGGCTGGGGCGGATGCCCGCGCTGTCGCTCTTTTTGGTGTTCGGGGTGTTTTTTACCTCCATGTTCGTCACCAACGACGTGTCGCTCATCGTTTTCGTGCCGCTGACGATCCTTTTGTTCCGTGAGGGCGGAAAAGAACGGGATATCCTCCCCGTCATCTCCATGGAAAACATCGCCGCCGTCCGCGGCTCGCTCCTCACCCCCTTCGGCAGCCCGCAAAACCTGTTTTTGTTCGGAAAAGCGGGGGTGAGCGCGGGGCATTTTATGCTCCATATGCTGCCGCTGTGCGCCATGTCGGCGGTGCTTTTGGTGTGCTTTGTGCTGTTTTTGTACCGCAAAGACCCGCGGGAGACCATCGAGATCAACGCCGACGCGGCGGCGGGGCGCTGGACAAAGGAGGGCCGTGTCCGCCGGATCGGCTATCTGGCGCTGTTCGCCCTGATCCTGATCACCATCGTTTCCCGGACGGCGCTGTGGCCCTTTGTCTGCGCGGCGGTGGTGATCGGCATCGCCCTGCTGGACGCGGGGCTGTTTCGGCGCGTAGACTATGTCCTGCTGGTCACCTTTTTCTGCTTTTTCCTCTTTTCCTCGTCGGTGGCGGCCAACGAAAACATCGCCGGGCTGCTGCGGCGGGCCGTGGCGGGGCGGGAATACTGGTGGGCCATCGGCCTGAGCCAGATCATCTCCAACGTGCCGGCCTCCATCGTGCTCTATCCCTTTTCCCAGAACTTTGCCGGGCTGATCTACGGCGCCGACACGGCGGGCCTCTGCTCGCTCATCGGGTCGCTGGCCTCGGTGATCAACTACCGCATCTATGTGCGGGAATATCCGGGGCAGGGCGGGCGCTTCATCAAGGTCTTTACGCTGGTGAGCTGGGCCTTTTTCCTCCTTGTGGTGATCCCGGGATATCTGCTGAGCCGGTGGAGATTCTTTTGAGCAAGAAAAAACAGCGAAGCCTGCGCTTCGCTGTTAGACTGTCGAAAAACCCGCTTTGCTGGGCTTTTTCGCCATTTTGGCGCCGGCCTGCGGGCCGGTTTCGCCGCATTTTTTGCGAAAAATGACGGCGGATCGCGGTGTTTTTGACCGTTTTCACACAGAAAACGGCCAAAAACGATGGGTAAGCAACATCGCCGAAACGACGATGTTGACTTTCTTGAAAAGATGACAGCGAAGCCGCAGGCTTCGCTGTTTTGCTGCTTGCGGTTATTCCTGCGCCGCTTTATACCGGGCCGTCTGGGCGGTGGCCAGCGCGTCGCAGCGATTGTTATAGGCGTTGTCGGCGTGCCCCTTGACCCAATGAAAGTTGACGGCGTGCGTGGACAGAAGCCCGTCCAGCGCCTCCCACAGCTCCCGGTTGAGGACGGGGGATTTGTCGGCCTTTTTCCAGCCGCGGGCCTTCCAGCTTTCCAGCCACCCCTCGCGGATGGCCGAGGCGATATATCGGCTGTCGGTATACAGATCGACGGCGCAGGGCTGCCTGAGCGCCGAAAGGGCTTCGATCACCGCCGTCAGCTCCATCCGGTTGTTGGTGGTGTCGGGCGCGCCGCCCGAAAGCTCCTTTTCCCTTTCGCCGTAGCGCAGGATCGCTCCCCAGCCGCCGGGGCCGGGATTGCCGCTGCAGCTCCCGTCGGTATAGATCTCAACCTGCTTCATGCGCTGCCTCCTGCCGCATCCGCTTTTGGGCCCACGCGGTGAGCTGCTCCAGAATGGGGACCACCTCGCGTCCCGCCTCGGTGACGGTATATTCCACCCGGATGGGCACCTCCAGATATTCTTCCCGCCGCACCAGCCCGTCGGCCTCCAGTTCCCGCAGCGCGGCGGCCAAAACAGTGTTGGAAATGCCGGCGACCCGCCTTTTCAGCGCGTTGTAGCGCATGGTGCCGCCGGAATTGAGGGAGCAGAGGATCTGCATTTTCCACTTGCCGCCGATAAGGGACATGGCGTAATTCATAGGGCAGCGCCCCACGGCGCCGCAAAGGTTCAGGGTCTCGTTCATAAGTCAGCCGCTCCTTACTTGGTGCGAAAAAACTGCGTTCTTGCGCGGGAGAAAGGTTTCTGTTATGATTATAGCAGATAAGAAAAACGGAGTAAAGAGGGAAAAAGGATTTTTATTCCGACAACAGCGGCAAGCCCGGAAAACGGCTGCGCCGCCGAAAGGAGAACGATATGGAAGACCGCTTTGTATATGCGGACAACGCGGCGACGACGCCCATCGACCCCCGCGTGCTGGAAAAGATGATGCCCTTTCTCACCACGGAATACGGCAACGCCAGCACCCTTTACGCTCTGGGGCAGAGCAGCCATCTTGCACTGGAGGAGGCCCGCCGGCAGGTGGCGCTTTTGATGAACGCCGAGCCCGGCGAGATCTATTTCACCGGCTGCGGCAGCGAGGCGGACAACCTGGCGCTGCGGGGCTATCTGCATTCCCGTCAGGCAAAGGGGAAACGGCATCTCATCACCTCCTGCATCGAGCATCACGCCGTTTTGTATACGGCGCAGGCGCTGGAGAAGGAGGGCTTTGACGTCACCTATCTGCCCGTCGACCGCGACGGCAAGGTGCGTCTTGCCGATCTGGAGGCCGCCATCCGGCCCGACACGGCGCTGGTGAGCATCATGTTTGCCAACAACGAGATCGGCACGGTGAACGACATCGCCGCCATCGGCGCGCTGTGCCGGGAAAAGGGCGTCGTGTTCCATACCGACGCGGTGCAGGCTTACGGCCATGTGCCCGTGGACGTCAAGGCCATGAACATCGACATGCTTTCGATCTCGGGTCATAAAATCAACGCCCCCAAGGGCGTGGGCGCTTTGTATATCCGCAAGGGGATCCTGGTGGAGCCCCAGATCACCGGCGGCGGGCAGGAGAAAAACCGCCGATCGGGCACGGAGAACATCGCCTCCATCGTGGGCCTGGGCGAGGCCGCCCGCATCAAGCGGGAAAATCTGGAGCAGGAGATGACCTATCTCCGGGGCCTGTCCCGCAAGCTCATCGACGGGGTGCTGCGCATGCCTCAGACCATCCTCACCGGCCATCCCACCGACCGGCTGCCCGGGACTTGCTCCTTCTGCATCAACGCCATCGAGGGCGAAAGCCTGGTGCTGCGGCTGGATATGAACGGCATCTGCGCCAGCACCGGCTCGGCCTGCTCCACCGGCAGCCTGGATCCCAGCCACGTACTGCTGGGCATCGGTCTGAGCCACGAGATCTCTCACGGCTCGCTGCGGCTGACGCTGGGGAAGCAGAACACCGAAGAAGATGTGGATTATATTTTGGAGCGGCTGAAGGACGTGGTAGACGTGCTTCGCGCCATGAGCCCCATCTGGAAGGCATAAAGAGGAGGAACGGAAACATGGAGTATTCCAAAAAGGTCATGGACCACTTCGCCCATCCCCGCAACGTGGGCGAGCTGCCTGACGCCAACGCCGTTGGCATGGTGGGCAACCAGAAGTGCGGCGACATCATGAAGATGATGCTCAAGATCGAAAACGACGTGATCGTGGACGTCAAATTCCAGACCTTTGGCTGCGGCGCAGCCGTGGCCACCTCGTCCATGGCCACCGAGATGGTCAAGGGCAAGACCGTTCAGGAGGCCCTGACCCTCACCAACAAGGCCGTGATGGAGGCGCTGGACGGGCTGCCCCCCGTAAAGGTGCACTGTTCCGTTTTGGCGGAGGAGGCCATCCGCGCCGCGCTGGCGGACTATTATCAGCGGCAGGGCATCGACCCCACCCCGTATGTAGGCGTGATTCCCGCCTGTGACGACGCCCATGAGCATGACCACGGCGCCCGGGAGGAAGAATAAGAAACAAAAAAAGCGGCTTTGAGGAGCTTCCTCAAAGCCGTTTTTCAGGAGAAAAGGAAAGAACAATCATTTCCGGTAAAACAGAATTCCCAGGCAGTTGGGGCCGCAATGATTGGAGATGGTGCAGCCGGCGCGGGTGATCAGGACCTCCCGGAAAGGGACGCACTCCAGCACGGCGGCCCTGACCTTTTCCACCAGCGCGGGATCCACGCCGGAATGGGTGATAAAGATCCGGCCCGGGTCCACCGTCTCCGGCTGGGCCAGCTTGTCGTGAACGTAGCTGAGAAAAGCGCCTTCCAGCGTGCCCCGGTACTTTTTGCCCACGCCCATCTTGCCGTCGGCCACCTGGATGCAGGGCTTGAGCTTGAGCAGATTGGCGCCCAGCGCCGCCACCGTAGAGCAGCGGCCGCCCCGGCGGAGATATTCCAGCGTGTCCAGCACGAAGCTCACGTCCAGCTTCGCCTTTTTTTCCTCCAGACGGCGGACGATCTCTTCGGCGGCGAGGCCCTCCTTCGCCATCTCGGCGGCGTTCAGAACCAGTTGGCCGATGCCGGTAGAGAGGTTGCGGGAATCGATGACGTAAACGTTTCCCACCTCGGCCGCGGCGGCGCAGGCGTTCTGGAAGCAGGAGGACATCTCGCTGCTGATGGTAAAGTGGATCTCGGCGTCGGCGCTCTCCCGCTGGGCGCGGAAAAAGGCCAGATATTCATCGAAATTGACGGCGGTGGTGGAGCCGATCCGGCCGGTCTTTTCCACCAGAGCAAACAGCCGGTCGGGGTCGATCTCGATCCCGTCCAGATAGGGCTTGCCGTCCACGACCACCTGAAGCGGCGTGACGGCGATATCGTACTGCGCTACCAGCTCGGGGGACAGATCACAGGTGCTGTCGGCGCTGATGCGGATGGTTTGCAGACTCATAGCGATACCTCTCCGAGAATATGTTTTTGTTATTATATGGGAGGAACTTCAACTTTGCATCAATTCGGCCTCAACAAAAGTTGAAGTTTCCATCCCCACCGGACGCTTGCATGGCGGGGAAAAACATGATATCATCGTTGCATGGGCCGCCTGCGGGCGGATCTTCTTTCGGAAGGAGTGGAGCGGATGTTTCGGATCCTGGTAGCCGAGGACGACGGCGAGCTGCGGCAGATGTTCTGCCGGGTGCTTTCCCGGAGCGGGTTTCAGCCGGTAGGCGCCGCCGACGGCGAGGAGGCCCTTCGGATCATGGAAAACGAATATGTGGATCTGATCGTTTCCGACGTGATGATGCCCGGGCTGGACGGCTACGAGCTGGTGCAGCAGCTTCGGGAGGCGGGAAATACCGTCCCCGTGCTGATGATCACCGCCAAGGACCGCTTTGAGGATATGCAGCAGGGCTTTCTTTCGGGCACCGACGACTATATGGTCAAGCCGGTAAACGTCAACGAGATGGTTTTGCGGATCAACGCGCTTCTTCGCCGGGCCAAGATGATCTCGGAGCGGCGGCAGACGCTGGGAAGCACCGTGCTGGAATACGATTCCTTCTCTCTGGAGCGGGGGAACGAGCGGGAGGTGCTGCCGCAAAAGGAGTTTCAGCTCCTGTATAAGCTGGCGTCCTTTCCCGGGCGGACCTTTACCCGCCAGCAGCTGATGGACGATATCTGGGGGCTGGATTCCGAGACCGACATCCATACGCTGGACGTGCACATCAACCGTCTGCGGGACCGTCTGCGGGACAATCCCGATCTCGAGATCGTCACCGTGCGCGGCCTGGGCTACAAGGTGGTGAGGGGCAATGGCTGAAAAGCCGAAGGTCAAAAGCAGGCTCCACAGCTTTTTCTGGGCGTGCATCATCGCCCTGATCGTGGCGGGCGTGATGGCGCTCACTGTGCTGCTGCTTTATCTGCTGGGCGTCACCCGCCCCGAGACCGCTATGGTGCTGGTCTATGCCGCCATGACGGTGAGCGCCGCCGGCGCCATTGTTTCCATGGTGATGAGCCGCGTGATTTTCGCCCCCGTGGCGCGCCTCAGCGACGCTTCCCGTCAGATCGCCAAGGGCAATTTCGACCTGACGCTGGAATACAGCGGCTCCATCAACGAGATCCGCACCACCTACGAGAGCTTCAATACCATGGCCCGGGAGCTGGGGACCATCGAGACCCTGCGGGAGGACTTCATTGCAAACGTTTCCCACGAGTTCAAAACGCCCCTTACCGCCATCGAGGGCTACGCCATGCTGCTGCAGGATGAAAGCCTCCCCGCGGCCGAGCGGGCGGAATACGCCGGGCGGATCCTCAGCAGCTCCAACCGGCTCTCTTCCCTGGTGAGCAACATTCTGCTGCTCTCCAAGCTGGAGCAGGACGACGTTTCCATGCCGGTGGCGGCATTCCGACTGGACGAGCAGATCCGTCAGGCGCTGCTCAGTCTGGAGCCTCTTTGGACCGAAAAGGAGCTGGCGCTGGACGTGGAGCTGGAGGAGGTGCGGTATACGGGCTGCGAGCGGCTGCTCTATCATGTGTGGAGCAATCTGCTGAGCAACGCCGTCAAGTTCAGTCCGCCCGGCGGGACGCTGACCCTGATGCTGAGGCCGGAGGGGAATGGGGCCGTCTTTTCCGTGACCGATCAGGGCCCCGGCATGAACGAGAGCGAAATGCGGCATATGTTCGACAAGTTTTATCAGGGTGACAGCTCCCGCAAGCAGGAGGGCAGCGGTCTTGGCCTTGCGCTGGTGCGGCGGGTGCTGCAGCTCTGCGGCGGCCGGATCGCCGTGCAGAGCGCTCCCGGAGCGGGCAGCACCGTTACGGTGACCCTGCCGCCGGAGCCGCCCCAAGGCTCTTGACAATTGCCCGGTTGTTCGGTAAAATAAATTAGTTACAGGTTGGAAAACCTGCGTTCCAGGCAACAATTCAGGAAGATCGGTGGAAACGACAACATGAGCAACCCTTACAAGACCCGGGCGGGCGGCGCCACGGTGACGGTTTTCGTCCCTTACGACTGCGGCAACAACTGCCCGTTCTGTGTCAATAAAAAAGAATACGCCGATATGACGGGCTTCAGCGCCGAAGCCATCTGCCACAGCATCCGCGTGATGGATTCCATCACGCCGTACTGCGATTTTGTCTTTACCGGCGGCGAGCCCTTTGCCAATCTCGGGAGTCTGCAGCAGATGCTGGACAATATCCCCACGACCCACAAGGTCTATATCAACACCACGCTCCCCCTGCTCAACGGGGTGACGGAAGAGGATATCCTGGCCTTTGCCGAAAAGAACCGGGACAAGATCACCTGCATCAACGTCTCCCGCCATCTGGTGAAATACGTGGTGGAGTCTGACGACAGCCTCATCGCCCGGATGCCGGTTCCCGTGCGGGTCAACTGCGTGCTCTATCGCAATTATCCCAGAGAGCGGCTTGTCCCTTATATCCAGCGCATCGGCGCGCTGGGCTGCACCATCCAGTTCCGCTTCGACTACACCGACACCACGCCGGAAAATCTCTACGACCGGGATCACGACCCGATCTTCCGCGACCTGTGCGCAGTGGCCCGCTACACCGGGCTGGACGGTTGCCGCATGCGCTGCGGCTTCCATTTCGACTATCAGGGGCTGGAGATGACCTATCACAAGACCCTGCCCTACAGCACCATCGTGGAGACCGGGGACGACGGCGTGACCTACGATATCCTTTACGACATCCTCATCAAGCAGAACGGCGAGATCCATTCCGACTGGACGGGGGCCAAGCTGGACGTGAAAGCTTACCGCAAGGTGGTCTTCGAGCCCTACGATCTGCGCTGGATCGAAAAAGTATAAAGTGAAAAACAAAGCGGAGTGAGCAAGGCTCACTCCGCTTTTTCGTTGCGATGAATCATTCGGCAAACAAGTCAAAGGTCTGAATGTGCCGACACGCAGCCCCGTGAAAGCGAAACTGTACGATCCACGGCATCAGCCCCTGCATCGCGGCAAAATCGGGATATCCAAAGGACGGGTCGAAGGCATGGATCACGGTGCACAGCGCCGTCCCGTGGCTGCCGATGACCACGCTGCCCCCGGGGTATTCCGCCAAAACGCGGGATAAGGCGCGAAGATTGCGCGTCTGGGCCTCCGCCAGAGATTCCCCGCCGGGAAGACGATAGGAAAAATCCGCCCATTGGGCCCGGGCAAAGGCGTCGAAATCCTCCAGCCAGCCGCCCGCGTCCCGCTCCCGGAAGTCGCTGTCCAGACGGATCGCAAGGCCCCGTTCCCGGGCCAACGGCTCTACCGTTTCCACCGTCCGCCGGTAGGGGCTGGAAAAGACGGCGTCGAGCGACCGTTCCGCGAAAAATGCGGTGACCAGCCGCCGGTCGGCAAGCCCCTTGGGGGAAAGCGCCCGGCTTTCTTCGTCGTGGTTGGTGAGATCGGATTGAGCGTGGCGAACGAAAAAGACCTCTGTCATGGGCGTACCCCCTTACAGCAAGCCCAGCTTTTTCTTCCAGCCCAGCACCCGCAGCACGGCCTCGTCCAGCCGGGCCATGGGCAGCAGGCCGTTTTCGGCGGCGCGGATCACGGCGGGGATCTGAGTCTCCCACCGGCTGGCGCACAGCAGGTCGTTGCCCGCCAGAACGGCGCGGACGGCGGCCTCGCCCTCGTCCCAATACTGGCTGACGGCGTCCATCTGCAGATCGTCGGTGACGATGACGCCGTCAAACTTCAGCTCGGCCCGCAAAAAGGCGTGGAGCCTGGGAGAAAGAGAGGCGGGATCCCGCCGGTCCAGGCAGGAAACGATATTGTGGGACATCATGACGGCGTGAGAGCCGGCCTCGACGCCGGCGGCAAAGGGCTTGAGATCGGCGGCGCGGAACTGGGACAGGGGCCGCTTGTCCACCGAGGCGCCCACGTGGGTGTCGGCGTTGCCGCCGTAACCGGGAAAATGCTTCAGCACGGTGCCGATCCCGTGGGATTCCGAAATTTTCACCACCCGCTTGACGAAGGACGAGGCCACCTCGGGGTCGCCCGACACCGCCCGCTGATAGATGAAATGCGCCGGATCGTCGGACAGGTCGCACACCGGCGCCAGGTTGACGTTGACGCCCACCCGCCGCAGCAGAACGCATTTTTCCTCGGCGTCGGCTTCCACAGCCTCCCAGCCGCCCGCGGAATACAGCTCCCGGGGCGAGGGGAATTTTTCCGTTCGCAGCGCCGGCTGACGGCTGACGCGGCAGACCGTGCCGCCCTCTTCGTCGGCCGAAACCAGCAGCGGGATCAGCGACGCCTCCTGCATGGCGTTGACCCGGGCGAGGCACTCCTCCGCCGTGCGGTTTTCAAAATCCACGGAGAAGAGCACCAGCCCCGCCGGCTGAAAGCAGGCCACCGCGGCGGCTTCGTTTTCCTGAGGGCAGCGGATGAGAAAGAGCTGGCCCACCTTTTGGGCCGTGCTCATGCTTTGCAAAAGCTCGTTCATGTTCAGACCTCCCGTTTGAACAGCAGGAGCCGCCCGCAGTCGGGGGCGTCCAGCAGCAGATCGCCGCCCTGACGGCGCAGCTCGATGGCGGCGGGCGTCAGCCCGTCCAGCACGCCGGTATAGCCGGTGATGCGGCCGTCGGCCTCTTCCACAAGGCGGGCGGAGAAATCGCCGTATTCAAAGCGCAGCACGCCGTCTTCTCCGGGGACGATGTCAAAGGTTTCATAAGCGGGATGGCGGAAGGTGCCCGCCAGATCGGGGTGGCTTTGGACGGTGATGGGCGTTCCGGCGGCGTTTTTGGCCAGCTTGGCCCGCATTTCGTCCCGCTCCCTCAGCCAGGCGTCGATCATGTCGTCGTAGCTGTCTTCGGGACGGCCGCGGATCAGGGTATCCAGCACGATGGCCCGGGCCACCCGATGGCCCGGCATGGAGCCGGTGTTGAAGCTCATGGCGTAGCCGCAGTCCTTTCCGGGCAGGAACCCCACCTGGGTCAAAAAGCCCGTCAGCCCGCCGGAGTGGAAGATCACGTTGGTGCCCAGATAGTCGGCGTTGACCCAGCCCTGGGCATAGCTGCTGTTTTTCAGCCAGCCGCAGTCCTCCTCGGGGGCTGAGATCACCGGGGCGATGATCTGGGCATACTGCTCCGGAGAGCACAGCCGCGCCCCGCTCTCGGCAACGCCGCCCCGGCTCATGGCGGCGATCCATTTGGACATATTTTTCATGGAGATGCGGATGCCGCCGCAGGGGGCGCTGTAATTGTTGGTGGCGTAATTGCAGCGCTCGGCCCGGTAGCCGTCGCTGCAATAGGGCAGGGCGGCGGTGATCCCCGTCATATCCTGGGGATAGCCCCGGAAGCGGATGGGATCGACGCCCAAAGGCTCCGCGATATACCGCAGGATCTGATCCTCCCACCGCATCCCCCGGAGCCGCTCCGTCAGATAGCCCAGCAGGATGAACATGTGGTTGTTGTATTGATATCGCTCGCGGAAGCCGGCGTTGGGCTCCAGCAGGGCCAGCTTGCGCATCAGGTTTTCCCGGTCGCCGCAGATCTTTTCCCTCATAAAATCGTGCCCGGGCAGACCGCTGCGGTGCGAGGCCATGTCCCGGATCGACAGGTGCCTGCCGGCATATTCATCCACCATGGCAAATTCCGGGATCGCCTTTTGGATGGGTTCGTCCCAGCCGATCAGCCCCTCGTCCACGCATTGGGCGGCCAGCATCACCGTCCACGCCTTGGAGGTGGAGGCCACATCAAAGAGCGTGTCCTGATCGGTGGGGATGCGGTTTTCCCGGTCGGCCCAGCCGTAATGATAGGTATAGACCGTCCTGCCCTGTCGGATCACGTTCACCACGCCGCCCACCAGGCCGGTCTCTTCGGTGATGCGGCCCAGCGCCTTGTCCAGCGCGGCGGTCAGCAGTTTTTCGTTCATAGCGTCCATAAAAGCCTCCTCTCGGCACAGCCGCTGCCTGCGGCTTTATCCTGCTATCAGAATACCACGGCTTTCGCCGTTTGTCACGCAAAAACAAAAGCCCTCTGAAAGAATCTTTCAGAGGGCTTTCAGCGGAGGATCATTTTCCTTCCGCATAAGACCGCAGCATGTTCAGATCGATGACGATGTTGGTCTCGGGGGGGATGTTGGCGTCCTTCTGCTGCATGAACTGCAGGAAGCGCACGCCCAGCAGATTGTTGGCGTAAAAATACTCTTTCGTGCGGCGATTGACGGCGCAGACGAACATGACCGAGGTAAGATGGGACCAGTTCATCCTGGCGGAACCGTTTTCGATGCGGGAGATCGTGATGCGGGACAGACCGCACAATTCTCCGAACGTTTCCTGTGTGGCGCCCAGCAGCTCGCGGATCTTGGGAAGCTGAGAGGCAAGAATACTGCACATCTCGCGCTTTTCTTCGGCAGATAATGTGACCATAAGCAACTCTCCTTTTTCGCAACTGGGATCATTTTTTGATTTCTGACGACCAAAATTATACTAAATTTTGAAAGATAATGCAAGAGAACGGCTTTGATTTTTAGCAGGATTTTACGCCATTGAAAAAAATTCTACATTTCCATGCAAAAACTACCGAAAGCGGCGGAGCTTTGTTTGCGGTTTCAACGAAAAAGCAACGGAATTGCTTGGAAAATCAAAAGAAAGCCGTCCCAAAAAGTCCGCCCGCAGCGGAAAAAGCAAACCCTCTGTTATCCCCGCGCAGAACCGCCGAGCCAAAGCAGGATTGCATCGCCGGCGGGGAGCTCCCGGATCTGCGAGGGCGAGAGGATGTGCAGCGTAAAGACGCAGACAACGTATACGGCCACCGAAAGCAGGACGGACGCCGCCAGCGACACCAGATTGGAATGGAGCACCAGCATGCACAGCCGGTAGCTTCCCCAGGTCACCAGCGACATCACCGCCGTGCACAGCACGGGCTTGATCACATAGCGGCTGAAATTGAGCTTCATGGGGATAGATCGCCGCAGAGCCGCGAAGCAGATGATAAAGGCCGTGAGGTGGCAGGCCACCGACGAAACGGCGGCGCCGTAGATGCCCACGGTGGGGATGGGGATGAGGATGCGGTTGAGGACGTATTTCACCGCCGCGCCGCACAGCAGGCCCACGGCGGGAACATAGACCCGCCCCAGCCCCTGCAGACTGCCGCAGATGGTCTGGTCCAGCGCGGTGAAGATGAGGGCCACCGCCGCCCACTGCATCAGGTCGGCTCCCTGGGAGGCGGCGGGATAGACCAGCTTGAAGAAGGGCTCCGCCAGCAGGATCAGCCCCATGGAGCAGGGCAGGACGATGAGGATGGACAAAAGGAACGAGGAGGAGATCCGGCGGGAGGCGGTCTTTTTGTCGCCCACGGCCAGCGCCGCGGCGATGGTGGGCACCAGAACGGTGGCAAAGGCGATGTTGAGGGCCAGCACGATGTTGGTGATGTTGTCCGCCTTGAAAAACCGTCCCGAAAGCAGAGCGGCGTATTTTTCCAGCGCCTCCTGCGTGGGGATGCCCTCCTGCCCGGGGATGCCGGAGGCAAAGGCCTTGGAAATGCCCCGGGAGATGGTGGCCGTGTCGATGACCCGGGCCACGGAGGTGATGATGGAGCTGAGAGAGATGGGGATGGAGAGCGACAGGATCTTGCGGATCAGGCCGCGGCGCTCTCCGCTCTCCGGCCGCGACGCCGGCGTCGCGGGATTGCGGCGGCGGTAAAGGATCAGCGTGACCGCCAGATAGAGGAAGCTCACCGCCGTGGACACCGAGGTGGCGCCGTTGGCGCCCACCGCCATGATCAAGGCCGAGGTCTCGGTGAGCAGCCAGACGAAGAGGACGGTGAGGGTGGCCTTGAAGATCTGCTCCAGGATCTGCGAGCGATTGCTGGGATGGACGTTGCGGTGGCCCAGAAAATAGCCCCGCATCACCGAACTGACGCACACGAAGAAGATCGAGGGCGACAGCGCCCGCAGCGTCAGCTCCACCCCCGAGATGCGGATGACCTTGGTGGCCAGGAACTCCGCGCCGACGAAGAGCAGCAGCGAGGCGGCGGCGCCGATGACGGCGAACAGCCGCAGCGCCGTGCGGAACACGTGCTCCGCGCCCTCCTCGTCCTTGAGCGCCAGCCGCTCGGAGATCAGCTTGGAGATGGCGTTGGGGATGCCCACCGACGAGATCGCCAGCAGAACGGTATAGATCTGATAGCCTGCCGTGCGGTAGCCGTTGCCCAGATCCCCGAAGCCGGGGATGTTCATCAGAACGATATTATAAAGAAAACCGATCAGCTTGATGAGAAGCTGCGAGCTGAAGATCGCAGCCACGCTGGTCATAAAGGTGGATTGGCGCTGCTTCATGGACGGTCCCCCTGTCAGAGGTTATTCGAGTTTCAGTATAGGCGCTCCCGGCCGCCTTGTCAACCGACGGTCATTCGGCCCAGCGCAGGGTGCGGCGCACCGCCTTGTGCCACTGATCCAGCAGACGGCGGGCGTCGTCCTGAGGCATTTCCGGTGCAAAGACCCGCTCCAGCGCGCGGTTTTTCAGAATTTCATCGGTGCCGCTCCATACGCCCGTCGCCAGACCCGCCAGATACGCGGCGCCGGCGGCGGTGGTTTCCACCATGCGGGGGCGATAGATGGAGCAGCGCAGCAGGTCGGCCTGGAACTGCATCATAAAATCGCTCACCGAGGCGCCGCCGTCCACCCACAGGCTTTCCAGCGGATGGCCCAGATCCTGCTCCATGGTGGACACCAGATCGGCCACCTGGTAGGCGATGCCCTCCAGCGCCGCGCGGGCGATGTGGGCGCGGGTAACGCCGCGGGTCAGACCCAGAATGGCCCCCCGGGCATACATATCCCAATGGGGCGCGCCCAGCCCGGTAAAGGCCGACACCAGATAGGCTCCGCCGTTGTCGGGCACCGATTCCGCCAGAAGATCGGTCTCGTGAGCGCTGCCGATGAGACCCAACTCGTCCCGCAGCCACTGGATGGTGGAGCCCGCGTTGAAAACGCTGCCCTCCAGCGCATAGGTGGTCTCGCCGTTGAGCTGCCAGCCCACCGAGGTGAGCAGGCCGCTTTGCGAGCGCAGCGAGCGGGAGCCGGTGTTCATCAGCGTGAAGCAGCCGGTGCCGTAGGTGTTTTTGGCCTGTCCCGCAGAAAAGCAGCCCTGCCCGAACAGGGCGGCCTGCTGATCGCCGGCGGCCCCCGCCACGGGGATGCCCTGAAGGGCCTCGACGCCCCGCACGCCGGGCTTCACATAACCGTAAACGCCGCTGTTGGGCACGGGGCGGGGCAGCATCTGCATGGGCACCCGCAGCGCCCGGCACAGCTCCTCGTCCCAGCACAGCCGGTCGATGTCAAAAAGCATGGTGCGGGAGCAGTTGGAATAATCCGAAACATGCTCGCCGGTGAGGGTCCAGATGAGCCAGCTGTCCACCGTGCCGCACAGCAGCTCGCCCCGCTCGGCCCGGGCCCGGGCGCCGGGGACGTGGTCCAGGATCCAGGCGATCTTGGTGCCGGAAAAATATGCGTCGATCAAAAGACCCGTGGTTTCGCGGACATAGTCGCCGATGCCGCTCTGCACCAGACGCTCGCATTCCTCCGCCGTGCGGCGGCATTGCCAGACGATGGCGTTCATGATGGGCATGCCGGTGTCCTTTTCCCAGACCACGGTGGTCTCCCGCTGGTTGGTGACGCCGATGGCGGCGATCTGCGCGGGAGAGAGCTCCGACCGCTCATAGGCCTCGGCCAGCGCCATCAGCTGGGTCCGGAGGATCTCCATGGGGTCATGCTCCACCCATCCGGGAGCGGGATAGTGCTGGGGAAGGGGATATTGCCCGCGGCTGACGATCTCCCCCTCTTTGGAAAAGACGATGGCGCGGGAGCTGGTGGTGCCCTGATCCAGAGCGATGACATGCATAGACATAGTTTTCTCCTCCGGTCGTTGACGGATTGAAAATTTCGTTTTACAATGGGATCATAGATAACTGGATTATAACACAGTTTGCGGAAAAGGAGAAGACGGTATGGTGCAGAGAAATGAGATCTTTTTTCCCTCGTCCGACGGCAAGACCCGTCTCCACGCGCTGACCTGGCAGGGCGGGGGAGAGCCCCGCGCCATTCTTCAGATCGCCCACGGCATTTGCGAATACGCGGGCCGCTACGACGCATTTGCCGCCTTTTTGGCGGAAAACGGGTTTTTCGTAGTGGCAAACGATCATCTGGGCCACGGAAAAAGCTGGCAGGATCCCGAAAACGAGGGCTTTTTCGCGGAAAAGAACGGCTGGCAGACGGTGGTCACCGACATGGAGGTGCTGCGGGCCACCGCGGCGGCGGAGCATCCCGGCCTGCCCTGCTTTCTGCTGGGACACAGCATGGGCTCGTTTTTGGCCAGAAGCTACCTGATCCGCTATCCCGGGAAGCTGGCCGGCGCGATCATCTCCGGCACCGGGCAGCAGGCGGCGGGCACCGTGAAGATGGGACGGGCGCTGTGCCGCACGCTGCAAAAGCTGCGGGGCGCGCATCACCGCAGCGCCTTCGTCAGGCAGATGGCCTTCGGCTCCTACAACAGGAACTTCAAGCCCCACCGCACGGAGAACGACTGGATCAGCTCGGATCCCGCCGTGGTAGACGCCTACTGCGCCGACCGGGGCACGCAGTTTTTGCCGACGGTGAGCCTTTACGGCGATATGATGGACGGCATTTTGTTCATGTCCGATCCGGACAATCAGAAGAAAATGGACAAGAATACCCCCATCCTCTTTATCTCCGGTTCCATGGATCCGGTGGGCGAAGAGGGCAAGGGCGTGGAGCGCTCGTATCAGGGCTTTTTGGACGCCGGCTGCACCGATGTGCGCATCAAGCTCTACGAGGGCGGACGGCACGAGGTGCTCAACGAGGTGTTCAAGGCCGAGGTTTGGGACGACGTATTGCATTGGCTTTTCGAAAAAATGCCCCGGCAGGCGTGAAAAGGAGGTTTTTATGAAGTATTATAACCAGACGGAGTATCCGCATATCCCCTACGGCGACGGAACGGTGGCCTCCAGCGGCTGCGGCCTGTGCGCCGCCTGCATGGTGGTGGAGAACATGACGGGCCGGACCTTTACCCCGGAGGAAGCGGTGAGAATGGCGAACGAGGCCGGCGCCCACGACGAGACGGGCACTGAGATCTCGCTGCTGGCCCCCGCGGTGTGCGAGCGGTTCGGCCTGACCTACGAACTGACCTGCGATCACGGCAGGATGCTGCAGTTTCTGCAAAACGGCGAAGGCATGGCCATCGCCAATTCCGGCGGCGACCGGGAGGGCTGGACCGGCGTGTTCACCCACGGCGGACATTTCATCACCCTGGTGTCGGCAAAGGGCCGCCGGGTCTGCGCCATGGACCCCAGCATGTACCCCGGCAAATATGAGGAAGAGGGACGGAAGGGCAAGGTGCAGGTAGAGGGGAATCTTGCCTATGTGGATATTGCCGTTCTGGCAAAGGACTGCGACAACCGCTACCCCAGCTACTGTCTGTTCCGGAAAAAATAAGCGAAAAATACAAGGCCGCGGCGTCTGCCGCGGCCTTTCAGCTTGTCAAAAAAGTCAAAATCGCCGTTTCGGCGATTTTGCTTACCCATCGTTTTTGGCCGTTTTCTGTGTGAAAATGGTCAAAAACACCACGACCCGCCGCGTTTTTTCGCAAAAAATGCGGCGAACTCCGGCCCGCAGGCCGGTGCCAAATT
>JAFOPS010000035.1 GCA_017394205.1 Clostridia bacterium | reverse complement strand
GCCGATATTGCATCATGTTCTCCAAGAGAAAGCGCAGCGCCCGCGTTTCGCTGTTGAGCCGATCATCGATCATCTCGCTCGCGTTGTCGCCATATTCTTTCACTTCGGCGCTTCCGCTGTCCGACCAGTCATAGATCCATTGATTAAAAATGATCGCGTCAGCCTTGCGGGGGAATAGTATCTTGTATATTTCCAAGGCCCTTTTTCGCGCCCGGCTCATATACGCTTCCTTTGTATCTCCGATCCCGAGCTCACACCTGAGCGCATAAGGATTGTTATAAAAATAGGGTTGAAGGTAATCAAACGCTCTGTCAAGTATCATTGCTTCGATTTTGCTGTTCATAATGGATCCTCTTTGTTCTGCTTCACAAATCCCGATTTGTTAAGATGATTATATCATATTCAAACGAACAGAACAACAAGAAAACCTCTCTTGCCGTGGCAGACAAAAGAGGTTTCTTTGATGGCGGAGAAGAAGGGATTTGAACCCTTGCGACCTGTTACAGCCCTACTCCCTTAGCAGGGGAGCCCCTTCACCACTTGGGTACTTCTCCGTTTGCCCTTTTTGGGCGAAGATTAGTGTAACACAAAGCGGTGGAAAATGCAAGGGCTTTTTTGCGCTTTCGGGGAAAAACCGCGGCGGACGGGGTCCCGTCCGCCGCTTTTGCTTATTTCAGGATCTGGGCCGCGCGCTCTTCGGCAAACTGCTTGCTGTAAAGCTCGTGGTAATAGCCCCGCTTGCGCAGGAGCTCCTCGTGCTTGCCCTGCTCCACGATCTTTCCGTCCCGCACCACCAGGATCAGGTCGGCCTTGCGGATGGTGGAAAGGCGGTGGGCGATGAGGAAGGAGGTGCGGTTTTCCAGCAGATGGTCGATGGCCTGCTGGATGAGCTGCTCGGTCTGGGTGTCGATGGAGGAGGTTGCCTCGTCCAGCACGAAGATCCGCGGGTCGGCCAGCACCGCCCGGGCAAAGGAGATGAGCTGCTTTTCGCCGGTGGACAGGCGGTCGCCGCCCTCGCCCACGTCGCTGTCCCAGCCCTTTTCCAGCTTGTTCACCACGGTGTCGGCCGAAACGGCCCTGGCCGCGGCCTCGATCTGCTCGTCGGTGGCGTCCAGCTTGCCGTAGCGGATGTTTTCCCGCACGGTGCCGGAAAACAGATGGGGATTCTGCAGCACGTAGCCGATGTTGGAATGGAGCCAGAGCTGGCTGCGCTCCCGGTAATCCCGCCCGTCGATGAGGATCTGCCCCTCGGTAGGCTCAAAGAAGCGGCAGGCCAGGTTGACCAGCGTGCTCTTGCCCGCGCCCGTTTCGCCCACGATGGCCACCGTGGTGCCCTGGGGGATGTGGAGCGAAAAATGCTCCAGCACGTTGTCGCCCCCGTCGGGATAGCGGAAGGTCACGTCGCGAAACTCGATCTCTCCCTGCAGGGGCTCCCAGTTTTCCCGCTTGGGGGCAAAGGCGTCGCCGTATTTTTCGATGACGTCGGGGGTATCCTGCACGTCGGGCTCCTTTTCCAGCAGGCCGGTGACCCGCTCGATGTTGGCCTGGATGGAGATGAACTCGGCGATGTTGGCCGCCGTCATCTGGATGGGCTCAAAAATGCCCAGCGCATAGGTGACGAAGGCCGAAAGGGTGGCCACCTCCAGCGCCTGCTCCATCACCAGATAGCCGCCCCGCAGCAGCACGACGGCCACCGCCACGGTGCTGACGAAAAGCACCATGGGGATGTAGACGGCGTTGAGCCGGGCGGCGCGGACGCCGGAGGTCCGCATCTCGGCGGTGAGGGCGCGGAAGTTTTCGCTGCTCTGCTCCTCCAGCACCAGGGTCTTGGTGGTCTTTGCGCCGGTGATGCCCTCGTTGAAGGCGCCGGTGATGCGGGAATTGAGCTTGCGGATCCTGCGGTTCCAGTGCAGGATCTTGTTCTGGAAATAGCCCGTGAGGATGGCCATCACGGGGACGATGACCATCAGGATGAGGGCCAGCCTCCAGTTGAGGAAAAACATGGAGACAAAGGATCCCAGCACGTAGAACAGCGCCCAGAGGATATCGGTGAAATTCCAGGCGATCATGCCGGAGATGCGCTGCGTGTCGCTCATCACCCGGGTGAGCAGATAGCCCACGGGGGTCACGTTGTAAAAGGAAAAGCTCAGGGTCTGCAGATGGTGGAACAGCGCGGCGCGCATGTCCCGGCCCATGTTCATGTCGATGTTCATGGAATAGCGGCAGAACATGGTCACGGATACCGCCTGCAGCACGATCACCGCCAGATATACGGCGGCATAGGGGATCAGGCCCGCCACGGTGTTCTTCTCGATAAAATTGGCGATGGCATAGCGCTGAAACAGCGGCAGCGCCACGTCGATCGCGCCGCAGATGGCGTTGAAGATCAGCATGCCCACGAAGGCGTTCTTGTATTTGCGCAGAAAGGGCATCAGCTTTTTCCAGATCCGCCAGTCGAAGGACTGGTCGTATTCCTGTTCGTCAAAGGCAGGCATTATCGCTCGCCTCCTTTCTCGCTCTCCAGGATGAGGGCGCGGTCGTCGGCGCTCATCTGGATATCGTAAATGTCTTTGTAAATGCCCGGGCGGGAGATCAGCTCCTGATGGGTTCCCAGGTCGGCCACGCGGCCGTTATCCAGCACCAGGATCCGGTCGGCCTGCATCAGCGTGGTCAGCCGGTGCGAGATCAGGATGACGGTGGCGTCCCTGAGCTGGTCCCGCAGGGCTGCGCGGATCTTGGCGTCGGTCTCGGCGTCCACCGCCGAAAGGGAATCGTCAAAGACCATGATGGGGGCCTGCTGCATCAGCATCCGGGCGATGGCCACGCGCTGCTTCTGTCCGCCGGACAGGGTGACGCCCCGCTCGCCCACCAGCGTCTGATAGCCGTCGGCAAAGGAGGAGATGGCGTCGTCCACGCAGGCGATGGAGGCCGCCCGCCGCATCACCTCGTCCGAGGCGCCGGGCCGGGTGGCGCGGATGTTTTCACCCACCGTCTGGGAAAAGAGGAAGGGCTCCTGGAGCACAAGGCCGATCTGTCTGCGCAGCTCGCCCCGCCGCATGTTGCGGATGTCGGTGCCGCCGATGGTGATGCTTCCGCCTCCCTCGGGCAGATCGTACAGCCGGTCCAGCAGATGGATCAGCGTGCTCTTGCCCGAGCCGGTGCCGCCCAGGATGGCGAAGGTCTCGCCCTCGTGGATGGTGAAGGACACGTCCTTGAGCACGTCCTGCCCCTCGTAGCCGAAGGTGACGTGGTCGAACACGATGTCGCCGGTGTGGGCAGGCAGAGCGTCGGGGGCGTCCTTCTCCTCCTCGGCCTTGAGGATATAGCCCACACGGTCGAGCGACACGCCGGCCTTGCTCATCTCCGAGAGCACGCGGCCCAGCTCGCGCACCGGCCAGGTAAGGCCCTCGTTGTAACTGAGGAACGCCAGCAGCGCGCCCAGCGTCAGCCGGCCGTTCACCGCCTCGGTGACGCCCAGGATCAGAATGATCATCACCTGCAGCGCGGTGAACATCGTGCCCGAGGCCCAATAGACCGAGAGCACCTTGCCCAGCTTGATCCACAGGGCGGAATAGCGGTCGTTCTTGGTGAAGAATTTCTCCTCCTCGAAGGCCTCGCGGCCAAAGGCCCGCACCACCCGCACGCCGGTGAGGTTTTCCTGGGTGCAGGTGGTCAGCTCGCCCTCGGCCTCGTCGGCCTTCTGGAAGCGGCCGGAGATCCTGCCGTAAAAGACGGCGGAGGAAATGCCTACCACGGGGATGAAGCACAGCGCCACCAGCGTCAGGCGCACGTTCATCCGCAGCATGATCCACACGTAAAGGATCAGCAGGCAGGAGGTGCGCACCACCTCCACAAGCTGGTTGCACACGAAGTTGCGGATCACGTCCACGTCGGAGGTGCTGCGCTGGATGATGTCGCCGGTGGGGTTGTTTTTGTGCCACGCGAAGGTGAGATATTGGATGTGACGGTACAGATCGTCACGGATGTTTTTGACAAAGCCCTCGGAGCCGCGGGAAAGCCGCACCCGCTGTCCGTAGCTGCACACGCCCCGCAGCACGGCCACCGCCAGCACGGCCAGCGCCGCCATCCACAGGGCCCGCAGCGGCTGCTGCCGCAGGCTGTCCCAGCGCAGCAGCTCCAGCACCCGGGCGGGGAGCGTGGGGGGCTCGACGCCCAGCACGGAGTCCACCGTCACCCGGACGATCTGCGGCGTCAGCGCGTTGAACGCCATGCTCAGCACGATGAACAGCAGGCCCAGGGCAAAGTGCCGCTTGACCCCCCGCAGATAGCGGAAGATCATGGCCAGCTTTTCTTTGGCGGAGAGCTTGAACTCGGTATTCATATGGATCCACTCCTTTCCGGCCGCGCCGGAAAATAATATAAAATAAGCGCCCTCTGTTTTCAGCAGAGAGCGCGTCCGAAAAACGATTCTGCGGGATCAGACCCCCATCCGGGATCAAATCGCGCGCAAAAAGGGCGCAGGACGGCCTCTGCCGGCTCTTGCCAAGCCATTCGCGAAAAATTCAAAAGACTTCCTCATTTTGGTCATTCTGCGCACCTCCTTTCGTTCGATCGTAAAAACTCAACTGTGTAACAGTGTAACATCAACGGGGCCGGTTGTCAAGTGCGATTTTGCCGTTTTTTCTCAACCGTTCGGCAACCTCCCCCGCCCGGCAGGCGAGCCGGCGCCCGGCCCGGCGCGTCCTTTTGCCCTCCGCCCCCTTGCGGGGCGTGCGGAAATATGCTATACTGCTATATTGGAGGGATATAGTATGACATTTCTTCCGGTTTTGCGCCCCTGATTCGGGCGTTTTGCTTTCAAATATAAAAATGATTTTTATTCCGATATGGAGGAACTTCGCATGCTGATTTACGACGAGATCCGTTTGAATCTGAACAACGTCAAGCCCAAGCTGGACGATCTGCGCGCCGCGCTGGACCTGGACAAGGCCCAGGCCGAGATCGCGGAGCTGGAGCAGACCACCTCGGCTCCCGGCTTCTGGGACGACCCCGCACAGGGGCAAAAGGTGCTGCAGCGCATCAAGCATCTCAAGGACAAGGTCGCCCGCTACGAGTCGCTGACCACCATGTACGAGGACGTGGTCACCACCATCGAAATGGCCGAGGAGATGGAGGACGAGAGCCTCTTTCCCGAGGTGCAGGAGGGCTATCGGAAATTCGAGGCCGAGCTGGAAAAGCAGACGCTGGACACGCTGCTCTCCGGCGAATACGACGCCAACAACGCCATCCTTTCCTTCCATGCCGGCGCCGGCGGCACCGAGGCCATGGACTGGACGCAGATGCTGGTGCGTATGTATCAGCACTGGGCCGATTCCAAGGGCTTCAAGTGGAAAATGCTGGACGAGCTGGACGGCGAAGACGCCGGCCTCAAGAGCGCCGAAATGCTCATCGAGGGCGAAAACGCCTACGGCTATCTCAAGAGCGAAAACGGCGTCCACCGGCTGGTGCGCGTGTCGCCCTTCGACGCCTCGGGCCGCCGCCAGACCAGCTTTGCCGCCGTGGAAGTCATGCCCGAAATGCCCGACGACGTGGAGATCGACATCCGTCCCGAGGATCTGAAGGTGGACACCTACCGCTCCTCCGGCGCGGGCGGTCAGCACGTCAACAAGACCGAATCGGCCATCCGCATCACCCACATCCCCAGCGGCGTGGTGGTGGCCTGCCAGACCGAACGCAGCCAGATCCAGAACCGCGCCACCGCCATGAAGATGCTCCGGTCGCGCCTGGTGGAGATCAAGGAGCGGGAGCATCTGGAGAAGATCAGCGACATCAAGGGCGTGCAGATGAAGATCGACTTCGGCTCGGCCATCCGTTCCTATGTGTTCATGCCCTACACGCTGGTGAAGGACGGCCGCACCGGCTATGAAAACGGCAACATCAACGCCGTCATGGACGGCGATTTAGATGGGTTTATCAACGCTTATCTGAAATGTGCCGCCACCGGCGAATGGGCAAAATAACGCTTCGCCGCCGTCCATAGGCGCTTCGCGCCGTTCGCGCATTTTTGCGCGTCCGCGCAGGGAGGGCGAGGAAGCCCGACCGCAGCGTATTTTATCACCGGAGCCCCCGAAAAACGCCCGGTTTTTCGGGGAAACGGCGATTTGGACGGTTTCATCAACGCCTACCTGAAATGTGCCGCCACCGGCGAATGGGCAAAATAAGCGCTTCGCCGCCGTCCATAGGCGCTTCGCGCCGTTCGCGCAAGAAGCCGAA
The DNA here is from genome assembly GCA_017394205.1 of Clostridia bacterium. Taxonomy (GTDB): domain Bacteria; phylum Bacillota; class Clostridia; order Oscillospirales; family Butyricicoccaceae; genus UBA4644. Next base: position 1,438 of record JAFOPS010000035.1, on the reverse strand, counting down.
ATAAAGAAGAATTTCCAATCATATGATAGAAAAAAAAGATTGAGAGGTGCTTGCTATGCTTTCGACCCACGACCGCCCCGCGCTGAAGGCCGCGGCCAAGGAATCCCTTCGTTCCGCAAAAGAGCGCGGCGTCCCCGTGACGCTGGTGACCGTCGTCTATCTGCTGATGGTCCTGGTCCCCGCCGTCATTTCCGGGCTGCAATACCGCGCCGTCACAACGCAGCTTCTGCCCCAGCTCCAGATGATGAATCCGTCTTCTCCCGAAGAGGCCATGGAGGTCCTTTCCATGATGCGCGGCTATTCGGCCTCCGGCGGCTATTCTCTGGCCATGCTGCTTTTGAGCGTCGTGCTCGCCGTCCTCAGCGTGGGCTATCAGCTTTACACCCTGCGCATCTCCCGGGGTGAGGACCCCGGCAGCGTGGGCGCGCTGTTCGACCCCTTCCGCCAGTTCGGCCGCTTTTTCGTGGTGCTGCTGCTGCAGGGCCTGTTCCCCTTCCTCTGGTATCTCGCCGGCTTGATTCCGGGCATCATCCTGATCGTCATCGGCGCCGCTTCCGAGCTGCCGGGCCTGTCGATCCTGGGCGGACTGCTGTTTTTCGCAGGCTTCATTCTGTTCATTATCGCGGTTTATTCCTATTCGCAGGCCGTTTATTTCGCGCTGGATAATCCCGACATGAGCGCCACGAACACCCTCCGCGCCTCCAAGCAGGCCATGCGGGGCCACAAGTGGGAGTATTTCGTGCTGGAGCTGTCCTTCATCGGCTGGGCGATCCTGACCGGGCTGACCTTCGGCATCCTGAGCATCTGGGTCTATCCCTATCAGTTCACCACCTTCGCCAACTATTACAACGCCCTGACCGGCTGGCAGCCCGCCGCCGAGGGTGCGGAGACCGCTCCCGCCGCTGCCGGCGCTCCCGAAAAAGAGCCCGAATGGTGGGAGAAATAAAGAATTACGTAACCTCTATGATAAAACCGCCGCCCGCTTTTGCGGGCGGCGGTTTTACAATAGAAATCACGCTTCGGGCTCGTCAGACGGCGCGGCCTGTTCGGCCTTTGCCGCCTTGCGGCGGCGATATTCCGCGAAACAATACGCTAAAACGATAAACGGCAAATAAAAAAGCAACGAAGAAATGGTGATAGTCCCGTCTAAAGCATAAAAGTTGGCGTAAAAGCAGGTTGTCGCTGTCGCCGCCACGATCAGCCGCACCGCCAGCGATCGCCGGCTTTTTTCCCAATAATAGGGGCTGAACCCCGCCGCACCCATTAAGCCGATCAGTTGCAGGAAACCAAGCATAAAAACCTCTGTTTATTCGATCACGCCCAGACGCAGCTTCCAGAGCAGAATGCGCAGCACCGATTCGTCCAGCCGCTGCTCGGTGAGGGTGCCGTCCTCCAGCGCCAGCGCCACCTGGGCGATCTGTCCCTCGAAATCGGTGGT
>JAFOPS010000034.1 GCA_017394205.1 Clostridia bacterium | reverse complement strand
GTATGATCCGTTTGCGCAGTTCCTCAACACCAAGGGCTTTATCGTCGTTGCCAACGACCACATCGGCCACGGGCTCTCCGTCGCTGAGGGCGCGGCACCGCTGTACTTCGGCAAGCAGGACGGCTGGAAGCACGTTGTGGACGACATGTACACTCTGCGCGATCTGACCGGGAAGAAGTATCCCTCGCTTCCCTACTTCCTGATGGGCCACAGCATGGGCTCCTTCCTCGCCCGCACCTACCTCATCCGCTATCCCGGCACCGTCAAGGGTGCCATCATTATGGGCACCGGCTTCCAGCCGGCCTACATGGTCGCAGGCGGCCGACTGGTAGCCAAGCTGGCGGGCAAGCGCGGCGGAGCCGAGCGCTTCAGCCAGACGGTGGACAAGCTGGCCTTCGGCGCATACAACAAGCCCTTCGCCCCCAACCGCACCAGCTTTGACTGGCTGAGCGTGAACGAGGAGAATGTGGACCGCTACATCGCCGATCCCTACTGCGGCGGCAACACCAGCGTGGGCCTGTTCTACGATATGCTGGGCGGCATCGGCTTCATCTGCAAGCAGAGCAACGTCAACAAGATGAACCTCAACACCCCCATCCTCTTCATCTCCGGCGACCACGACCCCGTGGGCGACATGGGCAAGGGCGTGAAGGCGGCATATGAAAGCTTCCGCACCGCCGGCGTGAAGGACGTGGAGCTCAAGCTCTATCCCGGCCTGCGCCATGAGATCCTCAACGAGAAATGCCGTGACGAGGTCTATGCCGATCTCTGGGTATGGATCGAGAAGCATCTGTAAAAACCCCTCAGAACAAAATGGCTGTACAGGAGTTTTCCTGTACAGCCATTTTGTTGTTTTTTCTCAGATTGTGCCGCTCTGCAGCGCGAAGTGTTCGGGCACGTCCGGGTCATAATATACCGTGATCTGCCCGCCGCGTGCCGGAGCGGTCACAGAGGGCGCCAGCACTCTGCTGCCCATGTACTCCTTCCCGTCCACTGTATAGCGGAAGGTGATCCGATGGGGAAACGCCGCGCCGTCCGTTGGACTCTTTCGGATGGCCTTTGTGTTCACCTTCAGAAACCACAGCGTCTTTACGTCGGTAATGGTTCCTTCGGTGCAGCGTCCCTTGTCAACGATCTCCTGTCCGCCCAGGCCGAACTGATCCAGAAAGCTCATCATACGCGTCCTCCTTTCGGTCGTTCCCGCACGCTCTCTGCGGCGGGGATTCACACCTTGTCGATCACCAGAAACAGGCTGGACCCGTCCACCTCTTTGATCTCATAGGGGCAGCCCAGCATTTTGCCGATGTGCTCATAGTCCTCGGGGGTGCTGGTGGTGGCGCGGAAGCCGTCCTTGCAGATGATGACGCCGTCCTTCGTCTGCTCCATGTCCAGCTCGCCCAGCAGCTTCTTGTCCGCCTGCTCGCGGAACCAGTCCAGCCGCTCTTCCCAGAAGTTCGCGCTGTAGGTGCTGAAAAAGATCTTTCCGCCGGGCTTGACCAGGTCGAAGGCGCTGCGGATCGTCTCATCCGTCATGCGGATGGCAGAGATCGCGTTCTGCAGCACCAGCACCACGTCAAAGCGCTGCGTCAGTGTCAGATGGTGCACGTCCATCTGCAGCATGTCCGCGTTGGGGAAATCCTTTAAGTACTCCTTGCCCAGTGCCACACTGTTGGCGGAGATATCTATGCCCAGGATGGAGGCGCAGTCCGGCGCGAGGGAGCGCACGATGCGCCCGTAGCCTGCGCCGAGTTCGATGACCGACTCCGTACCGGTGAGGAACGAGCGTACATAGTCGATCTCGGCGTTCAGGTACTGACTGATGCGGGGAATCGCCGTTTCATACACCTGAAACAGCATCTGGGAATTCAGCTTTTCATCATAATAGTTCGACATCTTCCCTGCTCCTTCCGTTCCTTTGTCTTCGGCCCCGCTCCGGCAGGGCCGAAGCCTCTCATCTTTATTATAGCGGGCACGGCGCCGGAATACAATCCTTTTTGCACCGACACCTCAGGACGCCTTTTCCCGGCGGCGCAGCGCCGGAAGGCTCAGCAGCTCCGGATCATGCCAGCGCAGAAGCGTGCGCGCCGTGTACATCGCATCGACGCCCAGCATCGTCATCCACACGGTGCCCCACTCCACAGGGATGCGGGACACGGCAGAGTGCAGCTCCGGCTGGATATAGCGCACCGCCAGCAGCGACAGCACGCCCCAGGCCACGGAAAACGGCAGGCAGATCCGCCCGTCCACGTCCATTTTGGTATCGGAATAGTCCCAGAACTGCACGCCGAACACCCGCTCATAACCCCAGTGCACCGCATATTCCACCGCCGTCGCGGTCACGCCGCCGAAAAAGACCTGTTCCCACGTTGCGTGAAATTCGCCGCCCAGCGCAAGGATCGCCGCCATTGCCAGCCCGTATACTGGGCACAGCGGCAGCACCAGAAAGCAGCGGCGCACCTGCCGCGGCGAGTGCGTCAGGCGGGCAAAAATCTTTTCCAGACAATAGCCCAAAAAGCTGTAAGCCGTAAAATACCAGATCCATTCCAAAGCGATCGCCTCCTTCCCCGGCAGTTTGCCCGGCGCGGCAGAGAAAATGCACAGGTACGATTGCAAAAAAAGCGCGGATATGGTAGATTGTAAAAAACGGACCGATTGAGGAGGAAAACGCAATGGCCGATACTTGG
>JAFOPS010000033.1 GCA_017394205.1 Clostridia bacterium | reverse complement strand
TGTGCACTGTTTTGGAATCGGTAAAGGGTATGCAAAAGCGAATCGGTCAAGCCACAGAGTTCGCTGCCGCTAAAAAGAGCTCAAAGCCGTGCCCAGCACAGACTTGTCAGAAAAGCCTCTGAATCTGCTTGGTTAGACGCAGTTTTGGCTAGTCTGTGCGTCAACTTCATCAAGGTTAGCATAAGCGGCAGCGGTGCGAAAAGCACACCGATCGTCTGCGGCAAGACTCATTTTCAAAAACAAGAAAGGTCAGAATTGCACAGGTTTCCGCAAAGCGGGAGTCCCGAACCGAAGCGGTTCGGGCGGCGTTTTGCCTTCTTTGCCGCCGTGGGCAAAGAAGGTCGCGCCGCCGGCGCGAAATTCCCTTTTGTCCTGCGGCGAGGTATACCCTTCCGAAAAGCGGCATATGCTATCCGGGGTGATGCACATGGAAAGGAAACCTTGGAAAGCCTATGTCCTCTGGATCGTGTTCACAGAAGCAGTCGGTGCGCTGGCGGGCCTGCTGACGCGGGAGAGCACCAAGATCTATGCCGAAACGATCACAAAGCCGCCGCTCTCGCCGCCGGCGATCGTCTTTCCCATCGTCTGGGTGATCCTGTATGCGCTGATGGGCATCGGCGCAGCGCGCATTGAGCTCTCGCCGCCCTCGGCGGCGCGCAGCCGCAGCCTGCTGCTCTATTTCGCGCAGCTGGCCTTCAACTTTTTCTGGAGTATTCTGTTTTTCAATCTCCAGGCGTTTGGCGGGGCACTGCTGTGGCTCCTGATCCTGTGGGGGCTGGTGCTGGCGATGGTCATTGTCTTTCGCAAGGTGGATCCGCTTGCTGCCGCGCTGCAGATCCCGTATCTGTTGTGGGTGAGCTTTGCGCTCTACCTCAACGCGGGGGTCTGGCTGCTCAACTGAAGAGGCGAATACGCAAAAGGCGCGAGCGATGCCGCTCGCGCCTTTTGCGTTCTTTATTCTATGTGGCGTTTTGCCTGCTGCGGCGGTACTGCAGCGGTGTCTGACCGACTTTTTCGCGGAAGGTTTTGATGAAATAGCTTGTGCTGTTGAAGCCGCACAGGTCTGAAATCTCCAGCACGGAAAGCTGGGTGTCGGACAGCAGGGCGATACTCTTTTGCAGACGATAGTCCGAAAGATAGGTGAAGATCGAGCAGCCGTAGGCCGTGCGGAACATGCGGCAGCACTCGCTTTTGCTGATGTGCACCTTGGAGGCCAGCTCGTCGAGCGTCAGCCGCTCGGAATAATGCGCATGCAGATAGGAGAGGATCTCCCTGGCCTCGTGCCGTCCGCTCTGCTCGGCGGGATCGAAGGCGGGCTTGGTGCGCAGGATCAGGAGCTTCCACAGGTGGAGAAGGTGGTCGTAGGCATCGAGCTCGTAGCCGAAGCCGGCCTCGCGCAGCGTGTGAAACAGCTCGTCGATCTCTTTGAGCAGCGGCTGATCATCCTCAACAGAGCGGTGCATCGGCACCACCTGCAGCTGCGGGGACTTGGCATAGGGCAGGTAGTATTTCTGCTCGATCACGCTGCCGCGGAAGAGCGTGAGCACAGAGGGCAGGATGTTCAGACACAGGTAGTGGCCTACCCCCGGTATGACGGGCCGGGTCATATGCTCGACATTTGCGTTGATGAAAATTCCGTCGCCGGGGTGGAGCGTATGGTCCTTCCCCAGCAGCGTCATCACCACGGGGCCCTCCAGAATCAGCTCGAACTGCATCTCCTCATGCCAGTGCCAGTTGGTGAAGCCGAGAGGCTTATCTTTCAGGTAGGTTTCATTCAAAATGAGAGGAAAATCGAAAGATGTTTCAAAAATCGCTTTTTGGTTGTTATCCACGTAAAACACATGATTACCCCCAATATAAACAAGATAGTTATATTTATCAGCGAAATTTTGATAGAATTTATGCATATCTTACGATAAAATTTATACAACACAACGAGAGGCTTGTCAATATGCTGTTGTGCAAAAGAACTAAAGGTGAAAGAATCGAGGGTCAAACATGCAAAAAAGCCTCTGCATTGCGATCCGCCATCAACTGAAAAGGAGGAATGTGTATGTTCAAAGTTGACCTCAACAGCGATTTGGGCGAAAGCTTCGGCGCCTATACCATTGGTCTGGACAACGAAGTGATCGCTCATGTCTCCTCCGCAAACGTCGCCTGCGGCTATCATGCGGGCGATCCGCTCGTGATGGAAAAAACCGTTGCGGCGGCGAAGGCGGCGGGCGTCGCTGTCGGCGCGCATCCGGGCTACCCCGATCTGATGGGGTTCGGACGGCGCAACATGGTCTGCGCTCCGAAGGAGGTGAAGGCCTACGTCAAGTATCAGCTTGGCGCGCTGATGGCCTTCACCAAATCCAACGGCGTACCGCTGCAGCACTGCAAGCCGCACGGTGCGCTGTACAACATGGCCGGTAAGGATCTGGATCTCGCCCTCGCCATCGCCGAAGCCATCGCTGAGGTGGACGACAAGATCATCCTGCTGGCCCTTGCCAACAGCAAGATGGTCGAGGCGGGCAAGCAGGTGGGACTGCGGGTGGCGAGCGAGGTATTCGCCGACCGCGCCTATCAGGCGGACGGCTCTCTGGTGCCGCGCAAGCTGCCCGGCGCCGTGATCCATGACACAGATGTGGCCATCGCGCGCACCGTGCGCATGGTCAAGGAGGGCAAAGTCACCGCGATCACCGGCGAGGAAGTCCCGCTGGAGGTGCACTCTATCTGCGTACACGGAGACAACCCCTCCGCGGTGGCGTTTGTCAAGAACATCCGCGCCAGACTGGAAGAGGAGGGCGTGACGATCGCACCCATCGCACAGATCGTATAACAAGCAGGAAACAAAGAAAAACCGTAACATTTCGGAAAGATCCCGTCGATCAGATTTTGAAGCAGGACTTTCTCAAGCGCAGCGGCCGATGCCGGGACCGGAACCCGGAGGCATCGGAACTGCACGGGTCCGTAACGCAATGATGGGCTGCGCAGACAGCCCCACTGAAAAAGGAGAAACGTTATGAGTAATAAAACCAAAAACGCAAGCATTATCCTCGGCGCTGCATTCCTGATGGCAACCTCTGCCATCGGCCCGGGGTTCCTGACCCAGACGGCAACCTTTACCAGCAGCCTCGGCTCCAGCTTCGGCTTTGTTATCCTGGCGTCCCTGATCATGTCGGGCATCGCTCAGATGAATATCTGGCGCGTGCTCTGCTATACCGGCAAGCGCGGCCAGGATGTGGCCAATGAAGTGTTCCGCGGCCTCGGCTATCTGCTGGCTGGCCTGATCGCCCTCGGCGGTCTGGCGTTCAATATCGGAAACGTCGGCGGCGGCGGCCTGGGCATCTTTGCCCTGACCGGCATTCCCGCAAAGATCGGCTATGTCATTTCCGCCCTGCTGGCGATCGTGATCTTCCTTTCCAAGTCCGCCAAGTCTATCGTTGACCAGATCGTGAAATATCTGGGCGCGATCATGATCGTCGTTATCCTGGTGGTCATGTTCATCACCAAGCCCCCGGTCGGGGAAGCGGTGGTCAATACCTTTGTCCCGTCCTCCGGCATCAGCGCGACGATCCCGGCGATCCTGACGCTGATCGGCGGCACCGTCGGCGGTTACATCACCTTCTCCGGCGCCCACCGTCTGATCGACGGCGGCGTGACCGGCAGAGATAATCTGGGCCAGGCGACCAGAAGCTCGGTCATGGGCATGGGCATTGCAGCCGTTGTCCGTGTGCTCCTGTTCCT
>JAFOPS010000008.1 GCA_017394205.1 Clostridia bacterium | reverse complement strand
GCCGAGGCCGCGCTGGATTGGCGCTTCGACCAGACCCTGCGCCAGTGGAAGACGGAGTATTCCGTGACCGTCCACCCGGTGGTGGATCAGATCGATCTGAACAATCTGTCCGAATACATCAAATAACGCCCGCTGATTGCAAGGGGCCCGCCGCAGGCGGGCTCTTTTCTTCGGAACAAACAGGTTTTTGTTGGTATATTTTCGGAAAAACCGGGGATCTTTCTTTTGTTCGCGGCGGCGGTGGAAAATCTCGCGGAAAACCGGATTCTTAACAAAAAATTCTTTGATAATTCATTGACAATTTATTTCACACTTGTTAAAATATAAACAATAAAAGTGCCGCGTTTCCGCGGCGTCAAAAAGGGAGGCTTGCACTATGCAGAAAATCGTTGTCGCCGGCGGCGGCGTCCTGGGTACGCAGATCGGCCTGATGTGCGCTTATACCGGGTATGATGTTACCTTCTGGCTCCGCTCCGAGGGCTCCATCGGGCGCACCATGCCCAAGATCCAGCGGTATTCCGGCCTGATGCTGGAGGATCTGGCAAAGGCAAAGGCGCTCGTCGGCACCCCCATGGGCGGCTATCTCTATCCCAAGGGACTGATCCGCGACTGGAAGAGCGCCACCGTCGAAAGCATCGACGCCCTTATCGTCCAGGCCAAGACCCGCTTTGCCGAGAACGTCCATATCGAGCTCGACATGGCCAAGGCCGTGGCCGACGCGGATATCGTCATCGAATCCATGTCCGAGGATCCCCAGGCAAAGATCGGCGTTTACACCGCGCTGAAGGATCTGCTGCCGGAAAAGACCCTGCTGTTCACCAATTCCTCCACCATGCTGCCCAGCACCTTCGCGCCCTATACCGGCCGGCCCGGGAAATACTGCGCCGTGCATTTTGCCAACACCATCTGGAAGAACAACACCGCCGAGATCATGGGGCATGCCGGCACCGATCCTCAGGTCTTCCGCGCCGCCGTGGCCTTTGCCGATTCCATCAACATGATCCCGCTGGAGGTGCTGAAGGAGCAGCCCGGCTATATCCTCAATTCCATGCTGGTGCCCTTCCTCAGCGCCGCGCAGGCCCTGTGGGCCAACGGCGTGGCCGACGTCCCCACCATCGACAAGACCTGGGAGCTGGCCACGGGCGCGCCGGCCGGCCCCTTCAAGATCCTGGATATCGTCGGCCTCGAGACCGCCTACAACATCAACCAGATGAAGCCCGACGCCGAGACCGAGGGCTCTCTTACCAACCGTCTGGGCAAGCTGCTCAAGGAAAAGATCGACAAGGGCGAGACCGGCGTCAACGCCGGCGTCGGCTTCTACGATTACCGGAAATAACCCCCGTTCCCTATAAAAAGGCCGCCCGCCCCGGAAATCCGGGTCGGGCGGTCTTGCTGTCGCTTCACTCGATCGTTTTGGGCTTATACAAAATCTCGTTCACCGAATAAACGGTGATAAAGGCGTCGGCATCTTCCTTTTCCAAATAGCGCATCAGCCGGGCATATTCGCTTTTGTTGACGATGGTGATGATCTCCCGGCGGGGCTCGTCGTTGTAAGCGCCCACCGCCTGATAGATGGTGGCGCCGCTGTGCAGCTCCTTCAGGATGAATTGCTTGATCTCGTCCTCCTTTTGGGAGATGATGCACACCCGCTTTTTCTCGTTCATGCCGAAGATGAAATGGTCCAGCACCAGCCCGTTCAGGAACATCCCCAGCGCGCCCAGCAGCACGGTCTGCACGTCGAACACAAAGATCGCGCTGCACACCACCGCCAGTCCGGACAGGGTCACCGCCGTTCCCAGCTCCATGCGCAAAAACTTGTTCAGCAGCTTCGCCACGATATCCATGCCGCCGGAAGAGGCGTTCCGCAAAAACAGGATCGCCTGCCCGCCACCCACGATAAACACATAGCCAAGCATATCCAGCAGCTTATCCCCCATCACGGGCTGCACATTGGGCCAAAGCGCCTCCATCCCCGCCAGCAGCAGGGGGATCAGCAGCGCCACATACACCGTCTTCGCGCCGAAATCCTTCCCGATGAAGATCAGTCCCACCGCCAGCAGCCCCACGCTGAGGATCAGGTTGAGCACCGACACCTTCAGCGGGATGACCTCCGCCAGGATGATGGCCAGGCCTGCGGTGCTGCCCATGGTGAGGTTGCTGGGCATCTGGAAGAAAAAGACGCCCGCCGTGCAGATCACCGCGCCCAGCGTGATGATGAGATAATCCTTGATCCTGTTTTTCATAATCCACGCTCCGATCCTGCGTTTTCGCCTTTTACTATAACACGGTTTTGGAAAAAAGAAAAGAGCGCCGCGGCCGCGGCGCGCTCATTTTTATCAACGAATTTACAGCTTCAGGTCGCCCTCTTTGATCCAGCCCAGTTTGCGGCAGATCGCGCCGAACAGCAGGCACAAAACGGCGGGCAGGACAAAGCTGATCAGGATCAGCCCGATCCAATCCATGGCGCCGGGGACAATGGCGGAAGCGCCGTGCTCCAGCGCCTTGGCGCTGGGAGCCAGCCAGCCGGTCCACACGCCGATCTGCCCGCACAGGCCGCAGGTGCCCATACCGGAATTGATGGGCTCGCCGTTCATCTGAAGCCGGAACAGACAGGTGGCCAGCGGCCCCGTCACCGCGGAGGTGAGGATCGGCGGGATCCAGACCCGGGGATTGCGGACGATGTTGGGCATCTGGAGCATGGAAGTGCCGATGCCCTGGCTCACCAGCCCACCCCAGCGGTTTTCCCGGAAGCTCATCACGGCAAAGCCCACCATCTGGGCGCAGCAGCCGGCCACAGCCGCGCCGCCCGCCAGACCGGTAAGGCCCAGCACCGAGCAAATGGCCGCCGAAGAGATGGGCAGGGTCAGCGCCACGCCCACCAGCACGGAAACGGCGATGCCCATCCAGAAGGGCTGGAGCTTGGTGGCCTGATCGATCACGTCGCCGAAGGCCTTTGCCGCAAGGCCGATGGGAGGCGCGATGAGCTTGGCCAGCAGCACGCCCACAAAAATCGTGACGGCGGGGGTCACCAGAATGTCGATCCTGGTCTCCTTCGAAACCGTTTTCCCGCATTCGGCGGCGATGACGGCGATGATCAAAACGGCCAGCGGGCCGCCGGCGCCGCCCTCGGCGTTGGCCGCCCAGCCCACGGCGGCCAGCGAAAACAGCACCATGGGCGGCGCCTTGAGGGCAAAACCGATGGCCACTGCCATGGCCGGTCCCGACACCGCCATGGCGTAAGCGCCGATGTCGGTGAGCGTCTGCCAGCCGATCTGCTGCCCCAGCGTCCGCAAAATGGTGCCGATGAGCAGCGAGCAGAACAGGCCCTGTGCCATAGCTCCCAGCGCGTCGATGCCGTAGCGCCGCGCCGAGATCTCGATATCCTTCCGCTTCAAAAACGCCTTGAGCTTTTCCATGGTGCCTTCCTCCCGCGGATCAGATTCCCCCTTGGGGTGTATGCTGTCTATGGCATATCATATCATGGAACAGATCAAATTGCAATTGCCGCATCATAGAGCGATTCTCCTGTTTTTTCCGATTTTTTGTGAAAAATCCATGTTGCAGTCAGGCAAAATATGACTATAATAATTATTTGTTCGTTTCTTTCACCATACGTGGAAAAGAGGTTTTACCATGTACGATCTGATCTCGGTGGCCGTCGCTCTGCTGGCCGGCCTTTTGATGACCCGTGTTTTCAAGCTGCTGCGCGTCAGTTTTCCCGACGTAACAGCCTTTTTGCTGGCCGGTCTTGCCATCGGCCCCTATGGCCTGGGCCGGCTGCAGGTGCCCGGTCTGGGCTTTCCCGACGATGCCTCCATCGGGCGTTTGAGCATTCTCTCTACGGTGGCGCTGGGCTTTATCGCCTTTGCCATCGGCAACGAATTTCGCCTTTCGCAACTGAAAAAGACCGGCAAACAGGCCGCCGTCATCGGCGTATTCCAGGCTGTGGTGGCCATGGTGATGGTGGATATCGCCCTCATCCTCCTGCATTTTGCGCTGGGCGAGGCCGTTTTGCCGCTCTCCGCCGCCATTACCCTGGGAGCCATCGCCGCAGCAACCGCTCCCGCCGCCACCCTGATGGTGGTGCGGCAGTATAAGGCAAAGGGCCCCCTCACCGATCTTCTGCTGCCTATCGTGGCGCTGGACGACGCGGTGGGCCTGGTCTGCTTCGCCGTGTCCTTCGGCATCGCTCAGGCCATGCTCAGCGGCACCGTCAGCGCCGCCGCCGTAATCCTCGAGCCCCTGCTGGAGATCGCCGGCTCACTGGCGCTGGGCGCCGTGATGGGCTGGCTGCTGACGCTTTTGGAGCGGCTGTTCTTCTCCAACACCAACCGTCTGTCTCTGACCATCGGCTTTGTTCTCGTGACCATCGCCCTTTCTTCTCTCCGGATCGATTTGGGCTTTGCCGAGCTGCATTTTTCCGCGCTTCTGGTCTGCATGATGCTGGGAACGGTATTCTGCAACCTTTGCCCCCGCTCCGGCGATATCATGAACCGCGCCGATAAGTGGACCGCCCCCATTTACGCCCTGTTCTTTGTTCTCAGCGGCGCGCAGCTTGAACTATCGGTGTTCCGCAGCGTCGCCGTAGTGGGCATCGGCCTGCTCTACATTCTCGCCCGGTCGGCGGGCAAATATCTGGGCGCTCGCGTTTCCGCCGCCGCGACAAATTGCGCGCCCTCTATCCGCCGCTATCTGGGCATCACGCTTTTGCCCCAGGCGGGCGTGGCGCTGGGCATGTGCACCACCGCTGCCGCTTTGATGGGCAGCTATGAGGGCACGCTGGTCCGCAACATCGTATTGTTCGGCGTGCTGATCTATGAACTGGTGGGGCCCTCTCTCACCCGCTGGGCGCTGGTCCGGGCCGGCGACGTTTCCCCCACGCCCGAGGAGAAAAAGTCCTACGCCCGCTTCAATACGCCAAAATCCAGCCGCTAAGCGCGCCTTCCCGCAGATCCTTCCGATCTGCGGGTTTTTCTTTTTCCGAAATTTACCCGCCGTTTAACCAACTTCCGGATTTTTGTGTTATACTATGGTCAATCGCTATCCTTTTGTCCGGAGGTGTTCCCATGTCTGTGAAAAAGCGGCTGTTCTGGTCGCATATCCTGATGTTCGCTCTGCCCGTGGCGGCCTATTGGCTGATCTCCTTCGCCGCCGACCGGCTGACGCTGGCCTGGCTCCTGCGTCAGAGCTATGCCTCGCTGGAGGATTTTCGCCGGCAGGTGCTTCAGGCCCAGCAGGTGAGCCGCATCCTCATCATCGCCGCACTGGTGCTGACGCTGCTGATCGCCGACCGGTTTCTCTCCCGGGGCGTGCTCAACAAGATCCGCTCGTCGCTGGATCAGCTTTCCCTCGGTCTGCGCAAGCTGCAGGAGGG
>JAFOPS010000032.1 GCA_017394205.1 Clostridia bacterium | reverse complement strand
GCCGCAGCATTGGATCGTGTGGTCAATCAGGCCGTTCCCATCATCGAAAAGGTTTTCAAATTATTGGGTATCGCACCGTCAGTTTTCTTGCTTTTTTGTTGAATACACCGATCAAGCTTATGAACTCCTAAACCGCTATTATGGGGTGGACAAAACGCAGGAAAGCTAATCGGCAATACGAAAGACCGCGAGGGGTGAAAAGGCGTGAGAAACAAATATCAAGGTGAACGAGTATGCGACCATGCCGAAAAGGATACCAAGAAGGTGCGGCAAGTATATTTCGTTATGCTTGCATTTAATCTGAATCTTGTGGTGTTGGAAGCCTGCTTTAACTGGAATGTTCATAAGCCACTCATTTCGATTCTTTTACTCAGCATTTTGCTGATTGTTCCATCGGCAGGGATTTTCTATCTGTTTTCTTATGTATCAAGAGCATACTACTTGGATGAAGAGGGCTTTACTGTCCAACATTTTTTATTGTTTCGACAGCGAGTTTCTTGGACACAGATCAAAGAAATGAGGGAGGTTTATATTGTTGTCGATAAAACAAAGCCTCCGAAACATTGGATTGTGTGGTCAAAGAAGCGATTTCCACGCAAAGGAAATCTAAAGGCGAGCTGGATTGAAAACCATTTCTTATCATGCTATTTTGTAACATTCACCGATCAAGCTTATGAACTCCTAAACCGCTATTACGGGGTGGATAAAACGCAGGAAAGTTAATCGGCAAGAGGTAGAAATATGATAGATGACATGCAAAAGGCTATCGATCAAACAGATTATTGGGATGCAAGAGTAGAAAAACTATATTGTAGTAATTTTGGCGACGACGTTGAATTGACATTTGAGGAAGATAGAACAGAAAAGCAAGTGGTTTTTTATTTTCGAGGATGTTACAAGGTAAATATCAATCATGTAAAAGGATATCTCAAAAATAAGCCTATAAGGGAAATGACCTTTGCACAAATTCCATATTTCATGCAAAGCGTTAAAGCTCAAAGAATTGACTGTGAAGGAGAACGTTTCTTGTCTTTTCAAATTAATCTCTTTCCGATTGATTTGGAGATATTATGCACGTCTTTTCAGATTGCAAGACAATTTGTCCGTAACGATGAAATCAAAATTATTTATCAAGAAAGCTTTGAAGTTTAGTATTCGGTGTCGGCAACCGGACGTATTTCGAGTTGAGCAAGGACGGTGAAACCATCCAGAGCGTGGGCTATGCCTACGATACCCTCAACCGCCTCACCGCCGTCACCGAGGGCGGCGTGACCCGGGCAAGCTACACCTACGACGTCAACGGCATCCGCATGGCGAAGCTGACGGAGGATGTCCTCATCTAATCATTGTGTGCTGCGCTGTTCCTTTGGCTAAGTCCAATACAGCAAAGCTGAATTTTGTCATTTTAACACGATTTGTGACGGCTCGCTTTTGCGGGTACAGGAGGTTTATATGGAAGAGCAGATCATGTTTCAAGGATTCCCGGGATACCCGACTCTTTGCGCACAGGCCCGCGCCCTGACGGAAGACGTGCCCCATCTCACGGCGAATCTCAGCAATCTTTCGGCGCTGCTCTTTGCCTCGCTGGAGCGGATCAACTGGGCGGGGTTTTATCTGCTGGAGGGCGAAACGCTGGTGCTGGGGCCTTTTCAGGGCAAGCCCGCCTGCATCGAGATCCCGCTGGGGAAGGGCGTCTGCGGCACGGCGGCCGCGCAGGATCAAACCCAGCTTGTGGCTGACGTCCACGCCTTTCCCGGACACATCCCCTGCGACAGCGCCTCCCGCTCCGAGCTCGTCGTCCCGCTTCACGGGAAAACCGGTATCGTCGGCGTGCTGGACATCGACAGCCCTTATCCCGCCCGCTTTACCGGGGAGGATAAAACGGGACTGGAGCAGTTTGTCCGCGTGATCGAACAGACTCTTTCCGATTTGCTTTGATGAAAAAAGATCCCCGGCCGCAAGGCCGGGGACTTTTTTTGCTCAAATACTTATTTGGCGGGGGTGACGGCGGTGATGTGGGGCTGGGAGCCGTTGTACCAGTACAGGAAGCCCTCCAGATCCACCTTGTCGCCCACCTGCAGAGCGGTGACGGCCTGATAGACGTCGGTGGTTTCGTTGCAGAGGTAATACTCCACCACGAAGGAATAGGTCTCGCCGTTGACCGAGGCATTGAAGTACAGGTCGGCGTCGGTGCCGGGCTGGCCGGAGTTGTCCCAGCTGTAGTAGAAGGGAGAAACGCCGTCGTCCATGGCCTCGATGGTCATGCCCTTGAAGGAAACGAACTGGTTCTGATGCTCCGCCAGCTCGTCCTTGCCCAGCAGGGCGGTGACGTCGGTGACGGGAGCGATGTAATTGCCGTCCTCGATTTCAAAGGTGGCGTCGATGATCTCCACCTCGCCGGACCACTCGGACTTGTAGCCGGTGACCTTGATCTTGGTGCCCGGGGTCAGCTTGGCATAATCAGCCTCGGAGCAGGCCATGTTGTACAGGAAATAGGCGCCGTCCTTGTCCTGGGTATAGACGGTGGCCTTGTTGTCCCACCAGGACTGCTTGGCCTGAACATAGGTCTCCACGACCACCTGGCTGTTCAGCTCGGCGGCGGCGTATTCGGCGTAGGTCATGACGCCCTCGGACTTGACGTCGGTATCCTGCTTGCCGCAGGCGGCAAAGCAGAAAACCATCGTGAGCGCCAGAAGCAATGCGATGCACTTTTTCATGTTGGTTCTCCTTTTTGTTGTGATAAAATTGTGGTTTGCGGTTTTCCAAAAATCATTATACAAGAATTCATAGGGATTGCAATATGGATAATGCCGATTTTTTGCTCCTCAGCGGCCGCTTTTCCAGCGTTTTTTGATTTGCTGCCGCAGAAAGACGCCGCCGATGACCGCCCAAGTGACGCCCAGCGCCGCCAGCAGGAGCTTTGCCGTCGTGGGCAGAGGGCCAAGCTCGGTCTGCCCGGCGGAGGCGCGGCTGCCGCGGCCAAGCCGGTACAGGGCCGTCACGTCGGAAAAGAGCTTGTCAAAATAGGCGTCGTCTACCCGCTCGCCCCGCTTGACGGACTTCACCGTGTTTTCGATGAGCTGGCCCGCGGCGTCCCGCAGGGATGCCGAGCCGTTGAACACCGGCGTGACGAAGGTGTCGTCCACATGCCGGATCAGCAGGGAGGCGGCCTTGAGCTTCACGTCGTAATAAAGCGCATCTGCAGAGCCCTCGTGGTTCAGATAGTCCTGATAGGCAGGATCGCGCTGCGCTTTTTCGGTGACAGGGACATAGCCCTCGGTCTGAGCGTAGGCGATCTGCACCTCGTTGGTCAGCAGATACTGGGCGAACAGCCACGAGGCCAGCACCTCCTGCGGGTCGGCCTTGTTGAAGATGCAGACCGAAGGCCCCTGAGAGATCATCTGCGGCGACGCGGGATCAACTTGAGGAATGGGGCGGACCGCCGTTTCAAATCGGACGATCTTGTCGGCGCTGATGTCGGAAAGAGGCGCGTCCGAGCCCATCCAGGTAGAGCCCGCCGTGGAGTCCACGGCAAAGATGCACTGGCCGGCGTTGAGGAAATTGGCGGGATAGCTGGAGATCTTGAAGGTGGAAAAGGCGCCGGTCTTTGCGTGCTCCGCCACCGTGCGCAAAAGCGCCCGGGTGTCGTCGTGGAAGAGCAGGATATCCCCGTCCTCGTCGGAATACTCCGCGCCACGCTGACGAAGCATCTGGATCATCATATTGTCGGTGGATTTATAGATGAAGGGGATCATCACCCGCTGCCCGTTCACGGGGTATATGCCGTCGGCGTCTTTTTGCGCCGCCGCGTCTGAAACCTCCCAGATAAAATCCCAGGTGAGCACGTCGGGCAGGGTGTAGCCCAGCTTTTCCACGTAGGTCTTGTTGACGTAGCAGGCCTCGGTGGAGCGCATGAAGGGGAGGGCGTAAGACTGCCCGCCGATCACGCCCTCGCTGAGGAATTTCGACACGATCTCGCTTCTGGCGGGACCGTCGAAGCGCAGCTCGCTGCCGCCCAGACCGTATTTCGCGTCGTCCAGCAGCTCGTCCAGCGGCACCACCACGTTGGAGCCGGTGAGATAGGTGGCGATATGGTCGGGATAGGTGATGCAGACGTTGGGAGTGGTGTTGGTGGCGATGTTGGTGATGACGTCGTTGTAGATCTTTCCGTAGTCGGTATACAGCCGCAGGTTGACGCGCACATTGGGATACAGCGCCTCAAACGCCCGGATGGCGGTTTCGTAAATCGAGGCCTGCGTCTTGTTGGTGTCGTTTTTCGCCCAGAAGGTGATCTCGTAGGAGCGTGAAAGATCAAACGTCTCCGGCACGGCAAAGGCGTCCAGGCTCCGCGCACCGTGGCAGCCGCCCAGCGCGCACGCGGCCAAAAGCGCCGCCAGCACCAGCGGCAGGATGCGGGTTCGAAGCGCGCTCATCCCTTGGTCCCTCCTCCGGCCACACCGGCCATGATCTTTTTGCGGAAGATGAGGAACAGCACGATCAACGGCACGGAAATGACCACCACGGCCGCCATCATGGCGGGGATGTTTTCCCGGCCGAAGCCGTTTTCCCGGATCTCCTGGATGCCGTTGGACACCAGAAAATAGGCCTGGTTGTCGGTGATCAGCCGCGGCCAGACATAAGAGTTCCAGCACTCGATGATTTTGAGGATGGTGACGGTGACCAGTGTGGGCCGGCAGATGGGGATCATTACTTTCCAGAGGTATTTCAGATCCGAGGTGCCGTCGATCTTGGCGGCGTAATAGAGCTCGTCGGGGATCTGGGCGAAGTTTTCCTTCAGCAGATAGATGTAAAACACTGAGGTCACCGAGGGCAGGATCAGGCCCCAGAAGGTGTTTCGCATCCCCCAGTCGGTGATGGTCTGGAAATTGGTGATGATCACCAGCTCGTTGGGGATCATCATCAGCGAGAGAAAGAGGGTGAAGGCCAGATTTTTTCCCTTGAATTCCAGCCGGGAAAAGGCAAAGGCCGCCAGCACGATCACCGCCAGCATCAGCGCCGTAGTGACCAGCGTAAAGATCAGGGTGTTGGCGAAATAGCGGCCCAGCGGGACGGCGGTAAAGGCATCCCGGTAGTTTTGCAGGGTGGGCGAAAGGGTGAAGAAGCGGGGAACGTATTCCGCGTTATAAGCGCCGTAGCCCTTCACCGAGGTGAGCACCATCCAGTAAAAGGGGAAAAGGACCATCAGCGCCCAAAGGGTCAGAAGCAGATAGGTGACGGTGAGCCGCACCGCCTTTCGCCGCCGGGCGGCGCGCTGGATGGTCTGATATTCAGAGGATCTCATAGGCCGCCTCCTCAGAAATAGACCCGCTTTTTGCGGATCATCAGATTGATGCAGGTGATGGTGAGCACGATGGCGAACAGGATGATGGCCGCCGCCGAAGCAAAGGAGGGATAGCCGCCGCTGTCGCCGTAGAGCATGTCGTAGATATAGCCAACGATGGTGTTCATCCCGGCGGCGTTCAGATCGGTGCCGAAAATGGCCACCGCGTCGGAATAGGCCTTGAATGCGCCGATGAAGCCGGTGATCACCAGATAAAAGATCATGGGCGAGATCATGGGCAGAGTGATGCAGGTGAAGATGCGCCATTTCGAGGCGCCGTCGATCTTGGCCGCGCTGTAATAATCGGGATTCACCGAGGCCAGCGCCGAGGTGAGGATCAGGATCTTAAAGGGCATGACCACCCAGACGGTGTAAAAGCACAGAACGAACATCTTTGCCCAATAGGGCCCGTCGATAAAGTCCACGGCGCTCCCGCCGAACCAGTGGATCACCAGATTGATCAGCCCGTCGGTATAGGCGGTCTTTTTGAACAGGATCATGAATACCAGACCCACCGCCAGCGTGTTGGTGACGTAAGGAAGAAAATAGATCGTCTGATACAGGTTTTTCAGCGGCTTGATGGAGTTCAGCCCCACCGAGATCAACAGGGCGATGCCCGTGGACAGAGGCACGGTGAAGATCACCAGGATAAAGGTGTTTTTCACCGCCTGCAGGAAATAGGGGTCGTGGAGCACGTAGGAATAGTTGTAAAGCCCCGTACCGAAAAAGGTCTGGGAGGCGGAGTTGTAGCCCTCCTCAAAGGAATAGACGAACACGTCCACCAGCGGATAGACCATGAACACGCCCAGAAACAGGATGGCCGGCAGAAGATAGAGCCAGGCCTTTTTGCTGTTGGATTCCATCAGTCCGCCGTCCTTTCTTCCGCGGCAAAGCGGATACGCCCGCCGGTGGCCTTGTCAAAGAGAAAGGTTTTATTCGGCTTGAGGGCGAAGCGCACCGTGTCGGAATGCTCATCCACCTGGTTTTCCGCGCCGATGATCGAGCGGATGGCGGCGCTGCCAGCTGCGGGATGGGAAGAAACTACGCTCACGTCGCGGCCCATCACCTCCACCCGGTTGAGGGAGCAGCGCAGCGGGCCGTCGGCCTTCAGGATAAAGCCCTCGGGCCGGACGCCTGCGGTGACGGGCCCGTCGGGCGCGCCGGCCACCGGGAGCACGCTGTCGTCGCCGATATACAGCGCGCCGTCCTTTACCTCGCCGTCAAACACGTTGATGGGCGGCGTGCCGAGGAATTTCGCCACAAACAGATTCACCGGATCGTCATAGACCGTCTGGGGCGCGCCGATCTGCTGCACCACGCCGGCCTCCATCACCACGATCATGTCCGAGATGCTCATGGCCTCGTCCTGGTCGTGGGTGACGAATACGGTAGTCACCCGGGTCTCCCGCTGGATACGGCGGATCTCCTCCCGGGTCTGGAGGCGAAGCCGGGCGTCCAGATTGGAAAGAGGCTCGTCCAGCAGCAGGACCCGCGGGACCTTTACCAGCGCCCGGGCGATGGCCACGCGCTGCTGCTGTCCGCCGGAGAGCTGGGCGGGCTTGCGCTCCAGATAGTCCTCCAGCTGCACCAGACGGGCGGCGCTGAGCATTTTTTCTTCCATTTCCTCTTTGGTGAGCTTTGCCGCGCCCTTGAGATTTTGCAGGGGGAAGAGGATGTTTTGACGCACGGTGAGATGGGGATAGAGGGCGTAGTTTTGAAACACCAGTCCCACGCCCCGGTTTTCCGGCGGGAGATCGGTGACGTCGTCGTCCCCGAACAGGATCCTGCCGGAGGTGGGCGACAGAAGGCCGGAGATCAGGTTGAGGGTCGTGCTTTTCCCGCAGCCCGAGGGGCCCAGCAGACCGATGAGCTTTCCGTCGGGGATCTCAAAATCGAAATCGTCCACGGCGGTCACCACCTCGCGGGAGCCCTTGCTGCGGGAGGGAAACTGCTTCGTCAGATGCTGCAATACGACTTTCATGGTCATTCCTCGTTTTCGTCTGGATTCGCCTTCGTTTTGGATTCGCGCGTTTTAATTGTTGCAATACAGTTATAATTTATCGCAAAAGCGGGCGGTAGTCAATCGCTCTTTGCGCGATCAAGAGAAAACGGGCAGGCGGGAGAACGCCCGTCCTGCCCGAAGATCATGCGGAAAAGGAGAGGGTATCCGCGACCCGGCGCGCCAGCGCCGCAAGATCGCCTGCCGCCCGGCGGCGGAGCGTTTCGGGATCGATGGTCCCGTCGGAGGCGGCGAACATAGCGGTGATCCCGCAGTTCAGAAGCTCCTCCGCCCCCTCGCCCAGACTGCCGCATAAGGCATAGCAGGGCACGCCGGCCTTTTTGCAGCGCAGCCCCACGGTATAAGGCACCTTGCCCAGCTTTGTCTGCCTGTCCATCCGCCCTTCGCCGGTGAACACGGCGTCGGCCCTTGTCAGCAGACCGTCGAAATCCGCCGCCTGCAGCAGCAGCTCGGCCCCGGGAAGCAGCTCGCCCCGCAGCAGGGCGATCGCCGCGGCGCCCATCCCGCCGGCTGCTCCCGCACCCGGGATCGAAGCAACGTCCTTGCCGAAAAAGCTGTTCAGCACCCGGGCAAAGCGGGCAGCGCCGTGCTCCAGCAGGGAAATTTCCTCGGGGGAAGCGCCCTTTTGCGGCCCGAAGACCGCCGCCGCGCCGTTTTGTCCCAGCAGGGGGTTGCGCACGTCGCAGGCCACACGCACGGGAAGGGGAAAGGGATGCTCCGGCGGGCGGATGGAGGCGACGTCGCCCAGGCGGAGCGCAAGCGGCGAAAAACGCTGCCCCGAGCGGTCTGTAAAGGTGAAACCCAGCGCCTCAGCCATCCCGAGGCCGCAGTCGTTGGTGGCGCTGCCGCCCAAGCCCAGAATGACGGAGGAAGCGCCCTGCGCCGCCGCGTCCAGCAGGAGCTCGCCCACGCCCCGGGTGGTGGCGCGGAGAATATCGTTTTTGCCCCGCACCAGCGGCAGACCGGCGGCTGCGGCCATTTCAATGACGGCCGTCCCGTCGGGCAAGATGCCGTAAAACGCCTCCACGGGCGCGCCCTGCGGCCCCGTAACAGTGCGTATGATCCGCCGCCCGCCCAGAAGCTCCAGCCAGCTTTCCGTCATGCCCTCGCCGCCGTCGGCCATGGGAACGGCGCGGATGACGGCATCGGGAAAGCGCGCCGAAAGCGCCCCGGCAAAAATGCCGCAGACCTCTTTTGCAGACAGGGTCCCCTTGAAGGAATCGGGAGCCAGAAGAAAACGGGGCATACAGATCGCCTCCTTTTGATCCTGAGGATATTGTAGCAAAGCGGACCCCGTCTGACAAGCCTTTCGCGGCGCTCCGGCAGAATGTCGGCCTTTTTTGTCCGCGGCTTGACAAGCCATCCGGAAAACGGTACAATGCCATTGTGAAAATATGCGCTTCAAGTGCCCCGGCAGGCGCTTCGCAGGCAGGGGAGAATAGAGAATCGGGTGTGAATCCCGAACGGTACCGCCGCTGTGTACGCAGAGATCAGACAAAATGGCGAAGGCCAGTCACTGGGAAACCGGGAAGACGGCGTCTGATCGCAGGCAGAGCGATCTGCCCTATGCGAAAGTCAGAAGACCTGCTTGAAGTGGGGCCCGCTCCACGGTTTATGGAGGCGGAGGGATCGTTGCGGAAATTCGGCCGCGGCAGCGATGGCTGCCGCGCTTTTTTATTGTTTGTCGGAAAAATCGGCAAAGGAGGAGAGCCATGAAGCGAAATCTTCCCCGCGTTTTGCTTGCCGGGACGGGCAGCGGCTGCGGCAAGACCACCGTCACCTGCGCCGTTTTGCAGGCGCTTTGCGACCGGGGCTTGAAAACCGGCGCTTTCAAGTGCGGGCCGGATTATATCGATCCCATGTTCCACAGCCGGATCATCGGCGCAAAAAGCGCTAATCTGGATCTGTTTTTTCTGGAAAACAACACCGCCCGCTATCTGCTGGCGAAAAACGGCGCGGGGTGCGACGTCAGTGTCATCGAGGGCGTTATGGGCTATTACGACGGGCTTGGTCTCACGAGCACCCGGGCCAGCTCCTTTGCAGTGGCGCAGACTACGGGAACGCCCGCCGTTTTGGTGGTCAACGCAAAGGGAGCCTCGCTTTCGGTTTTGGCCGTGATCGAGGGGTTTTTGCGGTTCCGGGAGGAAAGCGGCATCCGGGGCGTCATCCTCAATCAGTGCGCTGCCTCCACCTACGAGTCGCTTGTGCCTGCGATCACGGAGCATTTCGGCGGGCGGATCCGTCCGCTGGGCTTTCTGCCCAAAATGCCCGACTGTGCGCTGGAGAGCCGGCATCTCGGCCTGGTGACGGCGGCCGAGGTGGCGGATCTGAAGGGAAAAATGGCGCGGCTGGCCCGTCAGGCGGAAACAAGCCTCGATCTCGACGGGCTGCTTGCCTTGGCAGACGAAGCGCCTGCGCTGGACTGTCTCCCGGTGGAGCTGCCGCACTTTTCCCGGCCGGTGCGCATCGCCGTGGCCCGGGACAAGGCGTTCTGCTTTTATTACGAAGACAGTCTGGAGGCGCTCACGGAGATGGGCGCTCAGCTGGTGCCCTTCAGCCCGCTGGACGACGCAGCCCTGCCGGAAAACATTCAGGGCCTTTACCTGGGCGGCGGCTATCCCGAGTTATATGCCGAGACGCTCGCCGCCAACCGGACCATGCTGGAGTCCGTCCGGGAAGCACTCGGGAAAAACCTGCCCTGCATCGCGGAATGCGGCGGCTTCATGTATCTGACGCAGGCCATCGGCGCTCATCCCATGGCGGGCGTTTTGCCGGGAAAATGCTTTGACAACGGAAAGCTGACTCGCTTCGGCTATGTGACGCTGACGGCGAAAAAGGACAATCTGCTCTGCGCCGCCGGAGAACAGATCCGGGGCCACGAGTTCCATCATTGGGACGCGGAAGAGACCGGCGCGGATTTTATCGCCGAAAAGCTGTCGGGAAAACGCTGGGACTGCGTTTTTGCCACCGACACGCTGTACGCCGGATATCCCCATTTTCATTTTTACGCCAACCCCGGTTTTGCCGTTCGGTTTTATCAGGCGTGTTTGAAGGAGAAAGCATTATGATCGAGATCGTCAAACCTATGGACATCGAAAAACGCAGCTTTGAGATCATCACCCAGCTTTTGGGTGAGCATCAGCCGTCGCCCGAGGTGGCGGACGTGGTCAAGCGGGTCATCCACACCACGGCGGATTTTGATTATGCCGACAATCTGGTGTTTTCGGAAAACGCGGTGCAAAAGGGGCTCGACGCCCTGCGCGCCGGCTGCCATATCGTCACCGACACCAGTATGGCCATGGCGGGCATCAACAAGACCGCGCTGAAAAAGCTGGGGGGCGAGGTCCATTGCTTTATCGCCGACCCCGACGTGGCGCTGGAGGCAAAGGAGCGGGGCGTCACCCGTTCCTCCGTGTCCATGGAGCGGGCCGCGGCGCTGGACAAGCCCTGCATCTTCGCCATCGGCAACGCGCCCACGGCGCTTTTGTCCATCAAGGAGCTGATGGATGCGGGAAAGCTGTCTCCGGCGCTGATCATCGGCGTGCCCGTGGGCTTCGTCAACGTGGTGGAAAGCAAGGAGCGGATCATCGCATCCGACGTGCCGTATATCGTGGCGCGGGGCAGAAAGGGCGGCAGCAACGTGGCGGCGGCCATCGTCAACGCGCTGATGTATAAGATCACGCGATGAGCATGGAAGAGTACGTCACCAAAGACGGCAAGCGTCTGCGCTTGGGCTATACCACCGGATCCTGCGCCGCCGCCGCGGCAAAGGCCGCCGCGTGGATGCTTCTCACCGGCGTGCGGCGGGAAACGATCTCGCTGGTCACGCCAAAGGGCATCCCTCTTGCGCTGGAGGTGCGGGACATCGTCATGGAAAAGGACCGGGTCTCCTGCGCCATTGAAAAGGACAGCGGCGACGACCCCGACGTGACGGGGGGCGCGCTGATCTATGCCTGCGTTTCCCGCTGCGCGGGGAATGAGATCGTCATCGACGGCGGCACGGGCGTGGGCCGGGTCACCAAGCGGGGGCTGGATCAGCCCGTTGGCGCGGCGGCCATCAATTCCGTGCCCCGGAAAATGATCCGGGAGAATCTGGAGGAGATCCGCCGCCTTGCCGATGATTCGGGCGGGCTTTCCGTGATCATTTCCGTTCCCCTGGGCGAGGAGCTGGCGAAAAAGACCTTCAACCCCCGGCTGGGGATCGTGGGCGGCATCTCGATTCTGGGCACCACGGGGATCGTGGAGCCCATGAGCGAAAAGGCGCTGGTAGACACCATCCGGGTGGAGCTCAACCAGCGGCGGGCCGGCGGCGCGGAATATGTGCTGCTGACGCCGGGAAACTACGGCGCGGAGTTTATCAAAAGCTCGCTGGGCATCGACCCGGAGCGGGCCGTTCAGGTTTCCAATTTTATCGGCGACGGGCTGGATCTGTGCCGGGAGATGGGGTTTCGCGGCGCGCTGCTCATCGGCCACGTGGGCAAGCTGGTGAAGCTGGGCGGCGGCATGATGAACACCCATTCCAAATACGGCGACTGCCGCATGGAGATCCTGGGCGCCCAGGCGGGCGCCGCCGGGCTTTCTCCGGACTGCATAGCGCGGATGCTGGAATGTGTCACCTGCGACGACGCCGTCCGTGTGATGCGGGAAGAGAGCGATGAGCTCTGCCGCAGGACGCTGGACCGCCTGACGGAGCGAATCGCCTTCCATCTGGCCCATCGGGGCGGGAGAGTGGAGACCGGCGCGGTCTATTTTTCCAAGGAATACGGCATTCTGGGCGAAACGGACAACGCCCGTGAGCTTTTGAAAAAGATTTTGGAGGGATAAGCATGGTACATTTTGTCGGCGCGGGCAGCGGTGCGCCCGATCTGATCACTGTCCGCGGGGCGCGGCTTTTGCAGGAGGCCGACGTGGTCGTTTACGCGGGTTCGCTGGTGAATCCCGACGTGCTGCAATACGCAAAACCGGATTGCGCCCTTTACAACAGCGCGGAAATGACGCTGGAGCAGGTGATGGCGGTGATCAAAGCGGCTGAGGCAGCGGGAAAGACCACCGTCCGTCTGCACACCGGCGATTCCAGCATTTACGGCGCGGTGCGGGAGCAGTTTGACTTGCTGGAGGCCATGGATGTGGAATACGACGTTTGCCCCGGCGTCAGCGCCTTTTGCGGCGCTGCGGCGGCGCTGCGGACGGAATACACCCTGCCCGAGGTGAGCCAGACCGTCATTATCACCCGGGCCGCCGGGCGGACCCCCGTTCCGGAGCGGGAATCCATCCGCTCGCTGGCGGCTCACGGGGCGACCATGGTGCTGTTTTTGAGCACCGGCCTGACCGAATCGCTGCAAAACGATCTTTTGGCGGGGGGCTATCGGCCCGACACGCCGGTGGCCGTGGTGTATAAAGCCACCTGGCCCGAAGAGCTGAAGCTCCATTGCACCGTGGGCACGCTGCACCGGACTGTGACGGAAAACGGGCTGAAAAAGACGGCGCTGATCATCGTGGGCAACTGTCTGGAAGGGAAATACGAGCGGTCGAAGCTCTACGACCCCGCCTTTTCCACGGAATTCCGTGAGGCAACGAAGTGAAGGCGGCGGTGCTCGCCTTCAGCGCCCGGGGCTGTGAAACGGCCCGCAGAGTGCTGTCGGCGCTGGAGGGCTGGGAGACCTTCGCCTATACGCCGGAGCGTCTTGCGGGAGACGGCTTTTTGCCGCTGGGCAAGCCGGCTTTGACCTTTTACGGTGAGCTGTTTTCCGCCTGCGACGCGCTGATCTTTGTAGGCTCGGCGGGCATCGCCGTCCGTGAGATCGCGCCCCACGTGCGCGACAAGCGCACCGATCCCGCCGTTTTATGCATCGACGAGCGGGGCCAGTATGTGATCCCGCTGCTTTCGGGACACATCGGCGGCGCCAACGCCCTGAGCCGCCGTCTGGCGGCGGCTTTGAAGGCGCTGCCCGTCGTCACCACCGCCACCGATATCAACGGACGCTTTTCCGTGGACACCTGGGCGACCGAGCGTGGACTCGTCATCGGAGACATCAAGGCGGCCAAGGCGGTGTCGGCGGCCATTTTGGAGGGGGACGTGCCTCTTTGCTGCGATTATCCCATCGTTACGGCGCTGCCTTCCGGCACTGTGCCGGGCGGCAGCGGCCCGGTTGGGATCTGCATTTCCTGCCGGAGCAGGCGGCCCTTCGCCGTGACCCTGCCGCTGATCCCCCGGATCCTGCATCTGGGGATCGGCTGCCGCAGAGGCATAGAGGAGTCCGCCGTCCGGGCGGCCGTAGAGTCTGTTTTCCGGGAAAACGAGCTTGAGCTGCGGGCGGTAAAGGGCGTTTATTCCATTGATCTGAAGGCCGACGAAGCCGGCCTTTTGTCCTTTTGCGCCCGGATGGGCTGGCCCGCGGCCTTTTATTCCGCGGAGGAGCTGCAGGACGTTAAGGGCGACTTCACCCCCTCGGCCTTTGTACAGAGCGTCACGGGGGTGGACAACGTATGCGAGCGGGCCGCGCTTTTGGGCGCGGAGCGGCTGATCGTGAAAAAGACCGCGATAAACGGCGTGACCGTCGCCGTGGCGGAGGAAAAACTGGAGGTGGGCTTTTGAGCAAGCTGACGGTGGTGGGCATCGGCCCGGGAAACCATGAGGATATGACCCTGCGGGCCGACCGCGCCCTGCGGGAATGTGATTTGATCGTGGGATACCACGTTTATGTGGATCTGGTGCGGGAGCATTATCCCGACAAGCCGGTGCTGTCCACGCCTATGACCCGGGAAAAGGAGCGGTGCCAAATGGCGCTGGACGCGGCGCTGGAGGGCAAAAACGTTGCCATGGTCTGCTCGGGCGACAGCGGGATCTACGGCATGGCGGCGCTGATCTATGAGCTGCGGGGCGAGAGGGAAGACCCCGCCGTGGAGGTCGTTCCAGGATTGACGGCGGCCTGCAGCGGCGGCGCGATCCTGGGCGCGCCGCTGACCCATGATTTTGCCGTCATCAGCCTGAGCGACCGGCTGACGGCGTGGGAAACCATCGAAAAGCGGCTGGAGGCCGCCGCGGCGGCCGACCTCTCCGTTGTGCTTTACAATCCCGCCAGCCACGGTCGCCCTGACCATCTCAAGCGGGCCTGCGGCATTTTGCTGCGGCATCTGCCCGAAACGCGCATCTGCGGCGTGGCGCGCAACATCGGCCGGGAGGGCGAAAGCACCCGGATCCTGACCCTGGGCGAGCTGCAGGATGCCCAGGTGGATATGTTCTGCACCGTGTTTATCGGCAACAGCATGACAAAGACCGTGGCCGGAAAGCTGGTCACGCCGAGGGGGTATCGCGGTGTATAAGCTCTGTGTGTTTGCGGGCACCACCGAGGGGCGGGAGATCATCCAGTTTCTGACGGAGCAGCCGGTGACGGTGCACGCCTGCGTCGCCACCGACTACGGCGAAACGCTTTTGCCCCACGGGGACGCCCTGACCGTCTCCGCCCGCCGCCTGACCGAGGAGGAAATGGAGGAGCTGTTCCGGAACGAGGCCTTCGATCTGGTGATCGACGCCACGCATCCCTATGCCCCCGTGGTCACCGAGAACATCTCGGCGGCCTGCCGCAAAACGGGCACGGAATATCTTCGCCTGCTGCGGGAGGAAAACGAGCTGCCGGAGGGGGCGGTGTTTGCCTCCGACGCCGAAGAGGCCGCCGCCTATCTGGACGGGACCGAGGGAAACGTGCTTTTGACCACGGGCAGCAAGGAAATCGCCAAATACGCGGCGATGCGCGGCTTTGCCCAGCGGGTCTATGCCCGGGTCCTGCCCATGGAGGATTCTCTTGCAGCCTGTAAAGCCGCAGGACTTGCCCCTGCGCATATCATCGCCATGCAGGGGCCATTTTCCAAAGAAATGAATCACGCCCTGCTGCGGGCCGTCGGCGCCCGATGGCTGGTGACGAAGGAGGGCGGGAGCACCGGCGGCTTTGCGGAAAAGGCGGAGGCCGCGCGGGAGGCCGGCGCCCGTCTGGTAGTCATCGGACGGCCGCCTCAGCACGAGGGCCTCAGCCTCTCGGAGACCGTGGCGCTGCTGTGCCGGCGCTTTGGTCTGCACCGCCGTCCGCAGGTAACAGTGGCGGGCATCGGCCCGGGCAGCCCGGAAGGCATGACCGAGGAGGTCCGGACCGCCGTTTCCGGAGCCGACTGTCTCATCGGCGCCCGACGGATGCTGGAGGCGGTGGCGCTGCCTCATCAGGCCGTTTTTGACGCCATCGCGCCAAACGCGATCGCGGACTATATCCTGTCTCACGGGGAATACCGCCGTTTTACGGTGGTCATGTCCGGCGATACGGGCTTTTTCAGCGGAACGAAAAAGCTGCTTCCGCTGCTGCAAGGCTGTGAGGTGACCGTGCTCCCGGGCCTCAGCTCGCTGGCGGTGCTGTGCGCCCGGCTGGGCACGTCTTACGAAGACGTGGTTCCCGTCAGCTTGCACGGGCGGACGGGAAACATCGCCGCACAGGTGCGCCGCAATCCGCGGGTTTTCGCGCTTGTGGGAGGCGAAGACGGCATGGTGTCGCTGTGCCGGGACCTGAACGCCGCCGGACTGGGCGGCGTGTGCGTCAGCGTGGGCCAGCGGCTGGGATATCCCGACGAGACCATCGTCCGGGGCACGGCTGCGGAGCTGGCGGAAAAGAAATTCCACCCCCTCAGCGTCGCCCTGATCGAAAATGAGCGCGCCTGCGCCGCGCTTCGCTTCGGTCTGCCCGACGAAACCTTTTTGCGCGGCGGCGGAGAAGCCGGCGCGGTGCCCATGACCAAGAGCGAGGTGCGGGCGGTGTGCCTGTCCAAGCTGCAGCTGACGGAAGACGCCGTCTGCTGGGACGTGGGCGCCGGGACGGGCTCGGTGAGCGTGGAAATGGCTTTGCTTGCGAAAAAAGGCACGGTGTATGCCGTGGAGCGCCGGGAAGACGCGCTTGCCCTGCTGGAAGAAAACAAGGCGGCCTTCGGCGTGGAGAATCTCATCCCGGTGGCGGGCGTCGCGCCCGAATGCTGCGAGGAGCTTCCCGCACCCACCCACGCTTTTATCGGCGGCTCGTCGGGCAATCTGCGGGAGATCGTGGCGCTGCTGCTGGAGAAAAACCCCGGCGTGCGCATCGTGGCGGCGGCGGTAACGATGGAATCGGCGGCGGAGCTGACCGGGATCATAAAGGAATATAACTTTACAGAGCATGAGATCGTTTCGCTGACGGTGGCCCGTGACAGAAGAGCGGGGCGCTATCATCTGATGACCGGCCAAAACCCCGTGTACCTGTTTACCATGCAGCGGGAGGCGGCGGTATGATCTATTCGCTGGCCGCGCTGTTCATCGGGTTTATTATCGACCTGCTTGTGGGCGACCCCCACGGATTGCCCCATCCGGTGGTGCTCATCGGAAAGCTGATCGCCGCGCTGGAAAAGGTCTTCCGCGCCCTGTTTCCCAAAACGCCGCGCGGTGAAAACCTGGCCGGCGCGGCGGTGTGGATCGTGACCGCCGGGCTTTCCGCGGCCGTGCCCTGGCTGATACTGCGGCTTTGCGGCACTGTCAGCCCGTGGCTGCGGATGGCGGTGGAGAGCGTGATGTGCTGGCAGATCCTGGCTACCCGCTCGCTGCGGGACGAGAGCATGAAGGTTTATGCCGCTCTGCAAAGCGGCGATCTGACCGCCTCCCGCAGAGCGGTTTCCATGATCGTGGGACGCGACGTGGAGCGGCTGGACGAGCGCGGCGTGGCCCGGGCCGCGGTGGAGACCGTGGCGGAAAACACCTCCGACGGGGTGGTGGCGCCCATGCTGTTTCTGGCGTTGGGCGGCGCGCCGCTGGGATTCTTTTATAAAGCGGTGAACACCATGGATTCCATGCTGGGCTATGTGGAGCCTCCTTATCAAAACGTCGGTCTTGTCCCGGCGAAGATGGACGACGTGATGAACTTCCTTCCCGCGCGGCTTTCGGCGCTGCTGATGCTGGCGGCGGGAGCGCTTTTGGGTATGGACGGAAAAAACGGCCGGAAGATTTTCAAACGGGACCGTTACAATCACGCAAGTCCCAATTCCGCCCAGACGGAATCGGTCTGCGCGGGGCTGCTGGGCCTGCGTCTGGCGGGGGACGCCTGGTATCACGGCGTCCTGCACAAAAAGAAATATATCGGCGACCCGCTGCGGGAGATCGAGTATGAGGACATCCCCCGCGCCTGCCGCCTGCTTTACGTTACGGCGGCGCTGTCGCTGGTCCTGTGCGCGGCGCTTCGGACGCTGATTTTGCTGTAAGGGAGGAAAACCGGGATGCTGTATCAAACCGCAAATCCCCATGGGGGCGATCTTTACGGTCGGGAAGCCATGCTGGATTTTTCCTCCAACATCAATCCGCTGGGCGCGCCGGAGGCGGTGCGCCGGGCAGCGATGGAGAGCCTTGCCGATCTGGAGCGCTATCCCGACCCCTTCTGCAGAGATCTGCGGGCGGCCATCGCCGCCTATGAGGGCGTTCCGGAAGCGTGGATCCTGTGCGGCGCCGGAGCCGCCGAGCTGATCTATTCCTTTTGCGCGGCGGCCCGCCCCGACCCTTCGCTGATGCCGGCGCCCACCTTTTCGGAATATGCGCTGGCGCTGGAGGCGTCGGGCTGCGGCGTGATCCGCTATGCGCTGGAGCGGGAAAATGATTTTACTCTGACCGAGGCGTTTCTATCCGCGGTGGAAGCGAGCGGCGCGCGGGCGGTGTTTCTCTGCAATCCCAACAACCCCACGGGGCGGCTCATCCCGCGGGCCCTGCTGGAGCAGACAGCGGCGCTGTGCCATGAAAAGGGCGTCCGCCTGTTTTTGGACGAATGCTTTCTCGACCTGTCCGACGGGTGGGAGAACGGCAGCCTGAAGCAGCTTTTGGGAAGCTGCCCGGAGCTGGTGATTTTGAAGGCCTTTACCAAAAATTACGGCATGGCGGGTCTGCGGCTGGGATATTGCCTGTGCGCCGACGGGGCGCTGCTTTTCCAAATGAGCAAAACCGTTCAGCCGTGGAACGTGTCGGTGCCCGCGCAGGCGGCGGGCGTTGCCGCACTGGGCGAGCGGGGATTTCTGAAGCGCGCGCGGGAGATCGTTTCCTGCGAGCGGGCGTGGATGACGCAGGAGCTGAAAAAGCTGGGATTCTGGGTCTGTCCGTCGCAGGTGAATTATCTGCTGTTTTATGCGCCGCTCCCGTTGGCGGAAAAAACGCCGGCCCACGGCGTTTTGCTGCGGGATTGCGGCAATTATCCCGGCCTGGGAGCGGGCTGGTTCCGCGTCGCCGTCAAGCGGCGGGAAGAAAACGAGAAGCTGATGGCGGCGCTGGCCGCCGCGGTGGGGGAGGCGTAAAAATGGCGAAGAGCATCATGATCCAGGGCACCATGTCCAACGCGGGCAAGAGCCTGCTGGCGGCGGGGCTGTGCCGGATCTTCAAACAGGACGGCTATCGTGTGGCCCCGTTCAAAAGCCAGAACATGGCGCTCAATTCCTTTATCACCAAGGCGGGCGGCGAGATGGGCCGTGCGCAGGTGGTGCAGGCCGAGGCGGCGGGCATCGCCCCCGACGTGCGGATGAATCCCATCCTGCTCAAGCCCACCACCGACGTGGGCAGCCAGGTGATCGTCAACGGCGTGGTGCAGGGCAACATGCGGGCCATGGAGTATTACCGGCGGAAGCGGGAATACATCCCCGCCGTGATGGAGGCCTACAACAGCCTGGCCGCCGAATACGATATCATCGTCATCGAGGGGGCGGGCAGCCCCGCCGAGATCAATCTCAAGCAGGAGGATATCGTGAACATGGGCCTCGCCAAGCTGGTGGACGCTCCCGTTTTGCTGGTGGGGGACATCGACCGGGGCGGTGTATTTGCCCAGCTTTACGGGACCATCGCCCTGCTGGAGGAGGACGAGCGGCGGCGGATCAAGGGCACCGTGGTGAACAAGTTCCGCGGCGACCGGGCCATTCTGGAGCCGGGCCTCAGGATCCTGGAGGAGCTGTGCGGCGTGCCGGTGGTGGGCGTGGTGCCGTATACCCATGTGGACATCGACGACGAGGACAGCCTCACCGAGCGGTTTCATCGGGACGGCGCCCGCAAGCTCATCGACGTCGCCGTGATCCGCCTGCCCCGCATTTCCAATTTCACCGACTTCTCGCCCTTCGAGCGGTATGAAAACGTTTCGCTGCGCTATGTGACCTCCACCGCCGAGCTGCACGAGCCCGATCTCATCCTGCTCCCGGGCACCAAAAGCACCATCGCCGATCTGATCTGGCTTCGTGAGAGCGGTCTGGAAGCCCGAATTCTCCAGGCGGCCAGCCGGGGAACGCCGGTGTTCGGCATATGCGGCGGCTTTCAGATGCTGGGAAAACGGATCTCCGACCCCGATCAGGTGGAAGCGGCGGGCGTCACCGAGCTTTCCGGCATGGGCCTGCTGGATTTCGAAACAGTGTTTGAAGGAAACAAGGTGCAGACCCAGACCTCCGGCATTTTTGAAGGCGTGGAGGGCCTGTTTTCCGGCCTGAACGGTCTGCGGTACGAGGGCTATGAGATCCACATGGGCCGCAGCGGGGAAAAGACCCGCCCGGTCAACGGCGGCGGCAGCGTTTACGGCAGCTATATCCACGGCATTTTCGACGCGCCCGGCGTTGCCGACGCCGTGCTGCGTGCCCTCTGCGGCAGAAAAGGCGTGGATTTTGCGGCGCTGGGGACCTTCGATGCGCTGCAGTATAAAGAGCGGCAATATGACCTGCTGGCCGACGCCGTGCGGGGCGGGCTGGATATGGACTATATTTATAAGATCGTCAACCGGGAGGTCTGACCTCCCAACGGCAAAAAACGGGGCCATTTCGGCCCCGTTTTTGATGTTTTTTGTGAACAATCGAAAAAATGCAACCTTTTTCCGCGGAAAATCGTATGATAGGTGAAGGGACCTTCCAAACGAAAAGGAGCATGGCATGAGGCTGACAACAGACGAGGCATTCCGGGCTTACGGCGACCGGATCTTCCGCGCGGCGCTGAGCGTGTGCCGCAATCGGGCGGACGCCGACGACGTGGTGCAGGACGTGATGATCCGCTACCATTCGCTGGGACAGCAGTACGAGAGCGAGGAGCATCTCAAGGCGTGGCTTTTGCGGGCGGCGATCAACCGGGCAAGGGACGTCGCGTCCTCCTTCTGGCGGAGGAACAAGACCTCGTGGGAGGACTGCATGGCAGAGGCGGCATTTGAAGAGCCGGCAGACGGCCGCCTGTTTGCGGCGGTGATGGAGCTGCCGGAGCGCTACCGCATCGTGATCCATCTGTTTTACTACGAGGATTATTCCGTGCGCGAGATCGCGAAGCTCCTGCACAGCCGGGAAGGGACCGTGAAAAGTCAGCTCAGCCGGGGCCGGGCGCTCCTGAAAACAAAACTCAAGGAGGAATGGGACGATGACGAATAAAGAACGCTATCAAAAGACCTTTTCCGCGTTTCATACTTCCTGCGACTTTTCAAAGGAGAGAGAAACCATGAAGCAGAAGAAAACCATCCGAATTTCCCGCCTGGCAGCCGTCTGCGCGGCGCTGGCGATCATTTTGGGGCTGGCCACCGCGGCCTATGCCGCCGATCTGGGCGGGGTGCAGCGCAGCATCCAGATCTGGATCCGCGGGGATCAGACAGACGCAGTTTTAGAAATCGAAAACGGAAACTATTCGCTGACTTATGAGGATGCGGCCGGGAACGTTCATCAGAAAAGCGGCGGCGGCGTCGCGGTGGGACCCGACGGGAGAGTGCGGCCCGCAACGGAAGACGAGATCCTGCGGGAGCTGAGCATGCCGGACGTGGTATATGAAGAGGACGGCACGGCGTGGGTTTATTATTTTGACCAGAAGATCGAGATCACAGATCGATTCGACGAACAGGGCGTTTGCTATGTGCAGCTTAAAAACGGAGAAGACGTGTTTTATATGACGATCAAGGACCACGGCGGATACGCGACCGGCAAGCACAAATATCCGAATCCGAAATCCTTCAACTGACGCTGCCGGGCGCGTTTCGCGCCTCGTGATTTCAAACGCAAAAAAGCCGCGGGCATGCCCGCGGCTTTCTCTTTTTTGAGATAAAAAAATCCTGTCAATTGCCGTTTTTTACGAAATTTCCGAAGAAAACTTGTTGACTTCGTTGAAAAACAGTGTTAAAATGAAAAACTGTACCACCATGTGGTACAGTGCGCCTTTTTTGCTAAAAACAGTATAACGGAATTTGCCGCAAAAGGCAAGAGCAAAACTGCATAAAGACGCAACTACCCCGGGCGTATCGATCGTGTAAGAGTTTTTTGAAAATAAAGAAATGGAGTGAGACAGCCGATGAAAGACCTTCGCTGCGGAAAAAAGATCCGCAAGAGCTTCTCCCGGACCGACGAGATCCTGGAGATGCCCAACCTCATCGAGGTCCAGAAGAAGTCCTACCGCTGGTTCCTGGAAGAGGGCCTGCGCGCCGTCTTTAAAGACGTGGGCGCCATCACAGACTACACTGGCAATCTGGAGCTGACCTTCCTGGATTACACCCTGGAGGACAACCCGAAGTACAGCATCATTGAGTGCAAGGAGCGCGACACTACCTACGCCGCTCCGCTGAAGGTCCGTATCCGTCTCCGCAACAAAGAAACCGAGGAGATCAAGGAGCAGGAGATCTTCATGGGCGATTTCCAGCTGATGACCGACAGCGGCACCTTCATCATCAACGGCGCCGAGCGCGTCATCGTCTCCCAGATCGTCCGTTCGCCCGGCATGTATTACGGCCTGAACAACGATCGACCCGAAAAGACCTGCCATACCTGCACCGTGATCCCTTATCGCGGCGCCTGGCTGGAATACGAAACCGACGTCAACGACGTTTTCTATGTCCGTATCGACAAAAACCGCAAGCTGCCCGTCACCTCGCTGATCCGCGCGCTGGGCGTGGAGACCGACGCCCAGATCAAGGAGCTCTTCGGCGAAGACGACCGGATCCTTGCCACCATCGAGAAGGATACCGCCGCCCACAACAGGGAAGAGGCCCTGATCGAGATCTATAAGCGCCTGCGTCCCGGCGAGCCCCCCACGGTGGATTCCGCCGAGACCATGCTGCACAACCTGTTCTTCGATCCCAAGCGGTACGATCTGTCCGCCGTGGGGCGCTATAAATTCAATAAAAAGATGGCGCTGAGCAAGCGCCTTTCCGGTCACAAGCTGGCCCGCCCCGTGGTCGATCCCCGCACAGGCGAGGTGCTGGCCAACGTCGGCGAGGTCATCTCCCGCGAGCGCGCCGAGGAGATCGAGCGCAAGGGTGTGAACGAGGCGTGGCTCGACGTGGACGGGAAGGAAGTCAAAATCTTCTCCAACCGGATGGTCTGGCTGCACGACTTCGTCGAATGCGACGAAAAGGCGCTGGGCGTCAACGAGCACGTCAGCTTCCCCAAGCTGTGCGAGCTGATGGACAAGTATGAGGGCGAGGAGCTGCTGGACGCCATCCGCGACAGCGTGCCCGAGCTGATCCCCAACCACGTCACGCCCGATGACGTGATGGCCTCCATCAACTATATGTGCGGCCTGGTTTACGGCATCGGCACGGTGGACGACATCGACCATCTGGGCAACCGCCGCCTGCGTTCGGTGGGCGAGCTTTTGCAGAACCAGTTCCGCATCGGCTTTTCCCGCATGGAGCGCGTGATCCGCGAGCGTATGACCATTCAGGATCTGGACATCGTCACGCCCCAGAGCCTGATCAACATCCGCCCCGTCACCGCCGCCATCAAGGAATTCTTCGGCTCTTCGCCGCTGTCCCAGTTCATGGATCAGACCAACCCGCTGGCCGAGCTGACCCACAAGCGCCGTATGTCGGCCCTGGGCCCCGGCGGTCTGTCCCGCGACCGGGCCAACTTCGAGGTGCGCGACGTGCACTACAGCCACTATGGCCGTCTGTGCCCCATCGAGACTCCCGAAGGTCCCAACATCGGCCTGATCTCCTATCTGGCCACCTATGCCCGCATCAATGATTACGGCTTTATCGAGGCGCCCTATCGCCTCATCGACAAATCCACCGGCCGCGTCACCGACGAGGTGCGCTACATGACCGCCGACGTGGAGGATGAATACATCATCGCCCAGGCCAACGAGCCGCTGGACGAGGAGCACCGCATCAAGGCGCCCCGCGTCACCTGCCGTCACCGCTCCGACATCATCGAGGTAGACCGGGAGCGGGTGGACCTCATCGACGTTTCTCCCAAGATGATGGTTTCTGTGGCCACCGCCATGATCCCCTTCCTGGAGAACGACGACGCCAACCGCGCCCTGATGGGCTCCAACATGCAGCGGCAGGCCGTGCCTCTGATGGTCACCGAGGCGCCTCTGGTGGCCACCGGCATCGAGTATAAGGCCGCCGTCGACTCCGGCACCGTGCCTCTGGCCAAGGATTCCGGCGTGGTCACCCGCGTAGACGCCGATTCCGTCACCATCAAATACGACACGCTGGGCACCCAGACCCATAAGCTCATCAAGTTCCTGCGCTCCAACCAGGGCACCTGCGTCAACCAGCGTCCCATCGTGGACGTGGGCGAGCGCGTGGAGAAGGGCGACGTCATCGCCGACGGCGCCTCCACCAGCCAGGGCGAGATCTCGCTGGGCAAGAACGCCCTCATCGGCTTCATGACCTGGGAGGGCTACAACTACGAGGACGCCGTCTTGCTGAACGAGCGTCTGGTGCGCGAGGATGTTTATACCTCGCTGCACGTGGAAGAATATGAGATGGAATCCCGGGACACCAAGCTGGGTCCCGAGGAGATCACCCGCGACATCCCCAACGTGGGCGAAGACGCCCTGCGGGATCTGGACGAGCGGGGCATCATCCGCATCGGCGCGGAAGTCCGTTCGGGCGATATTCTGGTGGGTAAGGTCACTCCCAAGGGCGAGACCGAGCTCACTGCTGAAGAGCGTCTGCTGCGCGCCATCTTCGGCGAAAAGGCCAGAGAGGTGCGCGACACCTCGCTGCGCGTGCCCCACGGCGAAGCCGGCACCATCGTGGACGTGAAGGTCTTTACCCGCCAGAACGGCGACGAGCTGACCCCTGGCGTCAACATGAAGGTCTGCTGCTACATCGCCCAGAAGCGCAAGATCAGCGTGGGCGACAAGATGGCAGGCCGCCACGGCAACAAGGGCGTCGTCTCCCGCATCCTGCCTCAGGAGGATATGCCCTTCCTGCCCGACGGACGTCCGCTGGACATCGTGCTCAATCCGCTGGGCGTGCCTTCCCGTATGAATATCGGTCAGGTGCTTGAGGTCCACCTGGGCTATGCCGCCCGGGCCCTGGGCATCCATGTAGCCACCCCCGTCTTCGACGGCGCCAAGGAAGAGGACATCAGCGCCCTTCTGAAGGAGGCCGGCCTGTACCGCTCGATCCTGCGGGACGAGAACCGGGATCCCAACATCGCCAAGAAGGATCTGTACGAGGAGATCACCGGGGAAGACGGCGAAAAGACCCACCGTCTGCTCACCGCCGAGGAGAAGCAGAATTACGAATACCGCGAGGCCCTGCGTCTGGCGGATAAGCTGAAGATCGTGGATGGCAAGGCGATCCTGTACGACGGCCGTACCGGCATGCCCTTCGACAACCCCGTCACCGTGGGCGTCATGTATTACCTCAAGCTGCACCATCTGGTTGACGACAAGATCCACGCCCGCTCCACCGGCCCCTACAGTCTGGTCACCCAGCAGCCGCTGGGCGGCAAGGCCCAGTTCGGCGGCCAGCGCTTCGGCGAGATGGAAGTCTGGGCCCTGGAGGCTTACGGCGCAGCTTATACCCTGCAGGAGATCCTCACCGTCAAGTCCGACGATATCGTGGGCCGCGTCAAGACCTACGAGGCCATCGTCAAGGGCCACAACGTGCCCACGCCCGGCGTGCCCGAATCCTTCAAGGTTTTGGTGAAGGAGCTGCAGTCGCTGGGCCTCGACATCCGCGTTCTGGACAAGAACATGGAGGAGATCGAGCTGATCACCGACGATGACGACGACAATTACGAAAAGGTCCTCCGCGAAGATTCCTACGGCTCTGCCCGCGACTTCGAAGACGCCGGCTTCGGCATCGAGAACGAGAACGGCGAGATGGAATCGGCCGAGCCCTCCGACGAGGATGATTCGGAGTCCGCGAACGACGATTTTGACTTCGAGAGCGTTGTGGCCGAAGAGCTGGGCGACCTCTCGAACGAGAATTGAGAAAGGAGAAGGATACAATGGCTGATATGACATTTGAAGCGATCAAGATCGGACTGGCTTCTCCCGAAATGATGAAGGAATGGTCTTACGGCGAGGTCAAGAAGCCCGAGACCATCAACTACCGCACCCTCAAGCCCGAGCGCGACGGCCTTTACTGCGAGCGCATCTTCGGACCCACCAAGGACTGGGAATGCCACTGCGGCAAATATAAAAAGGTCCGCTTCAAGGGCAAGATCTGCGACCGCTGCGGCGTCGAGGTCACCAAATCCAAGGTGCGCCGCGAGCGCATGGGCCACATCGAACTGGCCGCGCCCGTTTCCCATATCTGGTATTTCAAGGGCATCCCCTCCCGCATGGGCCTGATTCTGGATATGTCGCCCCGCCTGTTGGAAAAGGTGCTGTATTTCGCCAGCTATATCGTCATCGATCCCGGCGACACGCCGCTGATCAAAAAGCAGATCCTCTCCGAGCGGGAATATCAGGATTACCGTGAAAAGTACGAGGACGACTTCAAGGCCGAGATGGGCGCCGAGGCCATCCAGGAGCTGCTCCGTGAGATCGACCTGGATCAGCTGAGCGAAGAGCTGCGGGCCGAGATGAACGAGTCCAACGGGCAGAAGCGCATGCGCATCAGCAAGCGCCTTGAGGTGGTGGAGGCCTTCCGCGCCTCCGGCAACCGCCCCGAGTGGATGGTGCTCAACATCGTGCCCGTCCTGCCCCCCGAGCTGCGCCCCATGGTGCAGCTGGACGGCGGCCGCTTCGCCACCTCCGACCTGAACGATCTGTATCGCCGGGTCATCAACCGCAACAACCGCCTCAAGAGGCTTCTGGAGCTGGGCGCTCCCGAGATCATCGTCCGCAACGAAAAGCGCATGCTGCAGGAGGCGGTGGACGCCCTGATCGACAACGGCCGCCGCGGCCGTCCGGTCACCGGCCCCAACAACCGCGCCCTCAAGTCCCTGTCCGATATGCTCAAGGGCAAGCAGGGCCGCTTCCGCCAGAACCTGCTGGGCAAGCGCGTGGACTATTCCGGCCGAAGCGTTATCGTGGTGGGCCCCGAGCTGAAGATCTATCAGTGCGGCCTGCCCAAGGAGATGGCGCTGGAGCTCTTCAAGCCCTTCGTCATGAAGAAGCTGGTAGAGGACGGCCTGGCCAACAACATCAAATCCGCCAAAAAGATGGTGGAGCGTTCCCGCACCGAGGTGTGGGACGCGCTGGACGACGTGATCAAGGGTCACCCCGTCATGCTCAACCGCGCCCCCACGCTGCACCGTCTGGGCATCCAGGCCTTTGAGCCCATCCTGGTGGAGGGCCGCGCCATCAAGCTGCATCCGCTGGTTTGTACCGCATTCAACGCCGACTTCGACGGCGACCAGATGGCCGTGCACGTGCCCCTGTCCGCCGAGGCGCAGGCCGAGGCGCGTCTGCTGATGCTTTCCGCCAACAACCTGCTCAAGCCGCAGGACGGCGCTCCCGTCACCGTGCCCTCTCAGGACATGGTCCTGGGCTCCTATTACCTGACCATGGAGCGGGACACCGAGCCCGGCTCCGGCAAGATCGACCCCGCCACCGGCCGCATCGATCCTCACAGCGGCGCCAAGGTCTTCTCCAGTGTGGACGAGGCCATGCTGGCCTATAACGACGGCGTCATCGGCATGCATTCGCTCATCCGCGTCCGCGTCACCAAGACGGTGAACGGCATCACCGAGAGCCACATCATCGACGCCACAGCCGGCCGCCTGATCTTCAACCAGGGCATCCCGCAGGATCTGGGCTTCGTGGATCGCAGTGATCCCGAGCACGCCTTTGATCTGGAGATCACCTTCAAGTGCGGCAAGAAGCAGCTCCAGAAGATCATCAAGGCCAGCATCGAGAAGCACGGCTTCACCGAGACCGCCGAGCTGCTGGATCGCATCAAATCCATGGGCTATAAATATTCCACCCTGGGCGCCATCACCGTGTCCGCGGCGGATATGTCCATCCCCGAAAAGAAATACGAGCTGGTGCGCACCACCGAAGAGCACGTGGGCGAGATCGCCGACCTGTTCAAGATGGGTATGATCACCGACGACGAACGTCACCGCCTGGTCATCGAGGAGTGGGAAAAGACCACCAAGGACGTGACCAACGCCCTGATGGAGCATCTGGATCCCTTCAATCCCATCATGATGATGGCCGACTCCGGCGCCCGCGGCTCCGTGAACCAGATCCGTCAGCTGGCCGGCATGCGCGGTCTGATCGCCAACACCTCCGGCCGCACCATCGACATCCCCATCAAGGCCAACTACCGCGAGGGCCTGAGCGTTCTGGAATACTTCATCTCTTCCCGCGGCGCCCGTAAGGGTCTGGCCGACACCGCTCTTCGTACCGCCGACTCCGGTTATCTGACCCGCCGTCTGGTGGACGTTTCGCAGGACGTGATCATCCGCGAGATGGACTGCGGCGCCAAAGAGGGCATCGAGGTCTACGAGATCAAGGACGGAAATCAGGTCATCGAGCCCTTCTCCGACCGTCTGGTGGGCCGCTATCCGCTGGCGGATATCGTGCATCCCGAGACCGGCGAGCTGCTGGTTTCCAAGGATAAGCTGATGGACGGCGACGACGCCAAGCGCGTGATC
Source organism: Clostridia bacterium (assembly GCA_017394205.1). Classification (GTDB taxonomy): domain Bacteria; phylum Bacillota; class Clostridia; order Oscillospirales; family Butyricicoccaceae; genus UBA4644. The sequence continues at coordinate 4,907 of JAFOPS010000032.1, read as the reverse complement.
GATGCCGGCATCGAGCGGGTGCGCCTGCGTTCCGTGCTGCACTGCAAGGCCCGTTACGGCGTCTGCGCCAAGTGCTACGGCTCCAACCTGGCCTTCAACAATCCCATCGGCATCGGCGAGGCCGTCGGCATCATCGCCGCGCAGTCCATCGGCGAGCCCGGCACGCAGCTGACCATGCGTACCTTCCACACCGGCGGCGTTGCCGGCGGCGATATCACCCAGGGTCTTCCCCGCGTCGAGGAGCTGTTTGAGGCCCGCAAGCCCAAGAAAGCCGCCATCCTCACCGACATCGGCGGCATCATCCACATCGAAGAGGGAAGACGGGGCATCAACAACGTCACCGTCACCGATCCCGAAAACGGCGACAGTAAGACCTATCCCGTGGCCATCAACACCCCGCTGCGCGTCCACGAGGGCGATCTGATCGAAAAGGGCACCGCTCTGATGGATGGTCCCTGGAATCCCCACGACGTGCTCCGCACCCGCAATGTGGAGGCCGTCCGGGCCTATCTGATCCAGGAGGTCCAGCGCGTTTACCGTCAGCAGGGCGTGGATATCAACGACCGCCACATCGAGGTCATCGTCCGTCAGATGATGCGCAAGGTCAAGGTGGAGAGCGTGGGCACCACCGATCTGCTGGTGGGCGCCATGGTGGAGATCTCCGATTTCGAAGACGCCAACGAGCGGGCCGAAAAGGCCGCTGCCGAGAAGGGCGAGGTCTTTGAGGCCGCCACCTGCTCGCCCGTGCTGCTGGGCATCACCAAGGCTTCTCTGGCTACCGAGAGCTGGATGTCCGCCGCCTCCTTCCAGGAGACCACCCGCGTGCTCACCGAGGCTGCCATCAAGGGCAAGATCGATCCGCTGCTGGGCCTCAAGGAGAACGTCATCATCGGCAAGCTGATCCCTGCCGGCTCGGGCATGGCCATGTACAACAATCCGGAATACGAAGAAATTACGGAAATTCTTGACTAATTGAAAAACTTGTATTATACTAAAATAGTTGCGAGTGCATAGGGGGAAGACGATGCTTTTGGACTTGAAAGATCAAGCGAAGACCGTCGGACTGAAGCAGTCGCAGCGGGCGATCCGGGAAGGGAGAGCCCGACAGGTCTTTCTTGCCGACGACGCCGACGGGCGCATCCGGCAGGAGCTGGAGCAGCTTTGCGGCATTGCCGGCCTCTCTGTGACGCCGGTGGCTTCCATGGAGGAGCTGGGCCGCGCCTGCGGCATCCGGGTGGGCGCGGCGGTCGCCGTCGTCCTCAAGACCTGATCCGTTACTATCAACGCCGCGGGTCGTTTCCCCGCGGCGCGGAATAGAAAATTTTGAAGAAGGAGGAATATCGTCAATGCCTACATTTAACCAGTTGGTAAGAAAGGGCAGAGAGCAGGCGACTTACAAGTCTACCGCTCCGGCACTGCAGAAGGGCTACAATTCCAAGAAGAAACAGTCGATCGATCTGTCTTCTCCCCAGAAGCGCGGCGTCTGCACCACCGTGAAGACCATGACCCCGAAGAAGCCGAACTCTGCGCTGCGGAAAGTCGCTCGTGTGCGTCTGACCAACGGCATGGAAGTCTGGGGCTATATCCCCGGCGTGGGCCACAACCTGCAGGAGCACTCTGTGGTCATGGTCCGCGGCGGCCGTGTCAAGGATCTGCCCGGTGTGCGTTACCACATCATCCGCGGTACGCTGGACACCCAGGGCGTTTCCGGCCGTATGCAGGGCCGTTCCAAGTACGGCGCCAAGCGGCCCAAAAAGTGAGTCCGCAAAAGCCACTCAGGTAAAAGCATAAGCAAAGCAGACGCTTTGGACGGTATTTCTTATCTATTATAAGATTTTCCCGTTCTATGGCGCTGACAGAAGCATAAGCGCTTTTGAGTACCTATGAAATCATTCTATGAAGGAGGGAAGCAAAGTGCCCAGAAGAGGAAATGTACCCAAGCGGGATGTCCTTCCGGACCCGCTTTACAATTCGAAACTGGTTACCAAGCTCATCAACAATATCATGCTGGACGGCAAAAAGGGCGTTGCCCAGAAGATCGTCTACGACGCGTTTGATATTGTCAAGGAAAAAACCGGAAAAGACCCCTGCGAAGCCTTTGAGACGGCCATGGAAAACGTCATGCCCGTGCTCGAGGTCAAGTCCCGCCGCGTGGGCGGTTCCAACTATCAGGTCCCCATGGACGTCCGTCCCGACCGCCGTCAGACCCTGGGTCTGCGCTGGATCACGTCCTATGCCCGCTCCCGCGGGGAAAAGACCATGAAGGAACGCCTGGCCGGCGAGATCATGGACGCTATGAACAGCACCGGCGGCGCCGTCAAGAAACGTGACGACGTCCACAAGATGGCCGAGGCCAACAAGGCCTTCGCGCACTTCCGCTGGTAAGCTGACGGCGCATTTATGAATCACCATTCGAAAGGAGACCGCAGATGCCCAGACAGTATCCTTTGGAGCTGACTCGCAACATCGGAATCATGGCACACATCGACGCCGGCAAAACGACGACGACCGAGCGCATCCTGTTTTACACCGGTGTGAACCATAAAATGGGCGAGACACATGATGGCGCCGCCACCATGGACTGGATGGAGCAGGAGCAGGAGAGAGGTATCACCATCACCTCCGCCGCTACCACCTGTGTATGGAAGGGCCATCGCATCAATATCATCGACACCCCCGGCCACGTGGACTTCACCGTGGAGGTGGAGCGTTCGCTGCGCGTCCTCGACGGCAGCGTAACGGTGCTCTGCGCCAAGGGCGGCGTCGAACCCCAGTCGGAGACTGTATGGCATCAGGCTGACAAGTACGGTGTTCCCCGCATGGTATACGTCAATAAGATGGATATCATGGGCGCCGACTTCTTCCACGTCATCCATATGATGGAGGATCGTCTGAAATGCGTTCCCGTGCCCATCCAGCTGCCCATCGGCGCGGAGGATACCTTCCGCGGCATCATCGACCTGGTGGAGATGAAGGCAGACGTCTATTATGACGATCTGGGCAAGGACATGCGCGTGGAAGAGATCCCCGAGGATATGCGCGACCTGGCGGAGGAATACCGCGGCAAGATGCTGGAAGCCATCTCCGAATATGACGACGAGATCATGATGAAGTACCTGGAGGGCGAAGAGATCTCCAGCGAAAGCATCCGCAAGGCCATCCGTGCCGCCACCATCGCCGTCAAGATCGTGCCCGTGACCTGCGGTACCTCGTACCGCAACAAGGGCGTGCAGAAGCTGCTGGACGCGATCGTGGATTTCATGCCCTCTCCGCTGGACAAAAAGGCCATCGAGGGCGTCAATCCCAACACCGATCAGCCGGAAGAGCGTCATCCCTCGGACACCGAGCCCTTCGCGGCTCTGGCGTTCAAGATCATGACCGACCCCTATGTGGGCAAGCTGTGCTTCTTCCGCGTCTATTCGGGCACCATCGCAGCCGGCACTACTGCCATCAACTCCGTCAAACGGCAGCGCGAGCGTTTCGGCCGCATCCTGATGATGCACGCCAACCACCGGGAAGACATCGACATGGCTTATTCCGGTGACATCGCCGCCGTGGTGGGCCTGAAGAACACCACCACCGGCGATACGCTGTGCGATCCCGACCATCCCATCATTCTGGAGTCCATGGAATTCCCCGAGCCGGTCATCCGCGTGGCCATCGAGCCCAAGACCAAGGCCGGCCAGGAGAAAATGGGCATCGCTCTCGCCAAGCTGGCGGAAGAGGATCCCACGTTCCGGACCTATACCGATGAAGAGACCGGTCAGACCATCATCGCCGGCATGGGCGAGCTCCATCTGGAGATCATCGTCGACCGCCTGCTGCGTGAGTTCAAGGTCGAGGCCAACGTGGGCAAGCCCCAGGTCGCCTATAAGGAGACCGTCCGCAAGACTGTTTCCGTCGACCATAAGTACAGCCGTCAGTCCGGCGGTAAGGGCCAGTACGGTCACGTCAAGATCACGCTGGAGCCCAACGAGTCCGGCAAGGGCTACGAGTTCATCAACAAGGTCGTGGGCGGCGCCGTTCCCAAGGAGTATATCCCCGCGGTAGACGCCGGTATCCAGGGCGCGATGCACTCCGGCGTTCTGGCGGGCTATCCCGTTGTGGACGTGAAGGTCACGCTGTTCGACGGTTCGTATCACGAGGTCGACTCTTCCGAAATGGCCTTTAAGATCGCCGGTTCCATGGCGTTCAAGGAGGCCATGCGCAAGGCCGATCCCGTTTTGATGGAGCCCATCATGAAGGTTTCCGTTATCGTCCCCGAGGATTATATGGGCGACGTCATCGGCGACCTCAATTCCCGTCGCGGCCAGATCCAGGGCATGGAAGCCCGCGGCGCATCCCAGCAGATCGACGCTTTCGTCCCCCTGTCTGAGATGTTCGGCTACGCTACCGACCTCCGTTCCCGCACGCAGGGACGCGGTCAGTACACCATGGAGCCCAGCCACTACACCGAAGTGCCCAAATCTATTCAGGAAAAGCTGGCAAATAACAAGTAAATCTCTAAAATCTATTGCTTTTTTCCGCGGTATCCTATAAAATAGGGATGATGTACCGCAAAACGGAAGAAACACTTATTATGTAAAATACAAGGAGGAACAAGTACCATGGCAAAGGCAAAATTCGAAAGAACGAAACCCCACGTTAACATTGGTACCATCGGCCATGTTGACCACGGCAAGACCACTCTGACCGCTGCTATCACCAAGTGGCTCTCCCTGCAGGGCAAGGCCCAGTTCGAGGCTTATGACTCCATCGACAAGGCTCCCGAGGAGAAGGCTCGTGGTATCACGATCAACACCGCGCACGTTGAGTATCAGACCTATGACCGCGTGGGCAAGGACGGCCAGCAGATCCAGGGCCGCCACTATGCGCACGTTGACTGCCCGGGCCACGCCGACTATATC